>JANOEA010000499.1:0-4852 GCA_031412975.1 Pseudomonadota bacterium | reverse complement strand
GTTCGGCATTCGTGGTGCGTGCCACTCCCCCGCCCCACGAATCGATCAGGCGATCACCTCGGCCCCGCCCATCCACGGGCGCAGCGCCTGCGGCACCCGGATCGAACCATCCGCCTGCTGGTAGTTCTCCATCACCGCGATCAGCGCGCGGCCGATCGCTACTCCCGAGCCGTTGAGCGTATGCAGCAATTCCGGCTTGCCGTTGGCCGGATTGCGCCAGCGCGCCTGCAGGCGGCGTGCCTGGAAGGTGTCGCAGTTCGAGCATGAGCTGATCTCGCGATAGGTCCCCTGCCCCGGCACCCACACTTCGAGATCGAAGGTCTTGCTGGCGGCAAAGCCCATGTCGCCGGCGCACAGCAGCATCCGGCGGTAGGGCAACTCCAGCCGCTCGAGAATGGTCTCGGCGCAGCGCGTCATGCGCTCGTGCTCGTCCTGCGACTGTTCGGGCGTGGTGATGCTGACCAGCTCGACCTTCTCGAACTGGTGCTGACGGATCATGCCGCGCACGTCGCGGCCGTAGCTGCCGGCTTCGGCGCGAAAGCACATCGAGTGCGCGGTCATGCGCAGCGGCAGCGTGGCGTCCTCGACGATGCTGTCGCGCACGAGGTTGGTCAGCGGCACCTCGGCGGTCGGTACCAGATAGCGGCGCACCGCGCCGGTGTCGGTGCGGAACAGATCGTCCTCGAACTTCGGCAGCTGGCCGGTGCCGTGCATCGCCTCCGGGGTGACCAGCAGCGGCACGTTGACTTCGAGGTATCCGTGCTCGCCGGTATGCAGGTCCAACATGAACTGTGCAAGCGCACGATGCAGCCGGGCGAGTTCGCCGCGCAGCACCGTGAAGCGCGCGCCGGACAGCTTCACCGCGGTCTCGCCATCGAGCCAGCCTTT
This sequence comes from Pseudomonadota bacterium, assembly GCA_031412975.1. Taxonomy (GTDB): domain Bacteria; phylum Pseudomonadota; class Gammaproteobacteria; order Xanthomonadales; family Ahniellaceae; genus UBA4656. The sequence goes on along the minus strand of JANOEA010000499.1, from coordinate 3,964 downwards.
GCGCGCGCCGAGTTCGACATGGTCTTTCGGGGTGAAGTCGAACACCGTCGGCGCGCCCCAGCGACGCACCTCGACGTTGGCACGCTCGTCCCGCCCGGCAGGCACACTGTCGTGCGGAATGTTCGGCACCAGTGCGGCGATCTCGGCGAACGACTGCTGCAGCTCGGCCAGACGCGCTTCGGAGGCCTTGAGCTCATCGCCGAAGCCGGCCACTTCGGCCATCAGGGGTGCCACGTCCTCGCCTTTGGCCTTGGCCGCGCCGATCGCCTTCGAGCGCGTATTGCGCAGGTTCTGCAGTTCCTGCGTGCGGATCTGGATCGTCTTGCGCTCGGACTCGAGTGCGTCCAGCGTCGCCACGTCGAGTTCGAAGCCGCGGGTATCGCGCAGGCGTTGTGCGGTCTGCGCGAGCGAGCCGCGCAGCAGGTTGGGGTCCAGCATGGGAACGCCTCGATCAAGCGGGAAGTACGCATTATCCGCGCCCTGCCCCGCTGCCGGCAAACCGGCTCAGCCGCGCAGACTGCCGCCGATCCGGAATCCGGCCCACACCAGCAGCAGGCCGCCCAGCAGGGTGCTCAGCAGATACGCCGCCACCAGTGGTGGGCGCGGCGCACGTGCCAGCAGCAAGGTCTCGACCATCAGCGCCGAATAGGTGGTGAAGCCGCCGAGCACGCCGACCATCAGGAACAGTCGCCACATCGCGTGGTGCGGTCCGCGTTCGTCGAGCCAGCCGAGCAGGAATCCGGCGACGAGCGAGCCGCTGAGATTGACCACGAGGGTGCCCCACGGGAATCCACCCTCGGCGTGCCGCATCAACCACTGGCCGATCGCGAAACGCCCGGCCGCGCCGATTGCACCGCCGGCCATCACCAGCAACAACTGGTTGCCGAAAGCAGGCGTCATGCTGCAGGCGAGTCAGGATCGAGGCCGCGCGCGCGACGCAGCGCATCGAGCTTTTCCTTCAGCTTCAATTCGAGGCCGCGCGGCACCGGTTCGTAGTAAATGCGGCCGGCCAGCTCATCGGGCAGGCATTGCTGGCCGATCGCCACACCGCCTTCGACGTCGTGGTCGTAGACATAGTCGCGGCCATAGCCAAGCTCTTTCATCAACTTCGTCGGCGCGTTGCGGATCGCCAGCGGCACCGCCAGCGTGCCGGTGTCCACGATCTCCGCGCGCACGCGGCCCAGCGCGCGATAGACCGCGTTGCTGCGCGGCGCGAGCGCGAGGTACACCGCCAACTGCGCGAGCGCGAGATCGCCCTCGGGCGAACCGAGCCGCTCGTAGGTCTGCCACGCATCGATCGCCATCGCGAGTGCGCGCGGATCGCCAAGACCCACGTCCTCGATCGCCATCCGCACCAGTCGGCGCGCGAGGTAGCTCGGATCGCAGCCGCCATCGAGCATGCGCACCAGCCAGTAGAGCGCTGCATCGGGATCGGAGCTGCGCACCGATTTGTGCAGCGCCGAGATCTGGTCGTAGAACTGCTCGCCGCCCTTGTCGAAGCGCCGCGTGCGATCGGCCAGCACTTGTTCCAGGGTGCCCTGAGAAATGTGCCCGTCGATGGCCAGGTCGGCGGCGATCTCGAGCAGGGTCAGCGCGCGCCGCACATCGCCATCGGCGGCGTGCGCGATCTGCGCGAGCGTTTGTGGCGCCACCGACAGTCCGCGACCGCCGAGTCCGCGCTCGCTGTCGTCGAGGGCCGACTGCAGTGCGGTCGCGATCGCAGCGGGGCCGACCGAATCGAGCACGTGCACGCGACAGCGCGACAGCAGCGCGGAGTTGAGTTCGAAGGAGGGATTCTCGGTGGTCGCGCCGACCAGCACGATCACCCCGCGCTCAACGTGCGGCAGGAACGCATCCTGCTGCGCCTTGTTGAAGCGGTGCACCTCGTCGATGAACAGCACCGAGCGGATGCCGGTCTGGAAGCGCACTTCGGCATCGGCCAGTGCCACACGCACGTCGGCGATGCCCGAGAGCACCGCCGACAGCGCGACGAACTCGGCCTTCGCGTACTGCGCGAGCAGCAGCGCCAGCGTGGTCTTGCCGCAACCCGGCGGGCCCCACAGGATCATCGAGTGCACGCGTCCGGCTTCCACTTCGCGGCGTAGCGCGGTGCCAGGACCCAGCAGGCGCTCCTGGCCGACGATCTGGTCGAGCGTGCGCGGACGCATGCGCTCGGCCAACGGCTTGAGTGCCATCGGTTCGTTGAACAGGCCGGGGGCGGCTGGACGGCGCTTGGCGCTCACGGGTCTCCAGGGTTGCTGGACGCGGGACTGCAGCTTACTCGTCTGCCCATGCGTAGCGCGGGCCGCCTCGACCCGCGTCGCGGTGCCGCGGGCCGAGCGTCAATCGTCGACCGGAAACGCCTGCGCCCCCGCCACCGGCTCGCCGACGATGTCGGTGCCCTCGGGGGCCACGAAGGTAAACAGCGCCGGATCCAGCGCGGGGTTGCGCTCCCACTGCGCGAAACGCAGCTCGTTGCGCTGTCCGAGGTGATCGCGCAGCACCATGCGCACCAGCTGCTGATCCGCAAAACCCAGATCGCAGCTCGCGAACGCGGGCTCTTCGGCCTTCGAGGTCAAACGCAGCCACGCAATGCCATCCTCGTCGGCCAGTGGTGCCACGTTGAACTGCCGGTCGAGCAGGCCGAGGTCGGTCAATACGGTCAGTGGGCTCTGCGCTTCTTCGCTGGACTGCGGGCGCACCGTGGCCTGTTCGAGGTCGACATCGTGCACCCACACGTTCAGCCCATCGGCGACGATCAGCTGCGGGAACGGCGCGTCGTATTGCCAGCGGAACTGGCGCGGCGCCTGCAGCGCCAGCGTGCCGCGGCTGGTTTCGGTCTCGCTGCCGTCGGCTGCGTAGACGGTCTGCACGAAGCTGCCGCGCACGCCGTCGAGGCCGGCCGAGAACGCGTCGAGTTGAGCCCGCGCATCGGCGAGAGCGGCAGTAGGCACGACGAGGCCCAATCCCAGCAGCAGTGCAGACAGCAGTCGCATGCGATCAATTCCTGTCGATGAAACGCGAGTCAATAGACCACTGGCCGTGGCACTGGTTCCAGCCTGACCCGAAGTATTGGCGAACGCCACGGGAAAACAACCTGACTTCGGGAGTATCGAGGAAATCTTCGAAGGTACCGATGTCGATGACCCCGTCCGCCCTTCATAGGTCGATCAAGCGCCGTCGACGGCCACGCAAGGTCGTCACCCCCACCCCAGCCCTCCCCCGTCAAGGGGGAGGGAGCAAGAGCGGGTCGCGGCACCAATCGAAGCTTGCCGAGCACAATGCCCTTCCCCCTTGACGGGGGAAGGATTGGGATGAGGGTGTCGGAGGTGCGGCGAGGCTGCATGGAGCACAAACCCCCGGCTTGTCTGATCTGTTGATCGTGCACAGTCGAAGCCCGCGCAAGCCTCGCACCCCCACCCCAGCCCTCCCCCGTCAAGGGGGAGGGAGCAAGAGCGGGTCGCGTCACCAATCGGCCTCCGGTAAAGTCGGGGCGGTTCAGGAGGGAGCAAGAGCGGGTCGCGGCACCCATCGAAGCTTGCCGAGCACAATGCCCTTCCCCCTTGACGGGGGAAGGATTGGGATGGGGGTGTCGGAGGTGCGGCGAGGCTGCATGGAGCACAAACCCCCGGCTTGTCTGATCTGTTGATCGTGCACAGTCGAAGCCCGCGCAAGCCTCTCACCCCCACCCCAGCCCTCCCCCCTCAAGGGGGAGGGGGCAAGAGCGCGTCGCGGTACCAATCGAAGCTTGCCGAGCACAAGCCCTTCCCCCTTGACGGGGTGTATGTACCGGGGACATGGTGAACACCTGTTCGGAGACATGGTGGACGCGTTCGCGCATCAGGGCATCGAGTACCTGGCGCGAATAGGCGAGCGAGAACTCCGCATAGGCCGTGCCGGACAAGGCGCCGCCCCAGGTATCGAAGACCATCACAGCCTGCGCGCCGGCCTCGATTTGTGCATT
>JANOEA010000498.1:0-6074 GCA_031412975.1 Pseudomonadota bacterium | reverse complement strand
ACCATCACGGTCGATTGCGAATTGTCCATCGGGTGGTCGGGATGGACCGAGCGTACGGCCGCTTCGAATTCGACCCGGGCTAGCGGGCCCATCCAGCCGAAACGGATGCTGTCGCCCGAGTTGAGAACCTGGCTGGCGATGCGCTCATCGCCGATGAAGGTGCCGTTGGTGCTGTTGCTGTCGATCAGTTCGAACTGACCGCCGGCCTGGCGAATCTCGCAGTGGTGCCCGGAGACACCCTTGTCGGCATCCAGCACGAGGTGGCAATCGGGCGCGCGCCCGATGACGATCACCGGCTGGGTGAAGCTGTCGACCTGGCCGGCGCGTGAGCCTTCCAGATGATGCAACAGGATTCGTTCGAGCACCTGGTTCATGCCGCAGTCCAGAGTCGGGTGTTGGTGATGGCCCGAGTTTGCGGCATGCGCCCTTCCGCGACAAGGCGAGTACGACCCGCCGACCGCAGGGTGCGCCATCATGGAGCCTTGCACACGTGCCGCGCAGTGCGCCGGGCCCGGGACAGGCGCTGCTGAATGTGAGGCAACGCACGTTGCCACAGCCCCGCACCATGCCAGAATCGAGCTACTACGCAGCATCGGCGGCGGCGCCCGGCAGGAGTCGATGAACGCAGCGGAACCGGTCGACCCGATGGCGCGTGCGGCGGGCGATGCAGCACTCGCGCCACTGGCCGCGCGCTGGGCGCGCCTGGTCGCTGCGTGGAACGTTGCCGAAGCGCAGGACTTCGGCGAGTCGCTCGCGCCGCTGCTGGACTCGACCGACGACCGGCAATCCACGCGCGCGGGCGACCTCGCGGCCTACCTTTCGGTATTCGCCGACGGCGCCCTGGTGCCCAGTCGCCAGCAGCTTGCACGCCTGGATGCGCTGGCGGTCGCACTGTTCGGCGGCACCTCCCCGCCCGGCAACGTGGTGCAGTTGCCGGCCGCGCCACCACGGGTGCAGGAAGCGCGCGGCACCGTGTGCCTGTTCGGCGTCAGCGATACGCTGTGCCCGGGCTTGAGCGACTCGCTGGCCGAGCACGGTTATGGCCTGCGCCATTTCGCCGAGTTCAACGGGCTGCTGGGCTGGTTGCGCGAGGCCCGCCCTGGCGTGCTGATGATCGACGCACCAAGGCTGCGCAACCTGCCCCAGCTGGTCGCAGCACTCGGCGATGCGGCACCTGGCACCCCGCTCGGCCCTGCCCTGATCGTGCTTTCGGCCGCCTCCGACCTCACCCACCGGCTGCTCGCCATGCGCGCCGGGGCTGCGGCCTTTTTCGGTGCGCCACTGGATTCGTATCGCATCGTGGCGCGGGTCGAGGAACTGCTCGGCCGCCACCAAAGCACGCCGTACCGCGTCCTCATCGTCGACGCCGATCGCGAACTGGGCGCGTCGTACGGACGCTGGCTGGTCGATGAGGGCATGACCGCACGATTGGCCTTCGACGCGCCCGGTGCGCTGTCGGCGCTGGCCGAGTTCCGACCCGACATCGTGCTGATCGACGACGAGCTGCCCGACGCCCGCGGCCATGCGGTCGCCCAGCTGATCCGCCAACAACCGGAGTTCACCGGCGTACCCGTGGTGCTGTACGGCGAGCATGCCGACGATGCGCGGCGCTTCGATGCGATCGCCGCAGGTGCCGACGAGGTATTGCTCGCGCCGTTGAAGCCACGCCATTTGACCTCGGTGATCCGCGCGCGCGTGCAACGCGCGCAGTGGCTGCACGGCAGCACGCCTGGCGGGGGCGGCCGCGACGCCCGCAGCGGCATGTACTCGCGCCACTCGCTAATCGAACGTCTCGGCCAGGCGAACCAGCCGGCGGGCTCGGTGCTGCTGATGGTCGCCTTCGATCGTGCCGAGCGGATCGGCGAGTCGGTCGGACTGTCCGGCCTGCCGCAACTCGAAGCCGAGGTCGCCCAGGCATTCCGCGAGGCGCTGGCCAGCGGCGATGTCGCAGCCCCCCTGCGCGACTTCGCCTACCTGGTGCTGGCCGCACGCGATCATCGCGATGCGGTCACCGAACTTGCCGAGCGCCTGCGCCTGAAGCTCGCCGAACGGCGCGCCGGTGGTGGCGACAGCGCGACCCCGATCACCGCCAGCATCGGCATCACCCAGCTCGACGATGTCGACGGCAGCGCCGATTCGCGGGTCGCGCGCGCGGAGGCCGCGAGTCTCGCGGCCGCGCGGGTCGGCGGCAATCGGGTGCTCTGGTACGAACCCGGCGAGTACGCGCTGGTGCAGCCCGATCCGCAACTGGCGGTGCGCGCGGTGCTCACGCGCCCGTGGCACGACGACCACGTGCGCTGCGAATTCCGGCCCATCGTTCCGCTCGCCGGCAAGCTGATCGGACAATTCGATCTCGACTACATGCTGGTCGGCACCCAGGACTCCAATGCAAGCGCGCGCTATGCGGTGTATGCGTCCGTGGCGGCCGAACTCGGCGCGCTGGCCGCAATCGAGCGCCGGCGGCTCGCCACCGCGCTGGACGCGCGGCAGTCGCGCCTGAAGCTGGGTCGCCAGGTGCGTCTGTTCATGCCGATCCGCGCGGCCTCGTTGCTCGGCGACGACCTGGTCGACTGGCTGCTGGCCGAACTGAAATCGCGCAACCTGTCGGGCACCGGACTGACCCTCGAGCTCGACAGCGCGGAGCTTCTCGATCGCCGCGCCGAGCTGCTCGAGCCGCTGGGGCGCCTGCGCGCCGCGGGCGTCCGCCTGGGGCTGTCGGACTTCGGCCGCGACTGGGCTGCAGTGCACGTGCTCAAGACCCTGCCGCTGGATTACCTGCGCCTCGATCCCGAACTGGTCCTGCATTCGACCAGCGACAAGGCGATCGGCGGCACCCTGCTCGCACTGGTGCGCAAGGCGCACGCACTGGGGTCGGTGGTGATCGCACCGGCGGTCGACAGCATCGATCGCGCGCACGTGCTGCTGCGGCTGGCGATCGACTACGGCTGCGGCGATGGACTGGGCCGGGCGACCGCCGAGCCCGAGTTCGATTTCAGCCGACCGATCTGGTGAAGGCGCCTGCGGCGCTTCAGAACATGCCGGTTTCGAGGCGCGCGGCTTCCGACATCATGGTCGGGTTCCACAGTGGTTCGAACACCATCTCGATATCGCATTCCTCGATGGTGGGCACCAGCATCAGCTTGCTGCGCACGTCCTCGACCAGGATGTCGCCCATGCCGCAGCCGGGTGCGGTCAGGGTCATGCGCACATTGGCGATTCGGCCGCCTGCTTCACGCCGCGCGACCGTGCACTCGTAGACCAGTCCGAGATCGACGATGTTGATCGGGATCTCCGGGTCGAAGCAGGTCCGCAGCTGCGTCCACACCAGCTGCTCGACCTCGTCGTCGCCGGCATCCGACGACAGTTGCGGCAGCTCCAGCGGTTCCTTGCCGATCGCATCCGCATCCTTGTTCGCGATCCGGAACAGATTGCCCTCGACATACACGGTGAAGCTGCCACCGAGCGCCTGGGTGATGTAGCCCACCTGCCCGGCCGGCAGATTCACCACCTCGCCTTGCGGCACCATGACGGCCGCGCAGTCGCGCTCGAAGCGCACCGGTTCGCTGCTGTTGCTGAAGTGACCCATCGTTGGCGCTGCACGGCTCGGCACAAGGGGCGCTCATTGTGCCCGAAATCGGGGCACCGTCGTCGTGAAAGTGGCCGCGTCCGGAATGCCCGGGCCGAGTTGTCACGGCGCTTGCCCCCATCGCAAGTCGGGTGTCCGCCGGACACGGCCAGCAGCCTCGCGCAACGCGGTGGCGCCGCGAACGAGGGCATGCTCGAATAACAGCCCGGAATGGGGCTTGAGATGCCTGCAGCGGGGCGCCAGCGGGACCTGGCGAACCAGCTCCGGTCCCTGGATCCAGCGAACCCTATCGTGAGCAAACCCATGCATTCCCCTGCCTCGCGCGGCGATCGCCACGCGGTACGTCGCCACCCCGAACGCGCCAGTTACGACCGCGAGGCACTGTACGCGGTGCTGGATGCAGCGTTCATCGCCCACGTGGCCTTCGCGATCGACGGGCAACCGTTCGTGATCCCGATGCTGCACGCCCGCGATGGTGACCGCGTGCTGCTGCACGGCAGCGTATCGGCGCGCCTGCTGCAGACGCTGGCAGGCGGTGCGCCCTGCAGCCTCGCGGTGACCCTGCTCGATGGACTGGTGCTGGCACGCTCGCAGTTCTCGCACTCGCTGAACTATCGCTCCGCGGTGGTCTTCGGACGCGCGCACGAGGTGCTCGACCCGGCCGACAAGGCGCGCTGCCTGTATCGCTTCGCCGACGCGGTCCTCGCCGGGCGTGCCGCCGACAGCCGCGAAGCTGACGCCAGCGAGCTGGCCGCCACCAGGGTGCTCGCCGTCAGCATCGAGGACGCCAGCGTCAAGCAGCGCAGCGGCGGGCCCAAAGACCACCCGCACGACATGGCCTTGCCGGTGTGGGCGGGGGTGGTTCCGCTGCACATCGTCCGCGGCACACCGGAAGCGGACACAGCGGGCGTCGAAGTGCCACTGCCGACCTATCTGCGCGACGCGTGACCGCGCGCGCGGCTAACGCGACAATGGTCGGATGCCTGCCCGTTTGTTCATGAGTTTCGTGGCGCTGGTCGCAGCCCTGCTGCTCGCCGTCGGTTCCGGTGCCGCGTGGGCGATGATCGCGATCGTGCTGCGCGGCGAGGCTGCATGGATGGCGTTGCCTGCTGCGATGGCAGCGGTGATCGGCGCCACCGGCATGGTTCGCGCAGTGGCCTGGCGCAGGGCCCTCGCGGCCGGCCTGCTCACGGGGCTGGCGGCGGCCGTTGCGATGTATCTGAAAGCCGGCCTGTTGATTGCCGGCGGCCTGGGTCTCGATTTCGCCGACGCGCTCACGGCACTCGGCCCGGAGATGGCCATCGCGATGGCGCGCGCGCGCCTGTCGCCCCTGGAGCAGGCAACCATCGTGGTCTGTTCGTTGCTCGCCGCAGGCGTGGCATGGCACCAGACCTCGCGACGCGCGGCGGGCTGACACGCAGCACGCCGCACCACGACCGCCGATCAGTCTTCGCGACCCGCGCCGACCTGGACATCCACCGCGGTGGTCGATGCAATCCGGATCGCCACCCGCAGCGCATCGGCCACCAGCTCGATCGGCATGCTCGGTACGCCCGGGCGCGAAACCACCTGCGCGGGCGCGAACGGAATGTGGATGAAGCCGCCGCGCAACCGCGGCCAGCGCGTCGCAATACCGTGCGCGAGATGGAATGCCAACGCATTGCACACGAAGGTGCCGGCGCTGTTGGATACCTCGACGGGAAATCCGCGCTCGCGCAACGCACCGAGCATGGCCTTGATCGGCAGCGCGGTGAAGTAGGCGACCGGCGCGCCGTCGATCACCGGCTGGTCCACAGGCTGCTGTCGATCGTTGTCGGGTATCCGCGCATCGATGCAGTTGATCGCGATCCGCTCGAGCGAGATGGCGCTGCGGCCCCCCGCCTGGCCTACGCACAGCACCAGCCGCGGTCGATGCCGCGCTATCGCCCGTGCGAGCACGCCGGCACAGCGCGCGAAAGCGGTCGGCACACGCTGCACCACCACCTCGTGGCCGGCGATGCGCGCACCTCGCAGGCGGCGCACCGCGTCCCAGGCGGGATTCTGCGACTCGCCGCCGAATGCATCGAAGCCGGTCAGCAGCACCACGCGTGGCTCAGCCGACATGGCGGAACACCACCAGGTGCATGATCGCCACGTTGGCCGCCAGCAGCAGCAACGCGGTCGGGACCTGCGCCTTGATCACCGCGTTGGCGTCGCGCAGTTCCAGCAGTGCGGCGGGCACGATGTTGAAGTTCGCCGCCATCGGCGTCATCAGGGTGCCGCAGTAGCCGGCCAGCATGCCGATCGCGGCCATCGATGCGGGCTCGGCGTGGTGCACGCCGACCAGCAGCGGCAGGCCCACGCCGCCGGTGATCACCGGAAACGCCGCGAACGCGTTGCCCATCACCATGGTGAAGGCGGCCATGCCGAGGCAGTACGCCATCACGCAGGCGAGCCGATTGTCGGTCGGCACCACGCTCGCGACCAGGCTCGCGATGCTGTCGCCGAC
>JANOEA010000497.1:0-1745 GCA_031412975.1 Pseudomonadota bacterium | reverse complement strand
GGGGCTGGAGGCCAAGGTGGCCGAGCGCACCGCCGAAGCACAGGCCGCGCGCGAGCGCGCTGAAGCGCGCGCCGAAGAGTTGGCGCTGATCAACCGCATCCAGCATGGCATTGCCGCCGAACCCGAGTTCCAGGCCGTGGTCGACCTGGTCGGTGACCAGCTGAGCGAGGTCTTCAGCACGCTCGACGTGTCCATCTTCTGGTGGGATGCGCAGGCCGGCGAGACGCAGGGCCTGTATGTGCGCCAGCATGGCCAGCGCATCCAGGTGCCGCCGCTGCGGCCCAACCCCGATAGCCCGATCGCCAAGGCCTTCAGGCGCGGGCAATCGGTGGTCGCCAACAACCGCGCCGAGATGGCCGGCTGGGGCATGCGCGCGGTGCCGGGCAAGCAGCTGGCACTGTCCACCGCCTTGGTGCCGATCATGCTGGGTGAGCGCCATGTCGGCACCGTCGGGCTGAACGACCACGCGCAGGAAAACGCCTTCGGGCAGGCCGAAGTGCGCCTGCTTGGCACCGTGGCGGCGAGCCTGGGCGTGGGCCTGGAAAACGCGCGACTGTTCAGCGAGACGCAGCGCCTGCTGAAGCAGACCGAGCGCCGCTCCTCCGAGCTGGCGGCGATCAACGACATACAGCGTGCGCTCTCGGCCGAGCTCGACTTCGACGCGGTCATCGAAACCGTGGGCGACCAGCTGCGGCAGCTGTTCGGCAGCGACAACATCGGCATCCACTGGAGCGGCGAAGACGGCACGCTGGTCGACCCGGTGTATGTCGTCGAGCGCGGCCAGCGCATCCGCATCCCGCCATTCACGCTTGGCGCGGACAACCCGGTGACCATGGCCTTGAGCGGCGGGCAGCCGCTGCTGCTGAAGGACCGCGCCATGACCGAGGCCCACGGCGTGCGCAGCGCGCCCGGCACCGAGCCCAGCCGATCGAGCGTGTTCGTGCCCTTGATGGTGGGTCACCGGCTGCGCGGCACGATCCGCCTGGTGAGCCTGGAGCGCGAGAACGCCTTCGACGACGCCACCGTCGAGTTGCTGACCACCGTGGCCGCCGGCATGGGCGTGGCACTGGAGAACGCGCGGCTGTTCAACGAAACCAAAGAAGCCCTGGCGCGCCAGACCGCCACCGCCGAGGTGCTGCGCGTGCTCGGCAAGTCGATGACCGACACGCAGCCGGTGTTCGACGCCATCGTGCACAACTGCGGCGGGCTGTTCGACGACAGCCGTGTCGTGCTGTGGCTGATCGACAGCGATCGGCTGCGCGCGCGCGCCAGCAACGGCGGCCTGCCTACCGACACGATTCCGCTGGACCACCAGAGCCCGATCGGCGCCTGCGTCATCGACGTGCGCACGGTGCACCTGAAAGACCTGGAACTCGGCGCCGAACAGTACCCGCTGGTGCGCAACTTCGGCCTCAAGAGCGGCTTTCGCACCGGCGTCTATGCGCCGCTGGTGCGTGACGGTCGTGCCATCGGCGGGCTGGCTGTGCTGCGGCGCGCGCCGGGCTCGTTCACCGCCAAGGACGTGGCCCTGGCGGATACCTTCGCCGGCCAGGCCGTGATCGCGATCCAGAACGCGCGCCTGTTCAACGAGACGCAGGAGGCGCTGGAGCGGCAGACCGCGACGGCCGAGATCCTGAAGGTCATCGCCGGCTCACCGTCGGATGTGCAGCCGGTGTTCGACGCGATCGCCGCCGCCTCGAACCGGCTCATCGGCGGGTACTCGACGGCCGTGCTCCGCTTCGTCG
>JANOEA010000496.1:0-2307 GCA_031412975.1 Pseudomonadota bacterium | reverse complement strand
TACATCACCGGGCGCTTCGGTTGAGCGGCTACGGAACCCACACCATGAACACCAGCGAACATATCAGCCGACAGTACGATGCCGATCTCGCAGCGCTGCGCTCGCGCGTGGTCGAGATGGGCGGCGTGGTCGAGGAACAGTTCCGCTTCGCGGTCGACGCCCTGCGCAACGGGCGCAGCGACCTGGCCGAGCAGGTGGTGTCCAACGACCGCCGGGTCAACGAGTTCGAAGTCGATATCGACCACGATTGCGCGCACCTGATCGCCAAGCGGCAGCCGACCGCCGGCGATCTGCGCATGGTGCTCGGCGTGAGCAAGATGGTCACCGATCTCGAGCGGATCGGCGACAAGGCGCGCAAGATCGCGCGCCTGTCGGCCGCGATCCGTTCCAGCGGCGTGCCGGATGCGCGCTGGCTCGAAGAAACCCACCGCGTGGCCGACCTGGCCCGTGGCCTGTTGCGCGATGCGCTCAACGCCTTCGTGCGCGGTGAACTCGACGAAGCGATCGCGGTGATCCGCGCCGCGCAAGGCATTGGCCGCATGGTCAACGCAATTTCCGGCGAACTGATTGCCCAGATCACGAAGAACCCCAGCCAGGTCGCCGTGCTGCTGGACATGATGGCGGTGACCAAGGCCGTCGACCGCGTCGCCGACCACGCAGCCAATCTCGCCGAGCACCTGATCTACATCATCAAGGGCACCGACGTGCGCCACGCCACCCTCGACCAGATCGAGCGCGAGACGCTGCAACGCTGAGGCGGGAGTTCAGGCGTCTGCCCGTGTCTTCGACCGGTACGGGCACAGGTCCAGCACCGGGCAGCCCGGGCAATCCGGCTTGCGCGCCTTGCAGGTGTAGCGGCCGTGCAGGATCAGCCAGTGGTGCACATCGCGCAGGAATTCTTCCGCCACGGTCTTGAGCAGGTCCTGCTCGACGGCGAGCGGCGTGCGACCGCGCGACAGGCCGAGCCGCTGCGATACGCGGAAGATATGGGTATCGACCGCTATGGTCGGTTCGCCGAACGCGGTGTTGAGCACCACGTTGGCGGTCTTGCGGCCGACGCCGGGCAGTGCCTCGAGTGCGGCGCGCTCGCGCGGCACCTCGCCGCCGTGTTGTTCGATCAACTGCCGGCACAGCGCGATGACGTTCTTCGCCTTGGCATTGAACAGTCCGATGGTGCTGATGTAGCGCTTGAGCGACTCTTCGCCCAGCGCGAGGATCGCCGCGGGGGTGCGCGCGATCGGGAACAACCGACGCGTGGCCTTGTTGACCCCGACGTCGGTGGCCTGCGCCGAGAGCACCACTGCGATCAGCAGTTCGAACGGCGACGCGTACTCGAGTTCGGTGGTCGGCCGGGGGTTCAGATCGCGCAGGCGGGACAGGATCTCGGCGCATCGCGCACGCTTCGTGGTCAGCGATTCCCTGCCACCGCGCGGCCGCACGCTGCTCATGCCGCTGCGCGATCGTGCGCAGGTGCGCCGCGCGCGCGCCGCTTCGCATCGAGCGCGTTCTTGGCCGCGATCAGCAAGGAAAGCGCGACGAAGGCACCGACCGGCAGGATCGCGGGAATGAAGCCGCGATAATCGGCGATCAGGCGCAGCTCCAGCGGGCCTGCCCAGTCGCCGAGAAAGCGCGCGGCACCCGCGAACAATGTGCCATGGCCGACCACTTCACGCAGGCTGCCGATCGCAAGCAGCACCGCGAAGAAGCCGAGGCCGGTCGCGAAGCCGTCGAGCGCCGCGTGCATCGGCGGCTGGCGCGCGGCGAACAGCTCGGCGCGTCCCATCACCGCGCAGTTGGTCACGATCAGCGGGATGAACAAGCCCAGCACCAGATACAGCTCGTGCAGCCAGGCGTTCATCGCCAGTTCCACGCAGGTCACGATGGTGGCGATCACCACCACGTAGACCGGAATCCGGATCTCGGGCGGAATCGCGCGCCGCAACAGCGAGATCGCGAGATTGGTCAGGGTCAGCACCAGCACGGTCGCCAGGCCCAGGCCCAACGCATTCACCGCGCTGTTGCTGACCGCCAGCAGCGGACACAGGCCGAGCAGTTGCACCAGCCCCGTGTTGTTGCTCCACAGGGCCTGCTCGACGATTTTGCGGGCGGACGGTTCCGACATCTCAATCATCCGGCGGCGACGGGTTCTGTGCAGCAAAGACCAGGGCCTGATTGTCGCCGAACCAGATCAAGGCGCGGCGAACGGCATTGACCACCGCACGCGGGGTGATGGTGGCGCCTGCGAACTGGTCGAAGTCGCCGCCGTCGCGACGCACGGCCCAGCGTTCGGCGGGCGGGTCGCCGATA
>JANOEA010000495.1:0-6987 GCA_031412975.1 Pseudomonadota bacterium | reverse complement strand
TGGATGGAAGGGTCGGGGATGGGGGTCGGGTCTTGCCGCAAGCCTTGCGCCCCCCATCCCCAGCCCTTCCCCCGCAAGGGGGGAAGGGAGTTCTTCAGCTGCCAGGTTGCATGCTGCGCTCTGTCGAAGGCTCTGCGCTTTGCTCCCTTCCCCCTTTATGGGTGAGGCGGGACATTCCGCGGCACAGCCGCGGACTGCCGAACGCCCGCGCGAGTAGCGCGGGCTGGATGGCAGGGTCGGGGATGGGGGTCGGGTCTTGCCGCAAGCCTTGCGCCCCCCATCCCCAGCCCTTCCCCCGCAAGGGGGGAAGGGAGTTCTGGCGCTGCGGCTTGGAGGTTGCGCTCCTAGACCCGGGCTTTGCTCCCTTCCCCCTTTACGGGTGAGGCGGGACATTCCGCGGCACAGCCGCGGACCGCCGAACGCCCGCGCGAGTAGCGCGGGCCGGATGGAAGGGCTGGGGATGGGGGTTGGGCCTTGCGGCGAACCCTGCCCCTATCCATAAGCTGGCCGCCTCCGCGTTGCTCCCTTCACAACTTCCACGCTAGCCTCGCGAGGTTTTCACCGACGGGGGTCACCATGGCATTTCTTTCTCGCGCGCGTCTCGCGTGCGCCCTTGCTGCTTGCGGTCTGACCCTGGCTGCCGGCGCTTCGGCGCAGCAGGCTGCGGCACCAGTCGAGGGCCTTCGCGACGCCACCCCGCGCTGGCATGCGCTGACCAACGCGCGCATCGTGACCGAGCCCGGGCGGGTGATCGAACGCGGCACCGTGGTGCTGCGTGATGGCCTGATCGTCAGTGTCGCCGCGGGCGACCAGGTGCCTGCTGGTGCGACACGCTGGGATATCGGCGGCCGAACGGTGTTTCCCGGGCTGATCGAGATCGCATCCACGGTCGGCGTCCCGGCCGAATTCAAGCCCGCGCCGCCGGTGCCGATGGTGGGCTTCGGCGCGCCGCGCCAGGCGCCGCCGCCGGCGCCTGCCGAAGCGGGTGCACGTCACTGGAACCCGCGCATCCGGCCCGAGCGCGATGTCGCAGCCGCGCTCGAAGCCAAACCCGACGACGCCAAGACGCTGCGCAATCTCGGTTTTGCCGCCGCGGTGGCGGCGCCTGACGTCGGCATCCTGCGCGGCCAGAGCGCGCTGATCGCGCTACGCGATTCGGCCAACGCCAAGGACCTGGTGCTCGCCCCGCGTTTGTTCCAGCACGCCGCCTTCGAGCCTGCGGCCGGCTTCGGTGGCGAATATCCGAGTTCGATGATGGGCGCGATCGCGCTGGTGCGGCAGTCGCTGCTCGATGCGCAGTGGCATCGCGATCAGCTTGCTGCCGACGGCGCGCGCGAGCGCACCGAGGCCAATCTCGCGCTCGACGCGTTGCAGCCGGTGCTCGCCGGTACCCAGCGCGTCGTGTTCGATACCAACGACGAGCTCGACATCGGTCGCATCGTCTCGCTCGCGCGCGAGTTCCGGCTCAAGGCGGTGATCGATGGCAACGGCAGCGAGTACCGCATGCTGCCGCAACTCGTCGCGGCGAAGATTCCCGTGCTGGTGCCGCTGAATTTTCCCGCGCCGCCCGAGATCGAGCGCCCGGAGTCGGCGCTCGCGACCTCGCTGGCCGCGCTGCAGCATTGGGAACAGGCGCCGGCCAATCCGGCGCGGCTCGCCGGCTCCGGCGTCGAGATCGCGCTGACCACCCGCGGCTTGAAGGACCCGGCCAAGGAGTTCTGGCCGAACCTGCGCCGCGCGGTCGCCGCGGGCCTGTCCGAGGACGCTGCACTGCGTGCGCTGACCACCGCGCCTGCGGCCATCGCGGGACAAACCGCGCGCCTGGGCCGCATCGCACCGGGCCAGATCGCCAACCTGCTGGTCGCCGACACTGCGTTGTTCCGCGCCGAGAACGCCGCGATCCATGCAGTGTGGGTCGATGGCGTGCCGCACGAGGTCAAGCCGCTGGTACCGGTCGATCCGCGCGGTACCTGGGCGCTGACATGGAGCGATGGCAAGGGCCCGGCGAAGATCCAGATCAGTGGCGATGGCCCCTACGACGTCAAGGCCGGCGATTCGAGCAGCAAGGCGAGCTTGAGCGACAACCGCCTGATCGTGTCGGCACCGAACGCCTGGTTCGGCGGCGGCAGCGGCGCACAGCCGGTCAGCTTGATGCTGCGCGAGGCGCGCATGGAAGGATTGCGCGCGCAGGAGAACGGCAGCACGGTCGCGGTCAGCGGTCAGCGCGAGGGCGCTGCACCCGCCGCCGCGGCGATGAAGCCGGTGGCATCGATCCAGGTGCCGCCGTTCCGCGGCTACCCGGCCGGTGAATACGCGCAGTTCGCGCAGCCGGCACAGCCGAAGGCGCTGCTGGTCCGCAATGCCACGATCTGGACCCAGGGGCCGCAAGGCAAGCTCGAGAACGCCGACCTGCTGGTCGCCGACGGCAAGATCGCCGCGGTCGGCGCGAGCCTCGACGCACCGCGCGGTGCGAGCGTGATCGACGGCAGCGGCCTGCACATCGCACCGGGCATCGTCGATGCGCATTCGCACAGCGGTCTGTCGGGCAACCTCAACGAGGGCTCGCATGCGGTCACCACCGAGGTGCGCATCGGCGACATCATCGATCCGTCGGACATCAGCATCTATCGCCAGCTCGCCGGCGGCGTGACCAGCGCACTGCTGCTGCACGGCTCGGCCAATCCGATGGGTGGCCAGAGCGAGACGGTGAAGTGGCGCTGGGGCAGCGACGCCGAGGGCCTGAAGTTCGCAGGCGCCAAGCCGGGCGTGAAGTTCGCGCTCGGCGAAAACGTCAAGCAGTCCAATTGGGGCGATGCGTTTACCACCCGCTACCCGCAGTCGCGGATGGGCACCGAGCAGATCATGCTCGACTCGTTCAATGCGGCGAAGGCCTATGGCGAGCGCAGGGACGCATGGAACAAGTCGAAGTCCGGACCCGCGCCGCGCACCGACCTGCGCCTCGCGGCACTGCTGGAGATCCTGCGCGGCGAACGCGTGGTGCACATCCACAGCTATCGCCAGGACGAGATCCTGATGTTCGTGCGCCTGTCGCAGCAGTACGGCTTCAAGGTCGCATCGTTCACCCACATCCTCGAGGGCTACAAGGTGGCCGATGCGCTGGCCTCGATCGATGCGGGTGCCTCCACCTTCAGCGACTGGTGGGGCTTCAAGATGGAGGTCTACGACGCGATCCCGCACAACGCCTCGATCATGCACGATGCCGGGGTGCTCACCTCGATCAACTCCGACTCCGATGAGATGGCGCGGCGTCTGAATGCCGAAGCCGGCAAGAGCCGCAAGTACGGCGGCATGTCCGACGAGGCAGCGCTCGCGATGATCACGATCAATCCGGCCCGGCAGTTGCGCATCGATGCGCGCGTGGGCTCGCTCGAGCGCGGCAAGGATGCCGACTTCGTGATCTGGAACATGCACCCGCTGTCGTCGATGGCGCGGGTCGAGCAGACCTGGGTCGATGGGCGCAAGTACTTCGATCGGGTGGACGATGCGGCCGCGCAGCTGGCGGTGGTCGCCGAGCGCGAGCGCCTGATCGAAAAGGCGCTGCCCGAGCGAATGAAGCTCGTCGGCAAGGGCCAGCGCCCCGGTGGCGGTCCGGATCCCGCCACGCCCGGCAAGGACGGTCCACAGGGCCTGCTCGGCGCGCTGTGGAGCCGCGAGGCGCAAATGCACACGATCGAGGAGTGGGCGGTGGTGCATGGCGCGAATCGCGGCATCTACCACAGCGGCCAGGACGTGCAAGGCTGCAGCGTGCAAGAACATGTGCACTGAGGCGCGGAGCAATCACGCCATGACCACCTCGCCGATCCAGTCCACAGCGCGCCGCAGCGGCGCATCGCAGGAGTCACCAGCATGAAATCCACCCGTCGCCTGATGGCACTCGCGCTGGCCGCCCTCCTGGTCGGCCACGCCCATGCGCAGAACATCATGACCGTGCCGGGCGCCGCGCAGGACCGGCCGATGGTGATCGTCAACGCCACCGTGCATCCGGTGTCGAGCGCGCCGATCGCCAACGGCCGCGTGCGCTTCGAAGCCGGCAAGATCACCGCGGTCGGCACGGATGTATCCACCGACGGCGCGAGCGTGGTCGATGCCAGCGGCAAGCATGTCTATCCGGGCATGCTGGCGGGCTCCAGCGTGATCGGACTGGTCGAAGTGCAGGCCGTGCGCGCCACCAACGATACCGCCGAAGTCGGCGCGATCAATCCCAATGCGCGCGCACAAATCGCGGTCAACGCCGATTCCGAAGTGGTGCCGGTGACCCGCGCCAACGGCGTGCTTGCGGCCCTGGTGCACCCGGTCGCCGGCCAGCAGGGTGTGATCAACGGCACCGCCGCGGTGATGCAGATGGACGGCTGGACGTGGGAGGACATGACGGTGCGCGGCGATGTCGGCATGCACATCGAATGGCCCTCGCTGATCGTGCCCGACTTCCTGCCGCCACCGCTGATCGAAGCCACGCGCAAGGCGCAGGTGGAGAAGCGCGCCGCGCTCGAGAAGGCGTTGACCAGTGCCAAGTCCTATCGCACCGCGAAGGAAGCCGGCAGCGTGACGATGCCCGATCTGCGCTGGGAAGCGATGCTGCCGGTGCTGCGCAAGGAGCGTCCGGTGCTGATCGGCGCCAACGACATGGAATCGATCGAAGACGCGCTCGACTTCGCCGCGCGCCACGATTTGCGCATGGTGCTGGTCGGCGGCCTCGAGGCGTGGCGCCTCGCGGCCCTGCTCAAGGCGCGCAACATCCCGGTGATCGTCGCCGGCACCCACGTGCTGCCGCTGCGCCGCTCCGATCCCTTCGATGCCGCGTACAGCAATCCCGCCAAGCTGCACGCAGCGGGACTGCAGTTCGCTATCTCCGGGCCCGGCGATTCGTTCAGCGTGTCGAACGAGCGCAACCTGCCTTACCACGCAGCCACCGCGATCGCCTACGGACTGCCCGCCGACGAAGGCCTGAAGGCCGTCACCCTGTATCCGGCGCAGATCCTCGGCGTCGCCGATCGCCTGGGCTCGCTCGAGGCTGGCAAGGACGCGACGCTGTTCATCAGCGACGGCGATCCGCTGGAGAACTCCACCGCGATCGAACAGGCATGGATCGGCGGTCGCATGGTCGACCTGAGCAGCCGCCACACGCGGCTCAATGAAAAGTACCGCGCGAAGTACGAACAGGCCGGGCGCTGAGGTCGCGACCCGCAGGCTGCGGAGCGCTCACATAGCGTCCGCAGTCGCGGCGACCGCGGGTCCAGGCTTGCGATGCCGCCAGCCTCAACGAAGGGTCAGGGTCATATCCGTGTGCACCGCCGGGGTCGGCGCGACGCGGGTCTGGGTGATCACGACCTCGGCCACCTGCGGTTCCTTGCGCAGTGAATCGGCGAGTGCGTGCGCGTGCGCGTTGCGCTCGGTGGTGAGCGCGACCAGCACCTTCAGTTGGCAGCCTCCGCGATCGTTGTCTGATGCCGAATCGTCGAGCACGAAGCGGGTCAGCTCCGCGCGGGGCGGCAACAGCTGCAGGATCCGCTGGTTGATCTCGGCCAGTCGCGTGGCGGGATCGCCGCACTCGCTCGCAGCGGCAGCGCCGCCCGACGCCATGATCAGTGCTGCAGTCACTGCGATGCGATGGAGCATGCTCATGGATTTCCTCCGCTGATTCGTGTGCGGTATGGCGGCGCATAGTGCAGTGCCTCGATCAGTTGCTCGGGCATATGCGCACTGCGCGACCAGTAGTTGAGTCCGCCCGCATCCGGCAGTCCGCCGAACATCGCACGGTACAGCGCGATCGTATCGACCGCCGACTCGCGCAGTCCACTGGCCTGGCTGTAGCGCAGCAGTGCCAGCAGCAGCGAGCCGCGCCCGGCCCGGCCGCTGCCGATCGCCTGGCCCCAGTATTCGTTCGATCCGATCGCGCGCGCGAGGCGCGCGATTGCCGCCGCATCGGTGGCCGATTCGCCCAAAGCCTGTGCGGTCAACGCAGCGACGTAGCCGCGATCATCGAGAGCGGAGTAGCGCTGCTGGAACGGCGCACTGGCGATCAGGCGCTCGGCCAGCGCTGGTGTACTGCCGCCCGCATGCGCCAGCGCGAGCATCGCATCGAAGCTCGCTCGGTCGGTGCGCTCGCCGAGAGCGATCAATTGCAGCCGCGCGACCGTACCGAGGCCGCGCGCTACCGCCTGCGAGCGCAGCATCGCGCGCGTGGTGGGCACCCGGCCTTCGCGCGCATGCAGCGCCAGCCAGCTTGCGGTCTCCGCGCTGCTCCATGCGCGTCCGGCAAAGTCGCGGCCCATCTGCGCGACCCACGCTGCAGGCTGGTACAGCGCGGTGCGATCGGCGTCGATCAGGTCGAGGCTGTCGACCACGATGCCGAGCCGGCTGTCGTAATCGGCCTCGCCGAGGCCTGGCACGCCATCGAGTTCACGCACGCCGACTTCCACGAAAAAATGGATGCCGGTGATCGGCACCGGAGCCGCTTGTTGTGAGAGCGGGTCCGTAAACCGGTCGCCGAGGCATTGGAACAAGCGGGCGATGTCGATTTGCAGCGCGCGCGGCTGCCCATCGGCCCACGCGCCGGGTGCGAGCGCGGGCAGATCCAGACCGGTGCTGCCGCACGTCTCGCGCAACCGCGCACCGGAGGTGAACACGATTTCCGCGCCGGGATAATGGAACGACTGCGGTATCGCCCAGTTCCACGGTGTGACGAAGTCGAGCGGCAGCGCGTCATAGGCATTGATCAGGTCGATCCAGATCCAGCGCCGGCTGCTTGCCCACTGTGCCTCGATCCACACGCCAGCATGCTGTCCGCGCGGCCGCGATGGCACCGGTTGGCCGGGCTCGAACAGCGCCGCGTTGCTGTCGAGCAGGCGCAGGTTGAACAACAGCAGCGGCGCAGCACTTCCCGCGCGGATCCATGCCAGCGGCTGGCCGTTGCCGCTGCGCTCGCTGGAGGCGCCGAAGCCGAGGTAGGGGATGAACTCGCCGGGC
>JANOEA010000494.1:0-4077 GCA_031412975.1 Pseudomonadota bacterium | reverse complement strand
GCCTTCTTTTCTTTCGGCGTCTTGGCGGCTTTCTTCTTGACGTCTTTCTTCTGGTCGCGACCCTTGCTCATGGTCTGGTCCTCACGTGGCAGCAGCGCTGAGGCTACGACATTTCGTGCCTGCATGCGCGTACCCCGCTGATCGCGGCCCGGTGTCCGGTCACTGCGGTCCCGGCGCCCATCGCCACGACCCCGCCGCAAACGCCGCGGGCTGCGGCGTCGCAGGGCTGTGGCAGGCTCAGCGCGTCGACACCTTGCCCGCCATCGGACCGAACGCGCTGTCGTCGGGAAACTCCACGCGCGGCGGCAGTTGCGCGGTCGCCAGCTTGTTGGGCGCCTTCGGCGTGGAGTTGTCGTAGGCCTTCTCGGCCGCGCGCTGCGCGGCCTTGTGCGGAATCCGCACCAGCAGCGCGCTGTCGTAGAACGACGAGCTCTTGGTCCAGCGCCCGTTGCCGGTTTTCGCGATGGCGGCGATCCCCTTGCGACCGGGTCCCGGCCCTGCGAACAGCGGCACCCACAGCGCATCCTTGGGGTTGGCGTCGATGCACACGTAGTATTGCTGCGCCGACAGCTCGACCTCCTGCGTTCCGGTGAAGGTGCACGCCTGTGCGATCAGGGTCTGTGGATCGAACTGCAGCACCAGTCCCGGTGCGTGGACATGCGGCATGGGGATTCCTCGTGGTGGCGCGGCGGCTGCCGCATATTCCCGAGCATAGCCGGCAAGGGGTTCATGTTTCGTTGCTCGAACACGGTCGCGCGAATGCCGTTTGCGCGACCGGCTGCTGCTGCCATAGTGGAGGCAAGGCGCACCAACGCACACATTGCTGCATCCGATGGGCGAGCGGAACCACCACCACGAGGAACTGGTCAACGCGCTGACCCACGGCGTCGGCATCGCCGCGAGCCTCGCTGGCGGCGGCGGCCTGATCGCGCTCGCGCTGCTGTCGGGCGATCCGCGGCGGATCGTCGGCGCGACGGTGTTCGTGCTCGCGCTCGTGCTGCTGTACTCGGCCTCCACGCTGTACCACGTGGCGCGCGACGAGGTCCACAAGGCGCGCTTCAAGGTGCTCGACCACTGCGCGATCTTCATCCTGATCGCGGGCACCTACACGCCCTTCAGCCTGATCAGCCTGCGCGGCGGTTGGGGCTGGGGATAGTTCGCCACGGTCTGGGCGCTGGCCGCGATCGGCGTGATCTTCAAGCTTTTTTATACCGGCCGCTTCAAGCGAGTCTCGACCGCGATCTACCTCGCCATGGGCTGGCTGGTGGTGGGTTTCGCGGGCCCCCTCTCGGAAGCGGTGTCGAACTGGGCACTGTTCTGGCTGCTCGCCGGCGGCGTGTGCTACAGCGCGGGCACCTGGTTCTACCTCAACCACAAGATGCCCTACGCACACGGCGTCTGGCACGCATTCGTGCTGGGCGGCAGCGTATGCCACTACTTCGCGGTGCTGACCCAGATCCTGCCTGCGGCCGCCTGACGGCCCTTGCGCTGCCGGCGGCTTGCGTGGGGCGCGCCGGGCCTTACCGAACAGCGCGCGAGCGCTGTAAAACGCGAAGCCCAGCGAGCCTTGCACGCGCCACAGGCCTACTGCGCGTCGGCCTTCGCGTTGCGATCGATCCACACTTCCAGCAGGGCGCGGGTCAAGGTGAATACCACCGGCCCGAGCACCACCCCCGCGGCACCGAACACCAGCAATCCGCCCACGATCGACATGAAGGCCATCAGGGTATGCATTTTCAAACGGGCACCGACCAGCATCGGATACAGCAGGTTGTCGATCCCGCCGACCACGACCGCGCCCCACAGCACCAGCACCAGCGCGCGGATTTCGTGGCCGGACAACAGCAGCAGCAGCGCTGCCGGCAGCCACACCACGAACGCACCGAGCACCGGAACCACCGCGAGCGCGCCCATCACCACACCCCACAGGATCGGTGCCGGGAGCCCCAGCCACCAGAACATCAGGCCACCGAGCGCGCCCTGCACCACCGCCACCACCACGGTGCCGTAGATCGTGGCGTGCACGGTGTCGAAGACCTGGCTGTAGATGCGCGTCAACTCCTGCGTCGACAGCGGCAATATGCGGCGCAGCGCGCGCAGCAGCAACAAGCGATCGCGCAGGAAATAGAACAACACATAGAAGGTCATCACCAGCGCCACGACCTGCACGACCGAGCCACGCAGCATCGAGGTCGCGGTGTTGGTCAGCCATGATCCGGCGGCCTGCACCAGCCCGGCCAGATCGAACTGGCTCTCGATCCAGCGGCCGATCGGCGCGGTGATGGCGTTGGCATCGAAAGGCGCGCGCCATTCGCCCGATTCGATCAACGCACGGATCGTCGGCACCGCGTTCGACGCTTCCTCGAACAAGCGCTCGACGATCAGGATCGAGGGCGCCACCACCATGCACGCGATCGCGATGACGGTCAGCAGCGCCGCCAGGTTGGGCCGGGTGGTCCGCGATTCGACCAGCCGATGCAGCGGCGCGAACATCACCGCCAGCGCCAGCGCCCACGCCAGCGGCGCGATGAAGGGCGCGGTCATGCGGTAGCACAGCACCAGTCCGCCAGCGGTCAATCCGATCAGGACCAGCGCGCGCGCCTGGATCGGCGAGCCCCAATCGTTGCTCGACTCGGGGACCGGCGGTTGCATGTCGGGCGGCTGCATGATCACCCCGATGGCGCTGCCGCGCGTGCGGCATGCACGCACGATAGCGCCCCGCGCCCCGTGCTGGCTACGCGCGCTGTTCGCCGCGTCGTCCACCGAAGAACAGTCCGCCGACCACCACCAGCATGCCGAGCAACAGCAAACCGAAGGTTGTCAGTGTCGACACCGCGATCGCCGGCTGGCCCACGACCGGTGGGCCGGAGCCTCCCGCGCAACCGATGACCCGGCTGTTGCCGAGCGACACCTGGCCGATGTGTGCAGCCGCGAAGCGGCGGCTGCGGCACGCTTCAGCGCTGTCTGTCGGGCGGCTGCGCGAACCCCGAGGCGACCCACGCGCTGGCCACCGCATGGCTGAACGCATGGTTCGCAGCGACCCGCACCCGCGCCAGTTCAACCCCGCTGTCGTCGAAGGCGCCCAACTCCGCGTACGGCTGGTCCTCGTCGGGAACGATGTCGAGCGTCACCAGGACCCGCCCCGCGGGCGTGGCGACCTTGGTGCTCTTGTGCAACGCGGCGTGCGACTGCTGCTGCTGCCGCCGGATCACCTCGGAGGCGGTCTTGACCAGTGTCGCGAACGCATTCGCGTCCAGCGGCTTGGGATTCTTCTTGTCGCGTCCCATCGTCCATGGGCCTGTCAGCGCGGGCTCCGATTGCCCGGCGGGCGTCATCGCCACGGCCCAGCCTTCATCGTCCTCGTTCTTGATCACCCGCGCGGTCCAACCGTCATCGGACCACAGCCGGTCCTGCTGGATGCGCTCACTGTCGGGGACCGGATCACCGGCCGCGGATGGTACTGAATCGGATGCACGCTGGACCACGCAATGACTCCACGACTCGAGGGTACCCGAGCTTAGTCGCATTCAACCTGCAGCGCCTGGCTGCGGACCCACGGGCTGCATGGCCGAGCTGGGCAACCTGCGCGATACTGCATGACGAAGGCAGCCTGCGCGCCCGATCCGATACCGGCGCGCCATCGATCAGGGAGCGACAAGCATGGCGAACCCGAAGCTTTCTGCAGGCAGCGGCTGGAGCCTGCACAGCGTGGCACCGCTCGGCAAGCGGCGACGCGGCGCGCGCGGCGCGGATCCGCTGCTTGCCCAACTTGATCCGCGCGCGGTCGCGGTGGTCGGCGAGTACGACGCGGTTCCCGCCACGCGCCGGCGGCGTACGACGCCCGCGATTGCGAGCGCGCCGCTGGTGTTGACGCTGGATGCCGCGCCGGGTGAACGGCTGTGCCTGATGCTGCGGCGTCCCAGCGGCGCGATAGCGTTCGAGTTCGGCACCAACCCAACCGCAAGGCGTAGCCGTGCAGGCGTGCGAACCATGCTGTTCTCGATCGCGAGTGCACCCGCCCGCCGCAAGTCTCACCGAATTCGATCACCCGATTCCCGAAATGGAAACGATACAGGA
>JANOEA010000493.1:0-6507 GCA_031412975.1 Pseudomonadota bacterium | reverse complement strand
ACTCGTCCCGCATTTTCTTCGACAGAATCGTTCGGCCCTTTTTCCAGGTCGCCATGACCAGGAAGATCACGATCCCGATCGACAGCGGCAGCCACCCGCCGTGGGCAGTCCTGCGGCACGGCGTACGAAAGCCAGGTCGTGTGCGGCGTAGCGACCCCAGTTGAACGCGCGCTTGTTCATGTCGATCGCGGCCGCGTTGAGTTCGATCGCGCGGGTCAGCGCGTCGAGCGACACCGGCACCAGGCCTTTCTGCCACGCGTAGCCGAGCATGAAAAGATTGGTCGCGATCGAATCGCCGAGCAGGGTGG
This sequence comes from Pseudomonadota bacterium, assembly GCA_031412975.1. Classification (GTDB taxonomy): domain Bacteria; phylum Pseudomonadota; class Gammaproteobacteria; order Xanthomonadales; family Ahniellaceae; genus UBA4656. Next base: position 6,199 of record JANOEA010000493.1, on the reverse strand, counting down.
TGGCGATCGCGGTGGCGTCGATCAGTTCGGGTACCACGCCGCCGCTGGCGTGGCGCACGGCTTCGACGATCTGCGCTGCCGGGAACTGCATGTCGGGCTTGCGGGTGAAGCTGCCGGGCATCGCCTCATAGGTGTTGAGCACGACCTTGGCGCGGCCCTCGCGGATCTTCGACAGCGTCCAGTACTCGTTGACCACCACCATGTCGGCGCCGAGCACGAGGTCGGCCTCGCCGGCGGCGATGCGCACCGCGTGGATGTCCTTCGGTTCGCGCGCGATCCGCACGTGGGTGGTCACCGCGCCGCCCTTCTGCGCCAGACCGGTCTGGTCGAGCACGGACGCGCCCTTGTTCTCGAGGTGTGCTGCCATCCCGAGCAGCGCGCCGATGGTGACCACGCCGGTGCCGCCGATGCCGGTGACGATGATGTTGAACGGCTCGGCCAGCGCGGGCAGCGTCGGTTCCGGCAGCGATGCGAAATCCACCTCGCCCGCCACGCCCTTCGACTTCTTCAGTCCACCGCCCTTGATCGTCACGAAGCTCGGGCAGAAGCCCTTCACGCAGGAGAAGTCCTTGTTGCAGCTCGACTGGTCGATGCTGCGCTTGCGGCCGAACTCGGTCTCCAGCGGCAGCACCGAGACGCAGTTGGACTTCACGCCACAGTCGCCGCAGCCTTCGCAGACCAGCGAGTTGATGAAGGTGCGCTTGGCCGGATCGACCATCAGCTTGCGCTTGCGGCGGCGGCGCTTCTCGGCCGCACAGGTCTGGTCGTAGATCAGGACCGACACGCCCTCGACTTCGCGCAGGCGGCGCTGGGTGGCCTCCAGCTCATCGCGATGCAGGAACTCCACGCCCTCGGGAAACACCTCGTGGCGCGACCATTTTTCGATGTCGTCGCTCATCACGATGATGGTCTTGACCCCTTCTGCGCGCACCTGGTGCGCGAGGTCGGGCACGGTCAGGGTGCCGTCGATCGGCTGGCCACCGGTCATCGCGACCGCATCGTTGTAGAGGATCTTGTAGGTGATGTTGACCTTGGCCGCGATCGCCTGCCGGATCGCGAGCGAACCGGAATGGAAATAGGTGCCATCGCCGAGGTTCTGGAATACGTGCTTCTCGTTGGTGAACGGCGCCTGCCCGCACCAGGTCGCACCCTCGCCGCCCATCTGGGTGAAGGTGTCGGTGCGCCGGTCCATCCAGGTCACCATGTAATGGCAACCGATGCCGCCGAGCGCGCGCGAGCCTTCCGGCACCACGGTGGACGTGTTGTGCGGGCAGCCCGAGCAGTAGTGCGCAGCGCGCGGGAAGTTCGCGCGCGGCAGCGCCAGCTCGGCTTCCTTCGCATGGATGAACGCGATGCGGTCCCTGATCGCTTCGCTGGTGAAGAAGCGCGACAGGCGCTTGGCGATCACCAGCGCGATCATCGCGGGGGTCAGCTCGAAGGTGCTGGGCAGGATCCAGTTGCCGGCCTCGTCGTACTTGCCGACCACCGAGGGACGGATGCCCTGGTCCCAGTTGTACATCGCTTCCTTCATCTGCGACTCGATGAACGAGCGCTTCTCCTCGACCACCACGATGTCCTCGAGGCCGCGCGCGAAGGCACGGATACCCTCGGGCTCCAGCGGCCAGGTCATGCCGACCTTGTACACGCGGATGCCGATCTGTTCGCAATCGCGGCGCGTCAGGCCGAGGTCTTCGAGCGCCTGCAGCACGTCGAGGTAGCTCTTGCCGGTGGTCACGATGCCCAGACGCGCCGTCGGTGAGTCGATCACCACCCGATCGAGGTGGTTCGCGCGCGCGAAGGCGACCGCCGCATGCATCGCGTACTGGTGCAGGCGCATCTCCTGGTCCAGCGGCGGATCCGGCCAGCGGATGTTGAGCCCGCCCGGCGGCAGCATGAACTCCTCGGGCAGCACGATCTTGAGCTGGTGCGGGTTGACGCTGACCGAGGCCGATGATTCGACCGTCTCGGCGATCGTCTTGAAGCCGACCCAGCGACCGGTGAAGCGCGACATCGCCCAGCCGAGGATCCCCATGTCGAGGATGTCCTGCACGCCGGCGGGGTTGAGTACCGGCATCATCGCGGAGACGAACTCCAGCTCGGAGCCGTGCGGCAGCGTCGAGGAGCGACTCGCGTGGTCGTCGCCGGCGAGCACCAGCACGCCGCCATGCTTCGAGGTGCCGGCCGCGTTGCCGTGCTTGAACACATCGCCGCTGCGGTCGACGCCCGGACCCTTGCCGTACCACATGGAGAACACGCCATCGTGCTTGGCGTGCGGGAACAGATTGGACTGCTGCGAGCCCCACACCATGGTGGCGGCGAGGTCTTCGTTGAGGCCCGGCGTGAACTCGATCTGGTAGGCCTTCAGGTGTTTTTTCGCGCTCCACAGCGCCTGGTCGAGCCCGCCCAGCGGCGAGCCGCGATAGCCGGACACGAAACCACCCGTGTTGAGGCCGGCGGCCTGGTCGCGCAACGCCTGCATGATCGGCAGGCGCACCAGCGCCTGGATGCCGCTCAGATAGATGCGCCCTTCCTGGCGGGTGTATTTGTCGTCGAGCGTGTAGCTCAGATCGACGGGTGGCTTGATGATGGCGGCCATTGCGCTGATTCCGGATGAGTCGGTGGCAGGAGGAGTCGCGACGCGGATCAGAGCGTGCGTGCGGCGCGGCGCGGACGCGGCGGCGGGGTGGCGACAGTCGCGCGCACTGCGCGGTAGCGCGGTCGGCCCTCGGCGATCCGCGCGGGATCGGTGAGGACTTCGACGCCGGCCTGCGCGCAGGCCGACAGCAGTTCGCGATCGAGCGTGGCCAGCGGCAAGCCGCGTCGCCGCGCGCAATCGAGGTAAGCGTATTCGTAGCTGGTGAGCCCGAGCTGAAGGGCAGCCTCGGCATATTCGAGCAGGCTGGGCTCGGCGTTGTCGTAGGCGATCGGGAATTGCGCGCCCTGCGAGACCAGCGCGCGGAACTGCGCGTCGTCGAGGCGCTTGCGGCGCCGCGCCGTGAGTGCCACGTTGGCGAACTCGACCCGCAGCAATCGCGGTGCGACCAGAGTCAGCGCCGGGCACTGTTCGCGCACCGCAGCGGCCAGCGGGCTCTGCTCGTCGGGCAGGAACACACCCGCGATGATGGTGCAATCGACCACGAAAGTAGCCGGCAGGTGCATCGCGGCGGGCATCAGCGCCGACCTTCCTTGCGCCACTCGAGGATCTCGTCGACCGTGGTGCGACTCAGCCCCGAGGCCGCACGGGTTTCCTTGATGTCGCTGATCAGCGCGCGGATGCGGGCTTGTTCATCGACCGCACGCACCGGCACCAGCCGCGCGATCGGCTCGCCATGGCGGGTGATGGTGACTTCCTCGCCGCGCTCGACCATGTCGAGCAGCTCGCTGAGCTTGGTCTTGGCCTCGAAGGCGCCTACGGTGGTCATCGCTGGCCCGCCAACTGGTTGACTGGTTGGCATGATAGCGGGTGACCGGACACGCGACCAGTGGTCGCATTTCCGGGTCCGCCTGGACCCGGGCGGGGGGCCGCGTTCCCTGACCGCGCGCCGGATTGACCACAGTCGCGGCAGCCGTGTTTCGAGCGTCCTAGGCTGCCCGCACTTTCAAGCTGCGGAGCACGCTGCCATGGCGAGGATCGCCGCCCGGTTGTCGGGATTGATCCTGGTTTGCACAACCGCCCTCGCGGGCGCGGCGCAGGATTCGCCGCCGCCGGCACCGCCGCCGTCGGTGGTCATCCACTTCATCTCCGGCGATGGCTGCCCGCATTGCGCCGAGGCGCGACCGTTCCTCGATGCGCTCGCCGCGCGCCACCCCGGCGTGCGGGTGCACGAGCTCGAGATCTGGAAGAACCGCGACAACCGGCCGCTGGCGCAGGCACTGGCCCAACGCTGGGGCATGGAGCTGGAGTCGGTGCCGGTGGTGCTGGTCGGCTCACGCTCCTGGGTCGGCTTCGCCGAGGAGCCGATCGGGCGCGAGATCGCCGCAGCGGTCGCTGCCTGCGTGGCCAGCGGCTGCGCCGAGCCGCAGGCCGCGGTCGCAGCACCACGCGCGCCCGGCAGCGCGAGCATCGCGGTGCCGGGCATCGGCACCATCGACCTCGGCTCGCGCTCGCTGCTGGCCAGTACCGCGCTGATCGCGTTCGTCGATGGCTTCAACGCCTGTTCGCTGTGGGTGCTGACCTTGCTGCTCGCGGTGACCCTGCACACCGGCTCGCGCGGCAAGGTCATGCTGATCGGACTGACCTTCCTCACCGTCACCTCGGCGGTGTATGCGCTGTTCATCGCCGGGCTGTTCGGCGCGATGACCGTGCTGTCGTTCGCCGACTGGCTGCGCGTGCTGATGGCAGTGGTCGCGCTGCTGTTCGCCGCGATCAACATCAAGGACTACTTCTGGTACGGCCGCGGGCCGTCGCTGTCGATCTCCGACGATGCCAAGCCCGGCCTGTACCGGCGCATGCGCGCGGTCACCGCGGCCGGCAACTCGCTGCCGGCGCTGCTCGGCGCGACCGTGGTGCTGTCTGCCAGCGCCTCGCTGGTGGAGTTCGCCTGCACCGCGGGCTTTCCGGTGCTGTGGACCCAGCTGCTGGCCCAGCACGGCGTCAGCGGCTGGCAGTTCGTCGGACTGCTGCTGCTGTACATGCTGATCTACCAGGCCGACGAGCTGCTGATCTTCGGCATCGCGGTGTGGACCATGCGCGCGATGCGGGTGGAAGAACGCCACGGCCGCGTGCTCAAGCTCGCCAGCGGCATGCTGATGCTCGCACTGGGCCTGGTGATGCTGATCGCGCCCGACGCGATGGACCATCTGGCGGGCGCGCTGGCAGTGTTCGGCGCAGCGGCGCTTGCGACCGTGCTGGTGCTGCTGCTGCAGCGCTTGCTGGGCGGGCGCTGGACCCCCACCGCGCGCTGAAACACGCCGAGTCGAAGAGCTCGCGGCGCTCAGCGCCGCATGAACGCGCCCAACAGCCCGGCACCGCGCTGCAGCAGATCGGAGGCATCGACGTCGCCATCGCCGTCGGCGTCGAGCACGTTGCCGAGGAATCCGGGTGCCGCTGGATTGCCGCCGCCCAGCCGCGACATGTCGCCGCCGAGCAATCCGGCGAGCCCGCCTGCATCGAGGCCACCGCGTTGCGCATTGCGCCCCAGTGCCGACATCAACAGCGGCGCGAGCATCGCCATCAGCTGCATCGCGGAACCGGGATCGATGCCGCCCGCGCGCGCCACGCCGCCGGCGGCCCGCTGCTGGGCACCACCGAGCACATGGCCGAGGATGCCCATGCCGTCCTCGATCGGGCTGCGCCCGCGTGGCGCAGTTGCGCCGCCGCCGCCGAGCAGACCACCGAGCGCGCCGAGCATGTTGCCCATGCCGCCGCCGGAACCGCCACCACCGAGCAGCCCGCCCAGCAGCGCCATCGGATCCTGCGCCGCGTGATCGTTGACCGCCGCGCGATGCAGCGCCTGGGCGCCCTGCGGAGTCGACGCGTTGCGGGTCATCGCCCCCATCAGCAGCGGCAGCGCCGCCTGGATCGCGCCCTGCGTCTGCTCCGGACTGGCGCCGATGCGGCCGGCCATCTGCGCGATGGTGTCGGGGTCGAGATTGCGCAGCAGCTCATCAAGTGCGGACATGGCGAAACTTCCCCTGTTTACCGCCGGCCGGCGGCTCGCCGATCATAGGCCATGCCGATGTTACGGCTGTGCGTGCGCGGGCACTCCGTTACGGGAATCGATACCTCAGCCGCCTCGCAACCAGCCCGCGATCGCGCGCCCCGCGTCGCGGCCATCGGCGACCGCGGTGACCACGAGGTCGGCGCCCCGCACCATGTCGCCGCCGGCGAATACCTTCGGATGCGAGGTCTGGTAGCGCAGGCGTGGCGTGGTCCCCGCTACCGCCGCGTGCGAGCCGCTGGCTGCATGCGGCGTGGCGGCCGCGGTGCTGACATCGACCAATCCGCTGGCGTGGATGCTGATGCCCTGCTCGCCGAGCCATGCGGGTGGATCGGGCTGGAAGCCGAACGCGATGATGACCACGTCGGCCGCGAGCACGCGCTCGCTGCCGGGGATGTGCTCGGGGCTGCGGCGACCGCGTGCATCGGGCGCACCCGGACGGGTCTGAACGATGCGCAGCCCGCTGACCGATCCCTCGCCTTCGATCGCGAGCGGTGCGCTGTTGAACAGGAACTGCACGTCCTCGTCCCTGGCGTTCT
>JANOEA010000492.1:0-9149 GCA_031412975.1 Pseudomonadota bacterium | reverse complement strand
GCGATGCAGGCATTCGGATTGTTGCTCATGACCGTGGTGGCGATGGCCGATGGCCGCCCGCGGCTGGTCGAGGGTGCCTTGCGCTTCGCCCCGCTGCTGCTGCTGCTGTGCACCCTGATGCCCGAACCGCGACTGCTGTCGCGCCGCCACCTGCTGCTGCTGTTGCTCGCCGGCGGCCTCGCAGGCGTGACCGTGGCCGCACCCGAGCACGTCTATCGGGGCCTGGTCGATGCCGCGGCATGGATCACGATGGGCCTGTCGCCGCCGCGCTCTGCCTCGCTGCTGGTCGGGCTTGCCGCGGGCCTTTGCCTGCTGCGCTGGACCTTCACCGGCCGCCCGATGGAGTTCGGCCTCGTCGTGGTGCTCGCGCTCGCGGCATCCGCCTGCGGCTACGGCGGCTCGCTGGCCTCGTTCGTGCTGTTCGGCGCGGCGGCTGCGGCGGGCATCCTGTCGGTGCTGTATGCGAGCTACCGGATGGCGTTCATCGATCCTCTCAGCCAGCTGCCCAACCGCCGCGCGCTGGACGAAACCCTGGCGCGCCTGTCGGGCGGCTATGCGCTGGCGATGGTCGACATCGACCACTTCAAGCAGTTCAACGACACCTATGGCCATGACGCCGGCGATGTGGTGCTGCGCGCGGTCGGACGCGCGTTGCGTCGACTGCGCGGCGGCAATGCGCATCGTTATGGCGGCGAGGAATTCTGCCTGGTGTTCGAGGGTGCACGCGCCAAGCTGGCTGCCGCGCAGTGCGAGCAGGCGCGCGAGGCCGTGCAGGCGCTGCGCATCGCGGTGCCCGCGCCATCGCCCAAGCGCGGCAAGATCTCGGTGGTCAAGCGACCCTCGGTGGAGGTCTCGGTCACCATCAGCATCGGCGTGGCCGCTCGCGCCGAGGGCCGCCGCAACGTCGGCGAGGTGCTCAAGGCCGCCGATCAGGCGCTGTATCGGGCCAAGGGCAAGGGGCGTAATCGCGTGGTGGAAGCCTGAGCGAAACGCGGCGCGTTCACGGCACCAGCAGCAAATCGCCCGGCCAGTTGTACAACACGAACTGGGTGACGCTGCCGAGCACACGCTCCTCCGAGTGCGCGCCGCGATGGGCCGCGATCAGCAGCAGATCCGGGCGTTGCTGCATGCCCCACTCGAGAATCACCGTCGATGCGTGCCCGTGGTGCAACTCCAGCGTGGCGTCCCCGGCGCGCGCGCGCAGCGGCGCGAGCGCGGCTTCGGCATTGTTGCGCACGTAGGCGCGCACCGAATCGATCCCGGCCTGGGCCATTCCGCGCACGCGCAGGCGCCCCTCGTCGGGCACCTGCCAGGCGTGCAGCAGGGTCAGGGTCGCATCGGGCAGCAGTGCATGCGCGGCATCGATCACGCGCTCGCCGGTCGGATCGGCGGTGACTGCCGCCGTGGCGCTGCGCCAGCGGCCGGCCTCGGCATGCCGCGCGACGACCACTGGACACGGCGCGTGGCGCAGCACGCGCAGCAGCGTGCTGCCGATGATCATCTCGCGCAGCACCCCCGCGCGCGCGGGCGCTGCCACGATCGCGGCCGCGCCCAGGCGGGACGCCAGCGCACACAGCGCGAGCGCGGGCTCGCCGTCGAGCAATGCGCTTTCGACCACCACCCCTTCAGGCGCCTCGAAGCGCTGCCGCACGTCGTCGAGCCAGTCGTCGCCGACCAGCGTCGCCACCGAGTCCTCGGGCAAGGACCCGCGCTGCGCGCCCGCTGCGAGCAGGCCGAGCAGCGACTGTCGCCGCGCATGCGCGATCACCACCCGATCGCCCGCCACGGCCATCAGCATGGCGCGCGCGAGCGCGGGTCCCGACGATGCTTCGTCGCGGACCGCGACGATATAGGTGCTTGCCTTGCGCATCACGCATTCCTCTGTCGTGCCGGGTACCGCGCAGGTTGGCGCGGAACGCATGCGCGCATCCTACAATGCGCGCAGCGATGACCAGCGAGCCCTCCGCCTGGCGCCTGTGCGTGGCCCCGATGATGGATTGGACGGACCGGCACTGCCGGTACTTCCACCGTCGACTGGCGCCGCACGCGCGCCTGTATACCGAAATGGTCCACGCGCACGCGGTGCGCCGTGGCGACCGCGCGCGCCTGCTCGACTTCGATCCCAGCGAGCATCCACTGGCACTGCAGTTGGGCGGCAGCGAGCCCGCGGCACTGGCCGAGGCCGCGCGGATCGGCGTCGAGCATGGCTATGACGAGATCAACCTCAACGTCGGCTGCCCATCGGACCGGGTGCAGGCCGGGCGCTTCGGCGCCTGCCTGATGCGCGAGCCCGCGCTGGTCGCCGACTGCGTGGCCGCGATGCGCGCGGTGGTCGCGGTGCCGGTGACGATCAAATGCAGGATCGGCGTCGATGAGCAGGACGAGGATGCAGCGTTGCAGCAGTTCGTCGACCACGTCGCGGCGGCCGGCTGCCGCGTGTTCATCGTGCATGCGCGCAAGGCGTGGCTGAAAGGCTTGTCGCCGAAGGAAAACCGCGAAGTGCCGCCGCTGAACCATGCCCGCGTGGAGCGCCTGCGTCGCGAGCGACCGGACTTGACCATCGTGCTCAACGGCGGCATCGCGACCGTGGCGGACAGCCTCGCCCATCTCGACAACTTCGAGGGCGTGATGCTCGGCCGCGCTGCGTACCACGAGCCGTGGATCCTTGCCGAGCTCGAACACGCGCTGTGGGGCACGCCGCTGCCGCAGCGTCACGCTGTGCTCGATGCGCTCGCACCCTATGCGCATGATCTGGTGGCGAGCGGCCAGCGGCTGCATCACCTGACCCGTCACCTGGTCGGGCTTTTCCAGGGCGAATGGGGCGCCCGCGCGTGGCGGCGCGTACTCAGCGAGCAGGGCAATCGGCCCGGCGCCGACTGGGACGTGGTGGTGCAGGCGCTGGCGGCGATGGCCGCAGGCAGCAGCCGCGAGGTCGCCTGAATCCCGCAACGGGCAACGGGCACTACAATCCTCGCATGTCTCATTCGTCCCAGTTCGTTGGCGATGCCGCGGCGTTTTCGGCAGCGGGAATTCCGCCAGCCACTCAGCGCGCCACCGCGCAGGCGGTGCTGCTGGTAGAGCCCACCGGCTTCCGCCTGTCCGGCGAGACGGCCTTGGACAATACGTACATGGACCTCGCGCTGCGCGCCGACCCGCAGCGCGCGCTGGAGCAGCATCGGATGCTGGCCGAATCGATTCGCCGCCACGCGCGCCTGCCGGTCACCACTTTCGCCGGCGATCCCGACTCGCCCGATGCGGTGTTCTGCAACAACGTGTTCGGCACCGCGCCCGGGCGGCTGGTGATCGGCGCGATGCGCCACCCGGAGCGCCAGCGCGAAAGCCGGCGCAGCGACATCCGCGACTGGCTGCTCGCACAGGGCCGCAGCGAATCGCGCATCGATGCGGATCCCGCGGCGATCGCCGAGCTGACCGGGCCGCTGGTGATCGATCGTGCGCGCGGGATCGGCTTCCATGGCCTGACCGAACGCTGCAACCTCGCCGGTGCGCAGGCAATGCACGCTGCATTCGGTCTTGGGCTCAGCTTCGCTTTCCCGCTCGCCGCCGGCGAATACCACACCAATGTGGTGATGGCGGTGTTGGCCGGGCGCGCGCTGGTGCTGCACGAGGCCTCGGTCGGCACCGAGGTCGCCGCCGCGATCGCCGCGCTGTATGCGCCGCACGTGCTGCTGCTCGACGACGAGGAAAAAGCCGGATTCGTCGGCAACTGCATCGCGCTCACGGCAGACGGCGTGTGGATGAGCACGAGCGCCGAACGCGCACTGTCGCCGCGCAACCGGATGCTGCTGCGCACAGCGGGCTTTGCGATCCACAGCGTCGCGATCGACGAGATCGAAAAGGCCGGCGGTTCGTTGCGCTGCTGCGTGGCCGAGATCTTCTGAGCCGCGGCCGCGCCGCGTTTGCCGCCGGCGGCCGGCCAAACTAACCTGCAGCGATGAATCGACCCGGCAGCGTGAGTTTCGGCCTGGACGCCGTGGTCGTCGCGGTCGATGCCGAAGCACCACGGGTGCTGACCGTGGCCACCGCCGAAGGGCTGCCGGGACTGCCGACCGGTCCGCTCGAACTGGTCCAGCACCACACGCTCGAGCGCGGCGTGCGCGACTGGGTCCTCACGCAGACCGGACTCGCGCTCGGCCACGTCGAGCAGCTCTACACCTTCGGCGATCGCTTCCGCGACCCGCGCGAGGTCGAGGGCGGCGTGCGGATGATTTCGGTGGCGTATCTGGCGCTGGTGCGCGCCGAACAACTGGCGTCCGCCGCGCAGGCGCAATTCATCTCCTGGTACCAGCTGCTGCCGTGGGAGGAATGGCGCGCGGGCCGCCCGCCGCTGATCGATCGCGGGATCCGCCCGCCGCTGCTGCGCTGGGCGGCCGAGCACGCGGGGCGCCGCGAACGCGTGCAGCTGACCTTCGGGCTCGACGGTGCGCCGTGGGACCCGGAGCGCACGCTCGAACGTTACGAACTGCTGTGGGAGGCGGGCCTGGTCGACGAGGCCCGTCGCGGCGAACAGCGCCCCGGCGTGGGTCGGCCTTTGGCGCTCGACCACCGGCGCATGGTCGCGCAGGCGCTGGGTCGATTGCGCGGCAAGGTGCGTTACCGACCGGTGGTGTTCGAACTGTTGCCGGCCGAGTTCACCCTGCTGCACGCGCAGCGGGTGGTCGAGTCGATCGCCGGCAGTCGTTTGCACAAGCAGAACTTCCGTCGCCTGATGGAAGACGGCGGCCTGGTCGAGCGCACCGGGCGGATCGAACATTCGGGACGCGGCCGACCGGCGGAACTGTTCTGTTTCCGCCGCGAGGTCTTGCGCGAGCGTCCCGCACCCGGAATCCAGTTCCCGGGCGCGCGCTGGGAGCGCTGACCCCGGCGCGATGCGCGGGACTTGTCCAGAGGCTCCCTGGCAGCCCGGCGGCTCGATTCGCGCGACGAATGGCACCTGCAGCCATCGCAGTGTACGGCCGCGCACGCTTCCGGCACGCGATCGCAACGCATCGCACACGGAGCATCCACGCCGAACCCACGCGCTGCACACGCACGCATGACGCCACTCGGACACTGCTTGCACAGTTGCGCGGCAACCGCGCCGCGTGAAGCCTTGCAGCACATTTCCACAACCGCCCGTTGACGCGCGCGCGGTTGAAGTGCTGTTCGCGGAATCGCACCGCGCCAACGCCGTGGAGGAGACAACAATGAACACGACACTGAAGCTTTTCGGGGGACTGCTGCTGGCCGCCCTGTTGCCATCGCTCGCGAATGCCCAGGTTCGCGCGCAAGTAGGACATTTGGCACCATTCGCGAACACCGTCGCCGGGACCTCGGTCACGGTGCGGGTCAACGGCCAGCCGGCGATCCAGAACTTCCGCTTCGGCGATGTCACCAACGGCTACGTGAACCTCGGCCCTGCCGGCAACTACCTCGTCGAGATCCTGCCCACCGGCAGCTCGACGGTGGCGATCACGGCGACGTTGAACAACCTCGCCGCGGGCGACTACACGCTGCTGGCGATCGGCAACGGCACTTTGCAGCCGCTGTCGCTGCTCGCATTGAGCGACGACAACACGCCGCCGCCGGCCGGGCAGGTGAAGGTGCGCGTGGTGCACGCCGCACCATTCGGATCGACCGATGCCGCCACCGCGGTGTCGATCCGCACCGATGCGGGCGACGTGGTCGGTGGACTCTCCAGCGTACCGTTCCGTGGTGCCAGTCCGTTCCTCGCGCTGCCGGCGGCGACCTACGATTTGAAGGTCGCCACGCCCGATGGCCGCACCAACCTGATCGACCTGGTGCCGGTCAACCTGACCGCCGGCACCATCATCACGGTGGCCGCGGTCGGCGACGGCGTCAACCAGCCGCTCGGCTTCGTCGCGCTGCCGGGTGGCCGCCTGAACACCGAAACGCCGGTCGGCGTGCGCGGCAACGGCCACTGGTTCGACCCGGCCACCAATGGCCAGGGCCTGTCGCTGTTCGCGGTGCCCGGCTCCAACGGACTCGTCGGTACCTGGTACACCTACGCAACCAGCGGTGGCGCACAGCGCTGGTACACGCTGCAGTCGAGCAGCTTTGATGGCACCACGGCGACGTTCACCGTGCGCTCGACCCAGGGCGGCACGCTCGGCGTGCCCGGTGGCGTGCAGCTCACTGACGTCGGCACCGCCTCGTTCACCCTGACCTCGGCGAGTGCGGCCACGTTCACCTGGACGCTGGGCACCGCGACCGGAACCTACAACCTGACCAACCTCGTGCCTCCGCAGTAAGACTCGCTGCAGGATCGACGCTGCCGGCAGCCATCCGCTGCCGGCAGTTGTCAGAACAGGATGTTGGCCATCACCAGCACGATGATCACGAAGCCGACCGACAACGGGCCGCCGACGCGCCACAGGTCGAGACCGCGATAGCCCGCAGGGCCGGCGATGATCGCCATCACCGGATTCGACAGCGAAACGAAATTGTTCGACGCGCTCAGCACGACAATGATCGCGAACTGGGTCGGATTGAGATTCGCCGCCAGCGCGAGGTTGACCGCCAGCGGCACCATCACCACGGTCGCGCCGACGTTCGACATCACCTGCGCGAAGAACGTGGTCAGCAGGGCGATCGCCAGCTGCAACACCAGCGGATGCACGTCGCCGATCGCGCGCAGCAGTTCCTGCGCGACCCACGCGGCAGCACCGGTGGAGTCGGTCGCCCAGCCGAGCGGAATCAGGCACGCCATCAGGAACACGGTTTTCCAGCCGATCGCCTTGTACGCCTCGTCCATGCTGAGCACGCCGGTGAGCAGCATGCCGACCGCGCCGGTCATCAACGCGACCGGCAACTTCAGGTCCGAGAACAGCGCCAGCGCGATCGCCAGCGCGAAGAAGAACAGCGCATGCCAGATCCGATGGGTGCGCTCCTCGTCCTTCGGATAGTCGGTCACCACCACGAAATCGCGATCTTCGGAGGCCTGCGCGAGGTCTTTCCAGAAACCATGGAAGACCAGGGTATCGCCGGTGCGCACCTGCACCTGGCGGATGTCGTCGCGAAAGATCTTGGCACCGCGGTTGATCGCCAGCACCGAGATGTTGCTGCGCTTGCGCAGGCGCAGGTCGCCGACCTTCTGCCCGACGTAGCGCGATGCCGGCGGCACCACCGCCTCGGCGATGCCCGCGCGACTCGGATTGAACAGATCGCCGAAGTTGCGCAGGCCGGGCAGCACGCGCAGGTGCACGATCTCGGCCCACTCGGCCACTTCGTCGCGCTTGCCGAGCAAGCCGAGCACGGTGCCGACCCAGATCATCTGGTCGGCCGGTGGCGCCAAGCGCGCCTCCTCGCCGGTACGGATCGCGAGCACCAGCGGGGTCGAGGCCTGCGCCTCGAGCTCGCCGATCGACTGCCCGACCAGCGGACTGTCGGCGGTCACCAGCAGCTCGATCACCTCGCCGTCTATGCCGTAGGTGGAGGCGAAGTACGACTCGGTGCGCGAGGGCGTGACGCTGTTGCGATCCTCGCGCAGTGGCAGCAGCCGATCCCACCAGATGCTGAAGTAGGCAAGGCCCCCGGCCAGCAACAGCAACCCGATCGGGGTGATGGTGAACATGCCGATCGGATCGATGGTGTCGGCACCGGGCGGCAGGTTGCGGTTGACCGAGGAGATCAGATCGTTGAGCAGGATCTGCGGCGAATTGCCGACCATGGTCAGGGTGCCGCCGAGGATGATGCAGCAGGCCATCGGCATCAGCAGGCGCGACAGCGGCAGCCCGGTGCGCGAGGAGATCCGCGAGACCACCGGCAGGAACAGCGCAGTCAGCGCGGGGTTCTGCATGAACGCCGACATCGCGCCGGTCATCGCGCAAAGCACCAGCAGCAGGCGTTTTTCCACGCCATTGGACATGCGCAGGATGAACGAGGCGGCTTTCGACATCACCCCGGTGTGATCGAGCCCCGCGCCGAGGATCATGGTGGCCAGGATCGCCATCACCGCGTTACCGGCGAAGCCGTTGAAGATCTGCTCGGCCGGCACCAGGTTGGCCACCGCGATCGTGACCAGCACCAGCAGCGCGACGATGTCGGCGCGGATCCATTCGAGCGTGAACATCACCACGGTGAAGACGATCAGCGCGAGCACGATCGCCATCTGCGGGGTGAGGGTCAGGCCGGCATCCATGAAGCGCGCGTGGGGTTCCTCGGGTTCCACGACGCCGGGACGGCGCCGCACGCGCCGACCATCGGTGGCCGCCCGCGAGCCCAAGGATACGCCGACCATGCACCGCGTGGCAGCGGCAAGTGTGCGAAGGGGCGTGAAGGGTCGTGACGGGTGGCGGCGGGTGTGTGGTGCGTGGTGCGTGGAGTTGAGGCGGATTGCGGCGGAGTGCGGCGGAGTGCGGCGGAGTGCGGCGGGCCAAGGCCCGCCCTACGGTTCGCGGGTGAACAGCAGGTCGCGGACGCCGTGGCCGAGCTTCACGCCGCGGCGCTCGAAGTGGGTTTCGCTACGCGATGCCGGGCGCGCGACGTAGTCGCCGCTGGCGGCCGTGTTGCGCAGCGCCGCGCAGCCGCGGGCGACTTCGAGCATCTGCTCGGCGTAGTGCTGCCAGTCGGTGGCCAGGTGCAGCAAGCCGCCGGGCGAAAGCCGCGAGGCGACCAGCTCCGCGAATGCCGGCTGCACCAGCCGTCGCTTGTGGTGGCGCGACTTGTGCCACGGATCGGGAAAATAGATGCGTACTTCCGCGAGCGAGTCGGGCGCGATCTCGCGTTCGAGCACTTCGACCGCGTCGTGTCGATACACGCGCAGGTTGTCCAACCCCGCCGCAGCGGCCTGGTTGAGCAAACGGCCGACACCGGGGCGATGCACCTCGATGCCGAGGTAATCGCGCGAGGGATCGCTGCTTGCGGCGTGCAGCAACTGCTCGCCATTGCCGAAGCCGATCTCGACCACGCGCGGCGCCGCGCGTCCGAACAGCGCGTCGAAATCGCGGACCTCGCCGGTGAAGTCGATACCCCGCTGCTGCCAGTGCTGGTCGAACGCACGCTGCTGCGCAGGCGTGATGCGACCCTGGCGCAGCACGAAGCTGCGGATGCGGCGGTCGGTTTTGGCTGGGGGATCTTGCGGCGTCATGTGATACGCCCGAACTGATTCGACGGCGGTCAACCGATCGTGC
>JANOEA010000491.1:0-6718 GCA_031412975.1 Pseudomonadota bacterium | reverse complement strand
CCAGCAACAGGTACGCCGCCACGGTGGCGAAGATGCTGTCGATGGTCAGCCTGTGCTGGCGCCGCACGAACGCGAGCATGCCGGCTGCCACCACGGCGAGCACTGGAACCAGCGTCAGCAGTTCAACCGTGCGGTACCACTGCCAGAAGCCGGACGGTGCCGAGAAGACCGACAACAGGGTACCCGTCACGGACACCACCCATAGCGCCACCATCACCCAGCGCAACTTCTGCCACCCCGGGTTGGCCGACACCGTCACCAGCACCGTGACCAGCAAAAGCACTTCCAGCAGCATCTGGATTT
The DNA here is from genome assembly GCA_031412975.1 of Pseudomonadota bacterium. GTDB lineage: Bacteria > Pseudomonadota > Gammaproteobacteria > Xanthomonadales > Ahniellaceae > UBA4656. The sequence continues at coordinate 6,415 of JANOEA010000491.1, read as the reverse complement.
GCCACTTTCCCCCGAACAGTGGCGCGGTCACCAGGAAGGTACAGATCAGCAGTGTCAGCAGCAGGAACCGCCACGTGGCAAAGGTCGCGCTGATGCCTGGGTTCATCGGCATACCCATGAGGCCCGCGCGCCTTGCGGCGCGAGCCACGCGGCTGGTGTCAAGCGAGAGCCCTGGATTTGAGCTGAGCGAATTCATCGGCAGTAATGGTGCCGGCTTCGAGCAATGCTTTGGCTTCCGCGATCTGTTCGGCGGGTGACTTGCCGGCGACACGTCGAATATAACTCTCGGTATCGGTTTTAGCGCGCTCCAGTGCTTGGCGGTGACGTTGTGCCATGCCACGACCATGGAAAACAATATACGCAAGGGCAATAAACGGTATGGGAAGAATCAAGGCAAGAATCCATAGCGCCTTGATCGACCCGGGCATCTCGATATTCCGGAACAAATCAGCAAAAATATGGAACAGTACGAACAGGTATGCAACCAAAATGAACATTTCGGCGATGAGCAAGAATGAACCCCAAAAGTTACCCATGGTTACGTAGTCCTGTTTGATAGCAGAAATCACCAACGGGGACGCCCTGACCATGCAGGCAAAGTGAGGCTACACGGACCGGAAGTTCAACCCAACTCCGGGTAACGCTAGCTGAAATCCATTCTCAGCACCACCAACTTCAGTCCTTCGTCGGTGCAGGTCGACACTGAGGCCCTTGCTTGTGCGCCCTGGATCAATGGGAACCGTTGGTGGACGCACTGACGCCGGTCTCGGTGCTCGATGGTGGCCGGCCGAATGCCGAGCCTCGCTCGATTCCCCAATGCGGGACATCCACACTTTGGGCGGGTCCAATCCGGGACCGTCCAATCCGGGACGGGCCCTCCACTGCAATCCGGGATCCAATCCGGGACATCCGCACAACAGGCGCAGTCCGCAATGTGTCGGGCCTGGATTGGACGTGTGGATGTCCTGAGTACGCATCGATCCGCGCGCCGAAAAGCCCCGCGCCTCGATGGCGGCTGCCATCGATGGCGTGATATTCGTAAAGGGCGCATCGCGGCGGCAGGTTCGCCTGCAGTAGCGAAGCATGGGGGATAGCCTGGTCGGAACCTCCGGTCGGAGGCCGGCCGGCGTGCGACGGACGGGCACCGCTCCGCAGCCGCGGCAGCGTTCAGCAGCAGCGGGGATGTCGCCACGGTATGGATGCGTTCAAGGATCTCATCGTTCCGGTGATCGGCGGGCTCGGCATCTTCATGCTCGGGCTCGAGTTCATGTCCGACGGTATCCAGCGGCTGGCGGTCAACCGGATGCGCGCGCTGCTGGCGAAGATCGCTGGCACACCCGCCCGCGGCGTCCTCGCCGGCACGTTGATCACCGGCGTGCTGCAGTCGAGCACGGCGATGACGGTCATGATCGTCGGCCTGGTCAACTCGGGCGTGCTGAACCTGCGCTCGGCGATCAGCGTGATCATGGGCGCCAACATCGGCACCACGCTGGGCAATGGGCTCATCGCGCTGCCGCTCGGCTCGCTCGGGCTGCTGCTCGGCGGGCTGTTCGCGCTCGTCTACGTGTTCGCCAGGAACGAACGGGTAAAGACCATCGCGCTGGCGTGCATGGGCTTCGCGCTGATCTTCTTCGGCCTGAACCTGATGGTCGGCGGGCTGCGCCCGCTGCGCGAAATGCCCGAGATCATGGGCGCGATCTCCAGCCTGTCGGCGGACTCCTTCCCGGGGGTGGTCGCTTGCGTGCTGATCGCGGCGACCATCACCGCGCTCATCCACTCGTCGTCGGCGACCATCGGCATCGTGATGGGGCTGGGGGCGGCCGGCATCCTGTCGTGGGAGACCGCGGTCGCTTTCTCGCTCGGCGCCGACCTGGGCACGACCATCACCTCGTGGATAGCGTCTCTGAACATGTCGAGGAACGCGAAACGCGCCGCGTACGCGCACATCGCGTTCAACGTGATCGGCGTGCTGATCATGTTGCCGCTGTTCTACCCGAGCATGCAGCTCCTCGCCTGGGTGCTGGGACTGTTCGGCGGCGACCCGTCGGCGCCGGTCATGCAGGACGGCAAAGAGGTGTTCGCGCTGGTCCCGGTCGCGGTGGGCCTCTATTCGACGGCGTTCAACGTCTTCAACATGCTGCTGCTGTTCCCGTTCGTCGGAGCCTTCGAGCGCGTGCTGTCGCGCGTTGGCCACACCAGTGCGGAAGACCGCGAGGATTTTTCGATCCCACGCTACCTCGACCAGGCGGCGGCCGCCGAATTTTCGACCGGCGTGGCGCGCGTGCAGCAGGAGTTGGCCCGCCATGTCGAAGCCACAAGCCTGTTCGTCGAGATCGCGCGCGGCACGCCCGGCGTGCCGAAGATCAAGGATCACAACGCCGCGGTCGAGATCCTCGGCCGCGATATCCGCAGCTATGCGGCGGCGATGTTCCGGCACGCGACGACCCCGGCGCAGGCGGAACGTCTGGCCACGCTGATCGAGGAAGCGGACCTCACGGTGAACCTCGGCGAAACGCTCCACCAGGTGGCGCGCGACGCGCATGCCCGCCCACTTTCAGCCGGCGCGCGATCGCTGGTGGGAGACACGCTCGATCGCGTGCAGGCCGCGTTGGCGGTGCTGATGGCACCAGAACCCGCGGTGGCGCCCCTGCGAGCCGAGCAGCAGGCGGAGTTCCTGCTGCGCACGCGGGAGAAGTGCCTCGCGCTGCCGCTGGCATGGGAAGAGCGGGGCGCAATCCTCGAAGTCCTCGGCAGCGTGAAGCGGGCGTTCTACGTCATTGACCTGGTCCGGGCAGAACGGGACTCGGTCGCTCGCGGGGTCCCGGAGCCGGGCCAGCCTGGACCTTTGTAGGACTGCAGGCGACACCACGCAGCTTGGCGGCGGCGACACGGCCCCACCCGGCATGCCCGGCCCGACCACTCCTGCGGCCCGACTACCAACCCTGCGGGCAACCCGAAGCACTGGCAATATGGACCCCGGGCACAGCCGTCGGCTTGATCGGGTGAGCCGATGGCCCCTTCCGGACGCTCTTGCCGTTAGTCCTTGTCGAGCGCCACAGCCCAGGACCCGGGCCGGAGGCGACGCAAGCCGCAGGAGGCACGCCGCCTACTGCATTCCATGTCGTTGCAGGAGCCCATCCATGTCCACGTTCATCCATTGCTGCGTCCGGTTCGTCGTCGGCATCCCGCTGCTGCTGCTGGCCAGCGCGCTGCATGCGCAGACCTTTACCGGTGCGATGTCCGGAACCTGGTGGAACCCCGAGCGCAATGGCGAGGGCCAGTTCATCACCTTCGAGCAGGTCGGGGCCCGCCAGGTCGCCGTGCTCGCCTATTTCACCTACGACGATGCGGGCAACGCCAGCTGGCTGGTCGGCAGCGGCGACCTCACGAGCGGTTCGACCAGCGTTGCCTTTCCGGTATTCCGCGCCGCGGGTCCGCGCTTCGGCGCCGGCTTCGATCCTGCCGCGGTGGCGCTGACATCTGCCGGAACGGTGACGCTCGACTACCTGGCGTGCGGGCAAATGCGCTTCCGCTTCCAGCAGTCCAGCCAGGCGCTCGACTTTCCAATCGCTCGCCTGGTGGGTGCGCTGAACGGACCGGAGTGTGGCAATCCGCTCGCAAGCGGCAGCGCACGCGCGCTGGTGGGGTGCGATGTCGGGCGGCTGGTGGGTGCCCGCGCGCAACGGCGAGGGCCAGTTCATCGCCTTCGAGCGCGCCGGCGACCGGCGAATCGCGACGCTGTTCTACTTCACCTACGACGACAGCGGTCGCGCGTTATGGCTGGTCGGCAGCGGTGAGTACAGCGACAACGCCATGCAGGTTTCGATACCGCTGTTCAGCGGGCGCGGCGCCCGTTTCGGATCGGCCTTCCGCAGCGCCGACGTGCAGCTCACGCGGGCCGGCCAGGTTCATCTGGAGAGCCTTGCGTGCGACAAGTTGCGCATCCGCTATGACGGTCGCGTGGCCTTCGGTCTCGACATCACGCGCGCCGCAGGTCCGCTGATTGGTTCGCCCTGTGCGCTCATGCCGGAGCCGCCGTCCGCGATCGACGTTGCGCTGCGCTCGCTGATCGCGCGCGAGCGCCTGACCGGAGACCCGAGTGCGGGCCGCGAACTGCCCGGCATCGACGCACCGCTCGCGCAGTTGGGCAAGCTGCTGTTCTTCAGCAAATCGCTCAGTGCCAATCGCGACGTGGCGTGCGCGACCTGCCATCACCCGAGCCTCGGCGGCGGCGACCGCCTCGCACTGTCGATCGGCACCGGCGCGGTCAACGCCAACCTCCTCGGGCCGGGCCGGCGCCTGCCGAACGGTTCGATTGCGGTCGGGCGAAACGCCAACACCATCTTCAACGTCGGACTCTACGACCGCGGCATGTTCTGGGATTCGCGCGTGGAAAGCCTCGCCGCACAGCCCTTGCAAAACGGCGCGGTCGGCGGCATTCGCACGCCCGACAGCAGCGTGGGCAGCGCCGACGCCAACGCCGGCCGCAATCTGGTCGCAGCGCAGGCACGCTTTCCCGTGGTGGGCGCCGCCGAGATGCGCGGAGCCGGGTTTCCGGGCATGAGCGAATCGGAAGTACGCGCGCATCTGGCCGCGCGCATCGGCAACTACGGCAGCGGCCTCGGACAGCTGCCGCAGAGCCAGTGGTTGCAGCGCTTCCGCAGCGCTTTCGGCAGCGAGGGCAGCGCCGAGGAACTGATCACCTTCGACCGGATCGCCCAGGCGATCGGCGAGTTCCAACGCTCCGCAACCTTCGTCGAGTCGCCGTGGTCGCGTTATGTGCGCGGCGACAACCTTGCGATCACCGAGCAGGCCAAGCAGGGCGCGCTGGTGTTCTTCAGGCGTGCCAGCGAAGGCGGCGCGCAGTGCGCCCAATGCCACAAGGGCGATTTCTTCACCGACGAGCGCCACCATGCGCTGGGGTTCCCGCAGGTAGGCCCGGGCGCCGGAGATCCGGGCAGCGACGACCTGGGACGTGCCCGCGAGACCGCAAGCAGCATCGATCGCCAGAGCTTCCGCACTCCGAGCCTGCTCAACGTCGAGCTGACCGCGCCGTACGGACATGCCGGCGCCTATGGGGATCTGGAGACGACCTTCGGTCACTACGTCGTCCCCGATTCGACCATTGGCGACTTCATGCGTTCACGGCAGTGGTGCGGATTGGCGCCATTCCTGAGCCAGTCCAGCTGCACGGCGGCGGCGGCAACGGTGTCGATCAACACCCAGGCGGCGCTGGCGCAGATGCGCGCACAGCGCGCGGCCGATCCAGACAATGCCATGCCGGTGGTCGACCCGAACGACGTGCCGTTCTCGGCGATTGCGCCGATGACGGCATTCCTGCACAGTCTGACCGATCCTTGCCTGCGCAACCGCAGCTGCTTCGGTCGCTGGGTCCCGACGCCCGAAGAAGCGCCGGACAGCCTGCAGCTGAATGCGGTCAATGCGCAGGGCGGCCCGCTGTAGTCTGCCGCCGGATAAAGATCGCGGGCAAGGCCCGCTCCCACGGCTGCGCCGGTCGGATCGATGCGCAAACCAGTGCGCCAACAGGAGCGATCGGGACATCGATGGACATCAGCCGGGCCCTGGAATTGTTCGACGAGCTGTCGGACCTGGAGGCGGGCGAGCGTTCGCAGCGCCTCGCCAGCCTGCAAGCGCTCGACCCGTCGACGGCGGACTTGCTCGAACGCATGTTCGGGTGCGCCGACAGCGAGAACGGGGTGCTCGACCGCGGATTCGACCCGACGTTCCTGGCGAGGGACATCGCGCCGGCGGAGGACGAACTCCGCGTGACCGGGCATGCGGGTGAGCGCATCGGCGCTTTCCGGCTGGTGCGCGTGCTCGGTCGCGGCGGCATGGGCGAGGTCTGGCTGGCCGAGCGCGAGGATGCGGACTTCCAGCAACAGGTCGCGGTAAAACTGCTGCACCACGGCCTCGAGCGCGCCGACGCCGCGCGCCGCTTCATCCAGGAGCGGCGCATCCTCGCCGGCCTCAGGCACCCGGACATCGCGCGTTTGATCGACGGCGGCGTCAGCGCGTCAGGGCAGTCCTGGTATGCGATGGAGTATGTCGATGGCCTGACCATCATCCAGCACGCGCAGGCGCGCGGGCTCGACATCCGCGCGCGCATCGAGTTGCTCACGCGCGCAGCCGAAGCGGTGGCCGCAGCGCAGGCGCAGGACATCGTCCACCGCGACCTCAAGCCGTCCAACATCATGGTCGATGCCGACGGCAGACCGCGCCTGCTCGACTTCGGCATCGCGAAGTGGCTGGGCCCGACCGGTGGCGGCGAGGAGACGGCGACCGGGCTGCGCGCGCTGTCGCCAGCTTACGCGGCGCCCGAACAGATACTCGGCGAGCCGATCTCGCGCGCCACCGACGTCTATGCGCTCGGCATGGTCATGTACGAGCTGTTGGT
>JANOEA010000490.1:0-2256 GCA_031412975.1 Pseudomonadota bacterium | reverse complement strand
GTCAATGCGGCGCCGTCCATCTCCAACATCCCGGATCAGACGACGCTCGCCGGGACCGCGACATCGCCGGTCTCCTTCTCGGTGGCCGATGCCGAGACAGCCGCGGCGCTTTGGCAGCCTGGGCTATTGCCACATTTATTTTTGATGTTGAAGGTACAGGTACAAGTGCAGTAAAATCGGTGGGTAAGGGTCTGGGTGCCGGGCCGCTGGCGTCCGCCCCCTTGAGGGGGAGCGGCGCAGCCGCTACGGGGGTGGTCCTATCTCACCACGGCGATCTGCTCGCGATTGCCACCCTTGTAGGTGAAGAGCGTGAGTGCACCGTTCTTCACGTCGCCCTTGTTGTCAAAGCCGATGTTGCCGGTGACGCCCTTGTAGCCATCGGTCGCGGCGAGCACCGGCAGGTACTTGGCCGGGTCGGCCGAGCCGGCCTTCACCATCGCCGCCACCATCACATTGACCGAGTCATAGACGTAGGGCGCGTAGATCTGCACGTCGGCGTTGTACTTCTTCTTGAACGCGACCTTGAAGTCGTCCATCGACTTCTTGGCCTCACCTTCGACGCCACCGGCTTCGGCACAGACGACCTGGCCGTCGCCCATCGTGCCGGCGGCCAGCTTGGGCAGTTCGCCCGAGCAGATGCCATCACCACCCATGAACTTGGCAGTGATGCCGAGTTGCTTCATCTGGCGCAACATCGGGCCGGCCACGGCGTCCATGCCGCCGAAGAACACGATGTCCGGGTTCTTCGCCTTCAGGCTGGTCAGGATGGCGGTGAAGTCCGTCGCCTTGTCGTTGGTGAACTCGCGACCCACCGTCTTGCCGCCGGCGGCCTTGACACCCTTCTCGAACTCGTCGGCCACACCTTGGCCGTAGGCCGTGCGGTCGTCGATCACGGCGATGCTCTTGCCCTTGAGCTGGGACACGGCGTACTTGCCGAGCGTGCCGCCCAGGTGCACGTCGTCAGCGACGACGCGGAAGGTCGTCTTGTAGCCCTGGCGGGTGAACTTGGGGTTGGTGGCAGACGGGCTGATCTGCGGAATGCCGGCGTCGCTGTAGATCTTGGAAGCGGGGATCGAAGTGCCCGAGTTCAAGTGGCCGATGACCCCCATGACCTTGCTGTCCACCAGCTTCTGCGCGGCCGCCGTGCCCTGCTTCGGGTCGCCGGCGTCGTCTTCTGCCAGCAACTCGAACTTGACCTTCTTGCCACCGATGGTCACGCCCTTCGCGTTGAGCTCGTCGATGGCCATGCGGGCACCGCTTTCGTTGTCCTTGCCCAGATGGGCAATGGAGCCGCTCGTGGGCCCCACGTGGCCGATCTTGACGACCATGTCTTGCGCGTAGGCCGAACCACCCAGCAGGATGGCGGCGGCGGCGACGATCACATTCAGCTTGACTTGCATGCACTAACCTCCAGTAATTGAATTGGCCGACGCGAGCGAGGCTGCGGTCGACACGAGGGAACAGCGCGAAGACGATACTCCAAAACCCAGCTTCGCCCATCCGGGTCTTGCCTTGGAAGGCGCTAACGCCGAGCTCGCCTGCAGAGAACGCGCGAGTCGGTCCGCACGACGACACACTGACCAAATCACTTGCCGCCTCGGCGGCGCGTGAGCTCCAGCGCCACCGCACGCTCGGCGGTTTCGCGCAGGGTCCGCGCGAGTTCCGGGCCCAGCTCGCGCAGCAGGCCGTCTACCGCGCGGGCCAGTGCCGGTGCCACGGCTTCGCGCAGTCGCGCTTCGAACAGGAGGTCGATGCGTTGCTGCAGCGGGCCAAGCAGGCTGGCCACCAGCGCGGCCTGGTCACCCTGATCAAGGTCAAGCGGCGCGACCGCGTCGCGCGGCGCTGGCAAATCCGGCGCACGCCGCGCTGGCTCGACAACCTCGGTCAGCGTCGGCAGCCGATCGGAGAGCACGGGACGGCCGTCATTCATGCGCAGGCTGTGGGGCGTGGTGGATGACACTCAGGCCGCGCGACTTGTAATCGCGCCAACGCTCGCGACCCCGCGCCGCTTCGTCTGGGTCTGCCGAGACGACTTCGATCAGTCGCTCGAGCCCGTCCAGTGCCGTCGGCGCCTGGGCACCGAGATTGAGCAGCACGGCGGGCGCGCCGGCTTCGCGCTCGGCGCCGAGTTCACGCGTCAACCAGATCGGCGTGCGCGACGCGACGGCCGCGCTCGCACCCGGCATGCGCACATGCGGCACGAAGTCGCGCTCGTCGAAAGTCCACAGCGCGCGGTCAAGTGCGGCCAGCGTTTCG
>JANOEA010000489.1:0-5126 GCA_031412975.1 Pseudomonadota bacterium | reverse complement strand
GAAGACGCTGCCCCAACCCCCCCACAGGGGCAGGTATTCCCACAAACAACCCACACCCAAAACCAGCCACACTAAATCAGGTGATGGGCGGCCGGGCCGCAATAATAATACGACACACCCACCCCCATCATGGCAGGCGTGCTTGCGTAACCCGCCATTGCGGCGAGTGTGCACGCAGGTCGGGACGACCTGCGCTACGGATACGACTCGCCCACCCTGCCACCACATGACGACCATCACCCGCCCAGCGTGAGGTTCGGCCATTACCACGACGCCGGCCATACGCCACCCTGTGGCACACTTCGCAACCGCCAAAGCACCGAGTCCGTCCGTGGAAAAGTCCGATCTGCTCAACCAGCTGCGTATCGACCGCAGCGCGCCCGCGCAGCGTTCGGGCACGCGCACGCCCTTGATCCTGGGCGTGGTCGTGGTGCTGCTGGTGCTGGGCGGCGTGGCGGCTTACTTCTTCGGTCGCAGCGACACGCTGCTGGTCGAGACCGCCAGCGCCCGCTCGCTGGCTACCGCTCCCGCGCAGGCTTCGGTGCTCGATGCGACCGGCTACATCACCGCGCGGCGTCTGGCGACCGTCTCGGCCAAGATCACCGGCCGCGTGCAGACCGTGTTGATCGAAGAAGGCATGCGGGTCGAGCAGGGCCAGGTGATGGCCACGCTCGAGGACGTCGACGTCAAGGCGCAGCGTGCGCTCGGCGCGGCCCGGCTCGAATCGGCGCGCTCGCAGCTGGCCGAGATCCGCACCAACCTCGCCAACGCCGAACGCGAAGCGACCCGCCAGCAGGGTCTGGCCGAGCGCAAGTTGGCCAGCGCGCAATCGATCGACGCGGCCGCCACCCTGGCCGCCGCACTGCGCGGCCGCCTCGCGAGCGCACAGCGTGAAGTCCAGGTCGCCCAGCGCTCGCTCGACATCCTCGACCTGGATGTCGACAACACCATCGTGCGCGCGCCGTTCTCGGGCGTGGTCACGGTCAAGGCCGCGCAGCCGGGCGAGATCATCTCGCCGCTGTCGGCCGGCGGCAGCTTCACGCGTTCCGGCATCGGCACGATCGTCGACATGGATTCGCTCGAGATCGAAGTCGACGTCAACGAGAACTTCATCAATCGCGTGCAGGCCGGCCAGCCGGTCGAGGCGACGCTGAATGCGTATCCGGACTGGAAGATCCCGGCCGAAGTCATCGCGATCATCCCTACCGCTGATCGCAGCAAGGCCACCGTCAAGGTGCGTATCGCGATCAAGCAAAAGGACCCGCGCATCGTGCCCGACATGGGCGTGCGCGTGGCCTTCCTCGAAGAATCGGATCCGAACGCCGCGCCCACCGAGCCGCCGAAAGGCGTCCTGGTGCCGAAAGCCGCGCTGCGCCGCGATGCCGAGCAGGACGTGGTGTTCGTGCTCGCCGACGATCGCCTGCAACGCCGCGCGGTCACGCTCGGCACGCTGACCGCGGGTGATTCGCGCCAGGTGCTCACGGGCGTGAACGCGGGCGACAATGTGGTCGTCGCACCCGCCGACGGCTTGTCCGACGGCGTCAGCGCGAGCGTCAAGCCATGAACCGGCCGCGCGGATCGTCATCCGCAACCCTACCGATGTCAGCAGTACGCATGAGGATCGAGCGATGAGCGCAATGGTGGAAGTCCGCAACGTGGTCAAGACCTACGAGCGCGGCAAGCAGAAGGTGCCGGTGCTCAACGGGCTGAGCCTGTCGATCGACAAGGGCGATTTCGTCGCGCTGATGGGGCCCTCGGGCTCGGGCAAGACCACGCTGCTGAACCTGATCGGCGGACTCGACCAGCCCACCAGCGGCGAGATCAGCGTTGCCGATACGCGCATCGACCAGCTTTCGAGCGGCGCACTCGCCAACTGGCGCGCCGCCAACGTCGGCTTCGTATTCCAGTTCTACAATCTGATGCCGGTGCTCACCGCGCAGAAGAACGTCGAACTGCCGCTGCTGCTGACCAATCTGTCCGCAGCCCAGCGCCGCCAGAACGCCGAGGTCGCGCTGAAGCTGGTAGGCCTTGCCGATCGTGCGGGCCACAAGCCGAAGGAACTCTCCGGCGGCCAGGAGCAGCGCGTGGCGATCGCGCGCGCGATCGTGTCCGACCCGCAGATCCTGGTCTGCGACGAGCCGACCGGCGACCTCGACCGGAAAACCGCCGACGAGATCCTGACCCTGCTGCAGCAGCTCAACAAGGATTTCGGCAAGACCATCGTGATGGTCACCCACGATCCGAAGGCCGCCGAGTACGCGACGCATACCCTGCATCTGGACAAGGGGTCGTTGGCGGAGCAGGCGGCGGCGTGATGTTCGGGATCACGACAGAGACCACCCCATGAAATACCTCTCCTTCATCTGGGCCACCCTGTGGCGCAAGAAGACCCGTGCGGCGTTCACGATCCTGTCGCTGATCTGCGCGTTCATGCTGTTCGGGCTGCTGCAGGCGATCGGCACGTTCTTCACCGCCGGGGCCGATTTCGTCGGCGCATCAAGGCTGATCGTGCAGTCGCGGGTATCGTTCACCGACTCGCTGCCGGTGCGGCTGATGCCGCAGATCGAGCGCGTGCCGGGGGTCAAGGCGGTCAGCCATGACCAGTGGTTCGGCGGCATCTACGGCGAAAACACGCAGGCGATCGCGTTCGCATCCGATCCGGTGCGCCTGCGCAAGGTGTACCCCGAATGGGTGATGACCGACGCCGAGTGGGAGGCTTTCGCCAACACGCGCACCGGCGCGATCGTCGGCCGCAAGCTTGCCGACCAATACGGCTGGAAGCTGGGCGACAAGCTGCCGCTGAAGTCGAACATCTTCCCGCAGAAAGACGGCAGCATGGCGTGGACCTTCGACATCGTCGGCATCTTCGATGGCAAGGACGAGAACTGGCAGAACCAGACCACGTCGCTGTACATCAACTGGAACTACTTCGACGAGGCCAACCAGTTCGGCCCCGGCACTGCCGGCGTGTTCGCGGTCGAACTCGAAGATGTGAACCAGGCCGACGAGGTCGCCGCCGCGATCGACCAGCTGTTCCTGAATTCGCCCGATGAGACCAAGACGCAGAGCGAGAAGGATTTCAACAAGGGCTTCTTCGCCCAGATCGGCGATATCGGCCTGATCGTGCGGCTGATCCTGATCGCGGTGTTCTTCACCATCATCATCCTGACCGGCAACACGATGGCGCAGGCAGTGCGCGAGCGCATCCCCGAGATGGCGGTGTTGAAGACGCTGGGCTTCAGCAATGGCACGGTGACCATGATGGTGGTGGTCGAAGCCGTGCTGTTGTGCCTGATCGGCGGCTTGCTGGGCATGCTGTTCGCGACCCTCGCCATCAAGGGCCTCGGCCAGGCAGCACCCGGCTTCTTCAGCGCGGTGCGTGCCGACGGCATGCTGTGGGTGCAGGCGATCGGATTGATGCTCGCACTTGCGCTCGCAGTCGGCCTGCCGCCCGCACTGCGTGCGGGCCGCCTGAAGATCGTCGACGCGCTCGCCGCGCGCTGAATCCGAATCACCGATAGCCCATCGCGCACCGATTCCAGGAACCCACGCCATGCTCAAGCAGATCGTCGAAGTCGCCGTGATGAACCTGCGCAGCGTGCCGCAGCGACTCGGGTTGTCGCTGGTGATCCTGGTCGGCATCGCCGGCGTGGTCGGCGTATTCACCGCGCTGTTCGCGATGTCGCGCGGCATCGAAGCCACGTTCGCGGCCAGCGGCGATCCGCGCAACGCGATGGTGCTGCGCGGCGGCTCGCAGGCCGAGCTCAACTCCAGCGTCTCGCTGGAGACCTTCCAGATCGCCGAGCGCATCGCCGGCGTGCGCCGCGACGAATCCGGCGCACCGCTCGCATCGGGCGAGCTGATCGTGATCACCGAACTGCCGCGCAAGGGCGACACGCTGGGCGCCAACGTCACCCTGCGCGGTGTGACCGCCGCAGCATTTCCGCTGCGCCCGAACCTGAAGATCGTCGAAGGCGTGAAGTTCACCCCGGGCCTGCAGGAACTGATCGTCGGCCGCGGTGCAGCAACCCAGTTCGAAGGCCTCGAAGTCGGCCGCAGCGTGCGCCTGCGCGGCGCCGACTGGAGCATCGTCGGCGTATTCGAATCCGGCGACTCCTTCGACAGCGAAATCTGGACCGATGCGGCCACCGCGCAGACCGCGTGGGGCCGCAACAATTTGTTCTCGACGATCCTGGTCGGGCTCGAAACGCCCGACACGCTGGATGCATTCACCGCCGCGCTCAAGCTCGACCCGCGTGTCAACGTCGAGGTCAAGCGCCAGGTCGACTACTACACCGATCAGACCAGACAGACCACGCGGAATATCAGGGTCCTCGGCATCTTCGTCGCGATCATCATGGGCCTCGGCGCGATGTTCGCCGCGCTCAACACGATGTACGCCGCAGTCTCGGCGCGCACCCGCGAGATCGCGACCCTGCGCGCGATCGGATTCAGCGGTTTCGCGGTAGTCACCTCGGTGATGATCGAAGCCATGCTGCTCGCCCTCGCCGGCGGCCTGATCGGCGCATTGCTCGCATTCATCCTGTTCAACGGCATGACCGTATCGACCCTCGGCGGCGGCTTCACCCAGCTGGTGTTCCAGTTCCGCGTGACCCCCGACCTGGTCGGCACCGGCGCGATCATCGCGCTGGCGATCGGGTTCCTCGGTGGATTGTTCCCGGCAGTGCGCGCGGCGCGGATGCCGGTGACGACGGCATTGCGGGCAGCCTGAGCGACACAGCGCGGTCGAGCTCCTGCTGCCCGGATAGACTCCGCGCCTGCGACGCTGCGCTCAACACGAACGGCGGCGGCCGACTGTAGGAGCGCACCCTGTGCGCGACCGTACCCGCGCAACCTGCAGTGCGTCGCATCCCTGCGGTCGCGCGCTCGGCGCGCTCCTACACGGAAGCGGTGGCCGCGCGAGTGCGACGGTCGAAGTCCCGAAACTGTACTCTGACCCCGCTTTGCTTGTTCAGGCCATTGCCGCCGCCCTGCGCGGTGAATATGGCAGCAGCGGCGCGTAGCCGAAGCGCAGCACCAGGTTCGGTCGTCGTCCGGGCATGCCCGCGAGTGCGGCGAGTTCGCCCCGCAGTGCGACCACTTCCGTGGGCTGGTTGACGAACGCG
>JANOEA010000488.1:0-6385 GCA_031412975.1 Pseudomonadota bacterium | reverse complement strand
ATCTTCGCGTCCGGGGCGTACACTTCGATCCGCTTCAGGCGGACTTGCGTCTCGACGCCGCGCTCGACGCCCTGGGCGTCGAGGATTTCCACCCAGCGCACGGTGACGGCAGCGCTGCGCTCGCGTTCGAGGTCGAGCAGGGCGTCGAGATCGCTGCGCGAGATCGCCGCGTCCGATGCGCCGTGTGCGACCGACAGACAGGCGCCGAGCACCAATCCGACGATGAGTGAATGAAACATGCGCTGCATGGAAAGGCCCTGTGCCTGCAGGCCAGATTATAGGTGTCGCGAAACCACCGAACTGCGACGCCGGTCCGCCCGCCACGACCCATCGTCGGCCGCAACCCGCCGAATGCGCTTGCGACCCACGCCATCCGAACGCGCGGTCTGCCGCAACGCCTCCTCGAGGAACTTCGGCATGCTTCCGCGCGGCCTATCGCGCTGCACCATCGTTTGCATCCATGCAGGTGCATACGACTGCAGCCCGCGCAGCCCGGCCCGGCCGATGGCTACAATAGCCGCCAGCCGCGGGCCGCCCTCGAGCGCGCGAACCCAACCGGGAGGGACGCGATGAACATTCTGCAGGACATCCTCGACCAGGACCTCGATCCGACCGAGACGCGCGAGTGGGTCGAAGCATTGACCGCGGTGATCGGTGCCGATGGCCCGGAGCGCGCGCACTTCCTGCTCGAGCGCATGGTCGACCACACGCGCCGGGTGGGCGGGCACATCCCGTTCCAGCCGACCACCGCGTACGTCAACACGATCCCGCCGCAGATGGAAGTGCGCTCGCCGGGCGATGCCGCATTGGAGTGGAAGATCCGCTCGATCCTGCGCTGGAACGCGATGGCGATGGTGGTGCGCGCCAATCGCAAGCCGGGCGAACTGGGTGGGCATATCGCGAGCTTCGCGTCCTCGGCCACGCTCTACGACGTCGGCTTCAACCACTTCTGGCGCGCACCATCGGCCGAACATCCCGGCGATCTGCTCTACATCCAGGGCCACAGCGCGCCGGGCATCTACGCGCGCGCGTTCCTCGAAGGCCGGCTCAGCGAGCAGCAGCTGGATCATTTCCGGATGGAGGTCGGTGGCCGCGGCATCTCCTCGTATCCGCATCCGTGGCTGATGCCCGACTTCTGGCAGACCCCGACGGTGTCGATGGGTCTGGGGCCGATCACCGCGATCTACCAGGCGCGTTTCTGGAAGTACCTCGAACACCGCGGCCTGATGCCCGAGACCGATCGCAAGACCTGGCTGTTCATGGGCGACGGCGAGTCCGACGAGCCCGAGTCGCTGGGTGCGATCTCGCTGGCCGGCCGCGAGCGCCTGGACAACCTGGTGTTCGTGATCAACTGCAACCTGCAGCGCCTCGATGGCCCGGTGCGCGGCAACGGCAAGATCGTGCAGGAGCTCGAGGGCGTGTTCCGCGGCGCGGGCTGGAACGTGATCAAGCTGCTGTGGGGCAGCTACTGGGATCCGCTGCTCGCGCGCGATACCAGCGGCAAGCTGCGCGACCTGATGATGGAAACCGTCGACGGCGAATACCAGAACTTCAAGGCCTTCGGCGGCGCCTACACGCGCGAGAAGTTCTTCGGCAAGTACCCGGAAACGCGCGAGCTGGTGGCGAGCCTGTCCGACGAGGACATCTGGCACCTCAATCGCGGCGGCCACGATCCGCACAAGGTGTACGCGGCCTACCACGCGGCATCCGCGCACACGGGCCAGCCCACGGTGATCCTGGCCAAGACCGTCAAGGGCTACGGCCTGGGCACCGCCGGCGAGTCGATGAACATCACCCATCAGCAGAAGAAGATGGAAACTTCGGCGATCAAGACGTTCCGCGATCGCTTCAAGCTGCCGATTCCCGATGCGCAGCTCGAGGAGGTGCCGTTCTACCTGCCGCCGGCCGACTCCGAAGAAATCAAATACATGAAGAGCCGCCGCGAAGCGCTGGGCGGCTCGCTGCCGCAGCGCCGCCGGCGCGCGGACGAGTCGATCCCGACGCCGGAACTGGCGGTGTTCGAGCGCATGCTGAAGTCCTCCGGCGAGCGCGAAATCTCCACCACCATGGCCTTCGTGCAGGTGCTCAATCTGATTTTGCGCGACAAGGCGGTGGGCCCGCGGGTGGTGCCGATCGTGGCCGACGAGGCGCGCACCTTCGGCATGGAAGGATTGTTCCGCCAGATCGGCATCTATGCGCCGTTCGGGCAGCTGTACAAGCCGGTCGATGCCGACCAGCTGATGTATTACCGCGAGGATGCGGCCGGCCAGGTGCTGCAGGAAGGCATCACCGAGGCCGGCGCGATGTCGAGCTGGATCGCCGCGGCGACCAGCTACAGCACCAACAACCTCGCGATGCTGCCGTTCTTCATCTTCTACTCGATGTTCGGCATGCAGCGGGTCGGCGACCTCGCGTGGCTGGCCGGCGACATGCGCGCACGCGGTTTCCTGCTCGGTGCTACCGCGGGACGCACCACGCTCAATGGCGAGGGCCTGCAGCACGAGGACGGCCAGTCGCACCTGTTCGCCGGCGCGATCCCGAACTGCATCAGCTACGACCCCACGTTCGCGTTCGAGGTCGCGGTGATCGTGCAGGACGGCATGCGCCGGATGCTCGCCGAGCAGCAGGACGTGTACTACTACATCACCCTGATGAACGAGAACTACACCCATCCGGAGATGCCCGAGGGTGCAGCGGAAGGCGTCGTCAAGGGCATGTACCTGCTGACCGACGCCGGCAAGGCGAAGAAAGGCGCGCCGCGCGTACAGCTGCTCGGATCGGGCACCATCCTGCGCGAGGTGATCGCGGCGGCCGCACTGCTGGAGAAGGACTTCGGCGTGCTCAGCGATATCTGGAGCTGCCCGAGTTTCATCGAACTGCGCCGCGACGGCGTCGACGCCGAACGCTGGAACCGGCTCAACCCCGAGGCAAAGACCGCGCGCAAGGCGTGGATCACGCAGTGCCTCGAGGGCCGTGGCTCGACCGTCGCAGTGGCCGCCACCGACTACGTGCGCGCATTCAGCGAACAGGTGCGCGCCTATCTGCCCAAGGGCATGCAGTACACCGCGCTGGGCACCGATGGTTTCGGCCGCTCCGACACCCGCGACAACCTGCGCCGCTTCTTCGAAGTCGACCGCTTCCACATCGCGCATGCGACGGTGGCCGCGCTGGCCGAGGAAGGCCAGCTGATGAAGGCGCATGTGAGCAAGGCGATCCAGCTGTACGGTATCGATCCGGAGAAACCGAATCCGGCCACGGTGTGACGCGGGTGGACAGTTCCTATTGCACTTCCACCTGCACCGGGTGCCGCGTTTTGCGGGCCGCGAGCCGTGGCGGGTGGTAAAGCCACCAGCCCGCCGCACACCCGAAGAACTCGTTGCGGTGCTTGCGCCGCTCGCGGATGTGTTGCGTGGGCGATGAATCCGGACAGCAGGTGCCGGTGGTCGCGCATCCGACACTCGCAAGGCAGCGCTGGCGCTGGGCATGGATGGCGCTGGCCTATGTCGCGCTGGCGCTGGGCATCGTGGGAATCGTGGTTCCGGGCCTGCCGACCACGCCGTTCATCCTGCTGGCCGCATTCGCGGCCGCGCGCGGCTCGCGCCGCATGCATGACGGGCTGCTCGCGCATCCGGTGTTCGGACCGATGATCACCGCGTGGGAGCGCGAGGGCGCGATCAGCCGGCGCGCCAAGTGGACCGCGACGATCGCGATGGCGGTATGCGCGGTGGTGATGTTCCTGGTAGCGCCGAATGCATGGTTGGCAGCGTTCGGCACAGCCACGATGGCGGTGGTCGCGGTGTGGATGTGGCTGCGGCCGGCGCCGCGATCCGAGGGTGTCCGCGCGGGATCATCGCGGCCGTAGCCGAGGCGCAGTACGGTCGCTGCTGTCGCGCACACGGTGCGCTCCTACAGTCAGGCTTGTTTGCAGGAGCCCACCCTGTGGGCGACCGATGACGCAGCGCGAGCCGACCGTGCCGGTCGCGCACACGCTGCGCTCCTACGACGCGATCCGGGTTGCGGCGCGTTCGAGCAATGCGACGAACGCGCGCTGCAGCTTGCGCGCGATGATCGGCTCGATCAGCAGCGGGCCCAGCAGCGGGATCGTGGCGTGGATCCGCGAATGCCAGTCGACCCGCGTGCCGTCGCCGTCGGCGCTGAAGTCGAGCCAGCCGCGCTCGTGGCGCAGGGGCAGGGCACCGCCATTGGCGCGGGTCAGCGTGCGGATCACGTATTCGTAGTGACGCGGCGCGTCGAACGCGGTGATTTCTTCGACGAAGCGCAGCCCGTCGCCCTCGACCTCGCGCACCGCACCGATCCCGTTGTGATCGGGTGCGCCCTCGCGCTGCAGGCGACAGCGGATGCCACCCATCGACAGGAACGTCTCGTGGTCGGCGATGGCTGCGAACACCACCGCCGGCGGCGCAGCGAAGCGATGGCTCACGTGGATCTCGCGCATGTCCCGTTTTCCCCCGATTTGCCGTTGCATGGTAGCAATCGCCGCAGCGTCGACGACACCCCCGCATTCCATCGCAATGGAGACTCCCGTGCGAACCGCCCGCAGCACTGTCGATGATGGACCCACCCTGACCCGCGCCGACGCGCAGGCGTGGCTGCGCCAGTTTCCGTTCCGCGGCTGGTTCGCGCTCGGTTTGCAGGCGTTATCGGTGCTGGCCTCTAACGGACTGGTGCTGTGGCTGCTGCAGACTGGGCGCCTTGGCGGGCCCGGGCTGATCGTGCTGGTCGCGAGCGAAGCGCTGCTGTTGATCGTGCTGTCGCGACTGATGGCGTTGCCGGTGCCACTGGCGCACTGGCAAGAACCGCCCAAGCCGTGGCGCGAGATCGCCGCGCCGCTGGGTTTCCTGCTGTTCTGGTGCGCGGGCGCCTATGGCCTGACGTTGCTGGTGATCGATGGTTGGGCGGAATTCCTCGCCTACCTCACGCGTCCGGCGCAGTGGCTCGACAGTGGCGTGCTGTACGCGCTCGCGGTCACCACCGTGTTCGCGCTGGTCGGCGGGCTGCGCGACCTGCAGCGCTACCGGCGCATCGGTCCGCCGTACATGTCGTCGATGGCGGTCGACGTGATGGCGCGCGTGCTGACCCTGATCTTCGGCGGCATCCCGTTCGCGATGCCGTTCTTCACGGTCGCGATCGGCGGCCTGAAAGGCATCGAATGGGTGGTCAACCACGCACGCGCAGCGCCTGCCGGCGCGGGGCTGGCGATCGCCGCGATGTTCGGCGTGGGCTATCTGGGCTTCGCCGTGGTGGCCTGGCTGGTGGCCGGCGGCACCGGCGGATGGGCGATCGGCTTCGTGCTGGCCAAGACCATCGCGGAACTGCTGATGCTCGCCATCCCGCTCGCGATGCGCGAAGTGGCGGCCGGCCGCTGAGCGGCGATTGCACGCACGGGCGCAACGGGCGAGGATGCGAGCAGACCCGCATCGCGCAGGAATCGACATGCGACGCTCGCCCCTGCAGTCCATCCTGTCCATCGTTGTACTCGCGCTGGCCGCCTGCGGCCCTGCCGCGCCGCCGCCGCCCCCGGCTGCAGCGGCCAACTCGGCGCAGGCGCAGGCCGACTTCGCGGCGTTCCAGCAGTTGATCGCCGCCGGCACCGACGAGTTCGCCGTGACCATGGGTCGTGAGGTGCTGCGCAAGCATCCGGGCAGCCCGGCTGCCGCCGAAGTAGCCCGCCAGCTTCCCGAAGTTGAGGCGCGCGCGAAGGCCAAGGCAGGCGCCAAGCGGATGGCGGCGTTGTGGACCTACCTCGACAATCAGCTGCGCGGCCAGCGACAGTTCACCGCATCGATCTATTCCAGCGTGCCGGGCAGCGCAAGCGAACGCGTACGCCTGATCCTGCGCCGCCACGCCGAGTGGGGCCAGAGCGTGTACCTGTTCGATGGTGACGGCGACAGCGCGGGTCGCCAGGGCTTCGTGTGCGGCAGTGCGTGCCGCCTGCCCGTGCGGATCGATGGCGTGGCCGTGGAACTCGCCGCGCATTCGCCGGAGACCGGCGAGCCGGCCCTGTTCATCGATGACGACGTGGGCTTCATCGGGCGGCTCGCCGGCGGTGCGCAGAAGATCGAGATCGACCTGCGCCATGCGACGCGCGGGCCGCTGACCGCGGTGTTCGAGGTCGGCGGTTACGACGACGGTCGTTTCCTGCGCCTGCCATGATGCGCGGCCGGTTCCGGACCCGGGCGGGATAGCCCAGCATGCGACTGCTGTTTCGCGCCATCGGATGGTTTGCGGTCTACGTGTTCCTCGCGCTGCTGCCGCTGCTGACCGCGCTGTGGGTCAGCCCGGTGGGCGCTGCGCGTCCGCTGCTGTACGAACTCGGCGTGGCCTGCGGCTTCGTGGCGTTGTCGATGCTCGCGCTGGAATCGGC
>JANOEA010000487.1:0-1760 GCA_031412975.1 Pseudomonadota bacterium | reverse complement strand
ACTGCGCGAGAAAAACGACAGTTTTTCGCGGCGGGCGACGAACCCTTCGCTTCGCCACAGGTGTTGCAAAGCCGGGAACGCGCGACCTTGCGGGCTGTTCTGGGCCCTGGGCCCTGGGCCCTGAGCCCTGGGCCCTGAAGAGCCCTATACCCTGGGCCCTATACCCTGCTCCAAGCCCTCACCCTTCCTGCGTCACACGCAACACCTCTTCAATCGTAGTCGTGCCACTCAGCGCCTTCACCAACCCATCCTCGTACATCGTGCGCATGCCCTCGGTGCGCGCAAGATTCTCGATCTCGCCGGCGGTGGCGTGCTGCATCACCAGGCGGCGCAGCGGGTCGCTCATGACCAGGAACTCCATGATCGTGGTGCGTCCTAGGTAGCCGGTCGGGGTCAGCGACGAGGGGCCTGGCTTGAACAGGCGGATCGGCTCGACGTCGGTGTAGCGACCGAGCTTGAACTGGTCGACCACTTCGGGCAGCGCGACATAGGCCTGCGCATGGGTCGGCTCCAGCCGGCGCACCAGGCGCTGGGCCAGGATGCCGTTGATGGTCGAGGTCAGCAGATAATCCTCCACGCCCATGTCCATCAGGCGGGTGATGCCGCCCGCGGCGTTGTTGGTGTGCAGCGTGGACAGCACCAGATGCCCGGTCAGCGCGGACTGGATCGCGATCTTCGCGGTTTCCAGGTCGCGCATCTCGCCGATCATGATGATGTCGGGGTCCTGGCGCACGATCGAGCGCAGCGCGTGCGCGAAGTCCAGCCCGATCTGCGGCTTGGCCTGGATCTGGTTGATGCCTTCGATCTGGTACTCGACCGGGTCTTCGACGGTGATGATCTTGACGTCGGGCGTGTTGATCTTCGACAGCGCGGTGTACAGCGTGGTGGTCTTGCCTGAACCGGTCGGGCCCGTCACCAGCAGGATGCCGTGCGGCAGTTCCAGCACGCTCTGGAAGCGCGGCAGGAACTCGTCGGTGAAACCGAGCGAATGGAAATCGAGCACCACGCTCTCGCGATCGAGGATACGCATCACCACCGATTCGCCGTAGGAGGTCGGCATCGACGACACGCGCAGGTCGAGCTCCTTGCCCTGCACGCGCAGCATGATGCGGCCGTCCTGCGGCAGGCGGCGCTCGGCGATGTTGAGCTTGGCCATGATCTTGATGCGCGAGATCACCGCGGCGGTGCTGGAGGCGGGTGGGGCTTCGACTTCTTCGAGCACGCCGTCGATCCGGTAGCGCACCTTGAGCCGGTTCTCGAACGGCTCGACATGGATGTCGGAGGCGCGCGCTTCGACCGCACGCTGGATGATCAGGTTCACCAGCCGGATCACCGGCGCTTCCGATGCGAGATCGCGCAGGTGCTCGACATCGTCCTCGGAACGCACTGATTCGTCGGACAGGTTCTCGACGATGGTGCCCATCGCGCTGCGGCCGGAGCCGTAATAGCGCTCGATCAGATCGTCGATCTCGCTCTGCAGCCCGAGGCGCACCGCGATGGTGCGCCCGGTCGCGAGCTGGATCGCATCCAGCGGATAGCGGTCGAGCGGATTGGACACCAGCAGGCCGACTTCGGTGTCGCTCTCGGTGATCGGCACCACGTGGTGGGCCTTGAGGAACTTCACCGACACCTGCACCGAGGCCGGCGGCGAGTCCGGGCACTCCTTGGCCGACAGCATCGGCAGGTGCAGCACTTCGGCGGCGGCCTCGACCAGGTCGCGCTCGCTGATCAGGCCCAGCCGCGCGAGCAGCATCACGAAG
>JANOEA010000486.1:0-14996 GCA_031412975.1 Pseudomonadota bacterium | reverse complement strand
CCGAGGCGGTTGGTCACCAGCAGTTCCCGTTCGATCACGGACGAGGTTCGCGCGTGCTTGCGACGTGCGCGGGATCGATGCTGCGGGGCATGCCGCTACGCACTGTCGATCACCACGCCGCCGCGCGCGCCGGAAGCAGCCGTGGCCAGCATCTCGTCGAGCGCCTGTTCGGGGTAGTTGAGGATCCGCAACAGCATCGGCAGGTTGACCCCGGACACGCGACGCGTGTGCGTGCCCTGGTGGCCGATCTGAGCGGCGGTGTTGCTCGGCGTGGCGCCGTACAGATCGGTCAACAGCAGCACGCCGTCGCCGCGGTCGAGATCGCGCATCGCCCTGGCCGCGCGATGCGCGTAGGCGGCAGGATCGTCGCCGTTGGCGAACTCCGCGCAGTCGACTGCGAGCGGCAAGGCGCCGATCACGCCGCGCGCGGCACCGATCAGCGCGCTGCCGAGGCCGGCATGGGTCAGCAGCAGGATCGCGACGCTCATTCGAGCTCCCGGTGGAATGGAATCACGCTGGGGCGGGTGTCGCGGAACGCCTCGGTCAGGCGTTCGACCAGATACACCGAGCGATGACGGCCGCCGGTACAGCCGATGCAGACGGTCACGTAGCTGCGTTGTTCGGCGTCGAAGCGCGGCAGCCAGCGGGCGAGCAGCGCGTGCACGTCGTGGTAGTAGTCCTCGACCTCGGGCAACGACTGGAAATACTCGCGGATCGCCGGGTCGCGCCCCGACAGCGGCCGCAGCTTCGGGTCCCAGTGTGGGTTGGGCAGGCAGCGCGCGTCGAACACGAAGTCGGCGTCGGGCGGCACCCCGCGTTTGTAGGCGAAGGATTCGAACATCAGCGAGACGCCACCGGTGGCCGCGCCGAATCCCGCCGCGATCACGCGCCGCAACTGGTGCACGTTGAGATCGGAGGAATCGATCACGCGGTCGGCGATCGCCACCAACGGACGCAGCAGGCGGCGCTCGAGTGCGATCGCATCGGCCAGCGTGATGCTCTCGGAGGTCAGCGGATGGCGTCGGCGGGTGTCGGAGAAGCGCTTGAGCAGTACCTCGTCGCGGGTGTCGAGGAAAACGGTCTGGCAGGCGATGCCGGTGGCGGCGATCCGCGACAGGATCTGTGGCAACCGCGCGAGGTCCTCGATGCGGTTGCGCACGTCCACGCCGACCGCCAGGCGCGGATACCGCCCGGCCTGGCTGACCGTGACCGAATCGACCAACGCCGGCATCAGCGCGACCGGCAGGTTGTCGACACAGTAATAGTCGAGGTCTTCGAGAGTCCGTAGCGCGACCGTCTTGCCGGAACCCGACAGGCCGCTGACCACCACCAACTGGGTGCTCGCGGATGCAGGCTCGCGGGATGGCGGCGTTGGCGTGAAACGCTGGGTGTTCATGGCGCTTCCAGGCGCGGGATACCGGTCACTGGTATAGCCAATCGCGCGCGCGAAGTCGACCAGGTCGGACGTACGCAAGTCCTTCGCTTTCGGCGCTGCGTACGGCATCGACCAGCCCCGCGCCGACCGTGATGGCGGGTCGGGACGACCCGCCCTACGGTTCCATTCGTCATTGGCCATTTGCCGACACGGTCGTAGCGCGGGTCGCCCCGACCCGCGGCGCTGCTCAGGAAGGATCGTGCCGCCGCATCTCGTGCGCCTGCCGATCCATGAAGGTCTGCGCCGGGTCGACGCCCTTGCTGCGCAGCAGGTGGTTGCGCACGGCCGCTTCCACCAGCACCGCCAGGTTGCGCCCGGGGGCTACCGGAATCGTGAGCTGCGGCACCTCGACGTCGAGCACCGGGCGGGTATCGGTCATGCCGGTCAGGCGTGCCATGCCGTCGTCGTCGCCGCGCGCAGCGCTGGCCAGTTGCACGATCAGGCGCAGGTACTTGTTGCGCTTGACCGCGGTGTGGCCGAACATTTCCCGCACGTTGAGGATGCCCAGGCCGCGCACTTCGAGCAGGTCCTGCAGCATCTGCGGGCAGGTGCCGTCGAGCATGTCGGGGGCGATCTGGGTGAACTCGGGCGCGTCGTCGGCGATCAGGCGGTGACCGCGCGTGAGCAGTTCGAGCGCCAGTTCGCTCTTTCCCGCGCCGGATTCGCCGGTGATCAGCACGCCGATCGAATAGACCTCCATGAAGGTGCCATGCAGGGTCGTGCGGCGCGCGAGCGTGCGCGCGAGGTGGTATTGGAAATAGGTCAGCAACTCGTGGCCGCGCCGCGGCGAGCCCCATACCGGCGTATCCGAGGCCTCGGCCGCCTCGCGCAAATCGGCCGGCAGCGCCTGATCGCGCGTGATCAGGATCGCGGTCGGTCGATAGGCGACGATTTTCGCCACCGTGTCGGCGCGCTGCCGCGGATCGAGCGCGTCGAGATAGGCGAGCTCTTCCTGGCCCACGATCTGGATCTTGTTCGGGTAGATGATGTTGAGATAACCGACCAGCGACGGACGCCGCTGCAGGTGTTCGTCGATCTCGATCACCCGCGATTGACCGCGTTCGCCTGCGGTCCAGCGCAAGGCCATGCGCTCGCTGAGCGCTTCGAAGATCTCGCGCGCGCTCAGGCGTGCGCGCGGTGCTTCCACGCTCATGCGGCAGCCGTGCGTTCCGGCGCATGCGTGAGGCGGTCGAACAGCTGCCCCGCATCGCGCGCGCCGCGCAAGGCGGCGAGGTTGGCCGGCTCCGAGAACAGCTCCGCGAGTTCGGCGAGGAACATCAGGTGCTGGTCGGTGAAGTGTTCGGGCACCACCAGTGCGAACACCAGGTCGACCGGCTTGCCGTCCACCGCGTTGAAATCGACCGGCTCGCTGAGGCGCACGAAGGCACCCACCGCGCGCTGGATCGAGGCGCAGCGACCGTGCGGGATGGCCACGCCATGCGCCAAGCCAGTGGAGCCCAGGCGCTCGCGCTTGACCAGTGATTCGAAGATCGCGCGTTCGGTGTAGTCGGTCTCGCGCTCGTCGAGCAGCTTGGCCAGGTGCTCCAGCAGACGCTTCTTGCTGGTCGCGCGCACGTCGGCGACGACGCGGGCGGGGGTCAGCAGGTCGACGATATGCATGATGGACGGGTCCCGGGTATTGGTGGGTCCCGATCGTCCCGATCGGCGTTCGGCCCGCTTTCCGGCGGATCCGGGTTGGCCGCAGCGGCTACCCGGCGCGTATGGTAACGGGGCCGCTATCCGCGGCCCCGTTTTTCTTCGAGGATGCGGCTACGACTCAAGTCGTACGCCGGGTCTTCTGGACTTCGGCGCGATGATGGTCGGTCAGCTTTTCCTTGTGCTTGCGGATCTGGCCGTCGAGCTTGTCCGACAGCACGTCGATCGCCGCATACATGTCGACCGCATCGGCCTCGGCGTGGATCGTCCGTTGCGAGACCTTGACCGTGGCTTCGGCGCGGTGCTTGAGCTTGTCGATGCCCAGCACGACGTGCACGTCGAAGGTCTTGTCGAAATGGCGCGAAATGCGGCCGAGCTTGTCGGTCACGTAGTTGCGCAGCGCGGGCGTGACGTCGATCTGTTGACCGCTGACCTGGATCTGCATTGACTGCCTCCTGGAAAGGCGTCGGCCTACCGCAGCCGACGCAGGACGATCTCCCCATGCCGGGGAGACTGAAATCGAGCTTGGCGAGGTGCGCGAAGGCACCGCGATCGCAGCGCACTGGGCATTCGAAAGTCAGCCGAGGCGGCAGCGGTCGCTGGATGAGGGGATGTTCATGCCCTCACGATACTTCGCCACCGTGCGCCGCGCCACTGCAATGCCGCGCGCCTTGAGTTCCACTGCAATCGCTTGATCGGAAAGTGGTTTTCCGAGGTTCTCCTCGTCGATGAGCTTGCGGATCATGGCCCGGATCGCGGTCGCCGAGGCCTCGCCGCCCTCGTCGGTGGCCAGGCCCACGGAGAAGAAGTGCTTGAACTCGAAGGTACCCCGCGGTGTGTGAAGGTACTTTCGCGTGGTCACCCGCGACACCGTGGATTCATGCACGCCGATCTCGTCGGCGACCTCGCGCAGGGTCAGCGGGCGCATCGCTTCCGGCCCGTAGTCGAGGAACGCGCCTTGCTGGCGCACGATGCACTGCGCGACCTTCATCATCGTTTCGCCGCGCGCCTTGATCGAACGGATCAGCCAGCGCGCTTCCTGCAGGCGGCCGCGCAGGTAGTTGCCGGCGTCGTCGCGTGCCGAGGCGGCCATCCGCTCGTAGTGCCGGTTGATCGCCAGCGAAGGCTGGCAGGACGGATTCAGGCGGACCCGCCAGCGCCCCTCGTGCCGGTGCGCGTACGCGTCGGGGACCACGTAGTCGGTGCCTGCAGCGCCGTAACGCGCGCCGGGTTTCGGATCGAGGCCGCGCAGCAGGCCGACCGCGGCATCCAGCTCGACTGCGGTCACGCCCAGTCGCTGGGCCAGGCGCGCCCGATCGCGGGTGATCGCTTCGAGGTGTTCGCGCACCAGGTGCAGCGCCAGCGCGCGATGCTCGGTCGCCACCGGCAGTTCGCTCAACTGCACCGCAAGGCAGTCGGCGAGGCTGCGACTGCCGACTCCGACCGGATCGAAGCGCTGGATGCGATGCCGCACGGCCTCGATTTCATCGTCGTCGACGGGCGTGTGGAAATCGAGTGCGGCGCGTATCGAGTCGAGGTCCTCGCGCAGGTAGCCGTCTTCGTCGAGCGCTTCGATGATCGCCACCCCGATCTCGCGATCGCGCGGCGACAGCGGGGTGAGGTCGAGCTGCCAGCGCAGGTGGTCCTGCAGGGTCTCGGGTGCGGCGGTCTGCACCTCGAAGCCGTCTTCGTCGACCGCATTGCCGGAGCCGCTGCTGGGTTCCCAGTCGCCGCCGTCGCCATCGTCGGGCCAGTCCTCGGCGCTCGCCTCGGCCGTATCGCCGCGAATCTCCTCGGTGTTGCCCTCGCCGGAGCTCGGCAGCTCGGCATCGAGCGCGCTTTCGCCGGGGCCGTCCGCAACCTCTGCACCGACCTCGGCGGCGTCGCCGGGCGTTTCGGTCTGCTCGGCTTCCGCGGTGGTCTCCAGCAGCGGGTTTGATTCCAGCGCCTCGCGGATTTCGATCTCGAGTTCGGCGGCCGACAGTTGCAGCAGCCGGATCGCCTGGCGCAACTGCGGCGTCAGGGTCAGCGACTGCGAAACGCCAAGGCGCAGCGACGGCTTCATCGAACGATGGCTCGTCTGCTGCCGCGTCTGCCCGGGCGTCGAAGCAAGAAACATTCCATGCCCGGATTCTACGCTGGCGCAGGGCAGGCACTGCAAGCCCTGCGGCGCGCGGTGGCGCGGCGCCAACCGAGCGGCGGGACAGCGCTACATGCGGAACCCGTGGCCCAGGTACACCGCGCGCACCTCGGCATTGTCGAGCAGCGCCTGCGGCTGGCCTTCGGCCAGCACCTTGCCGTCGTTGAGGATGTAGGCGCGGTCGACGATGCCCAGCGTCTCGCGCACGTTGTGGTCGGTGATCAGCACGCCGATGCCGCGCGACTTCAGGTGCTCGACGATGCGCTGGATCTCGCTGACCGAGATCGGATCGACGCCGGCGAAAGGCTCGTCGAGCAGCATGAAGCGCGGCTGCGCGGCGAGCGCGCGCGCGATCTCGACCCGCCGGCGTTCGCCGCCCGACAGCGACTGTCCGCTGTTGCCGGCCAGATGCGCGACCTGCAGCTCGTCGAGCAGGCGGGTCAGTTCGCTGCGTCGCGCGGCCGCGTCGAGGTCGCCGCGCAGCTCGAGGATCGCGAGCACGTTCTCGGCCACCGTGAGGCTGCGGAACACCGAGGGCTCCTGCGGCAGGTAGCCCAGGCCCAGCCGCGCGCGCGCATGCATCGGCAGCGCGGTGATGTCCTGTTCGCCGATCCGGATGCTGCCGGCGTCGGCAGCCACCAGCCCGACGACCATGTAGAAGCACGTCGTCTTGCCCGCGCCGTTCGGGCCCAGCAGGCCGACCACTTCGCCGGGGCCGAGGTCGAACGCGAAATCGCGCACGACCTCGCGCGAGCGATAGCGCTTTTTCAGACCACGCGCGTGCAGCATCAGCCTTGCGACTTCGGAGAGCTGGCGGCTGCCGGTTCGGCGGCGTCGGCGGCGGGCTTGGCCTGTGGATTCATGCGCATGAATACGCGATTGCCGCCCTCGGGCCCGCCCGCTTCGATGCGTCCGTCCTTGAGGCTGTAGGTGATGCGCTCGCCGCGCAGTTCGCCGCGCGGTTGCGCGACCACCGCCTCGCCGGTCAACACCACGCGGTCATTGGCCATGTCGTAGTCGATCTGTGCGGCGCGTGCATCGAGGCGGCCGCCATCGTCGAGGTCCTGGGCCAGCGTGGCCGGCGTGCCGGTCAGGATCGCGCGCGAAACTTGCTGCTGTTCGTCCTGGCTCACTACCGCCTTTGCGGCGCGCACGTCCAGCGTGCCCTGCACGATGCGCACGTTGCCGCTCAGGGTCGCAGTGCCGTCGTTGACGTTCGACTCCATGCGGTCGGCGTCGATATCCATCGGCTTGTCGCGATCGCTGTCGAGCGCGAACGCGGGCGCGGCGGCCAGAGCGGCGACCACGGCGAACAAACGGGCACTACGGGCGCGGCGTTTCATAGCGTGCCTTCACGTCGGCGAGCAGGGTGAAGCGGTTCTGTGCGAGATCTGCATCGAGCCCGGTGCCGCGCAGTATAAGTCCCGGCTGGGTGATGGTCACCGGCACATCGGACAGCATCCGGCTGGTTTCCAGCAAAACGGTCAGACGCTCGGTTCGCAGCGACAGCGGCGTGCTGTCGGCATCGGCGGCGCGGTCGGCCGCGACCGCTTCGCTCAGGCGCAGTTCTTTCGCATCCGCGCCGACCCAGGCAGTGCGCGAGCTGGCCTTCCAGGTATTGGCGCTGCCGTCGATGATCCGAAAACGCGGCTCATCGATCGCGAAGGTGTCCAGTTGCGGGTGTTTGGCCAACCGTGGCGCGTCGACCACGAAGGAAAGCTTGCCCGCGGTATCCAGCGCGGTCATGGTGAACTCATGCAGCACGTAGTCCGAGCGTGGCGGCCCGGCGAACATCTCGGAGCTCGTGCGGTCCTCCTGCAGCCAGAGTGTCCAGCCGGTGATCGCGGCGAACACCGCGAGGACCGCGGCCAGCACCAGGCTGCGCTCGACCCCTGCGAGCTTGATCGAGTCGGGCAGCCCGAAGCGCTTCACCGCGGCAACCAGCGCTCGAGCGCCGCGTCGGCACCACCCTGTGCGCCGATGATCAGGTCGCACACCTCGCGCACCGCGCCATCGCCGCCGCCCAGCTGGGTGCGCCAATGCACGCGCTCGCGCACCCATGGATGCGCGTTCGACGGCGCGCAGGCAAAACCCGCGCGCAGCAGGCAGCCAAGATCCGGCAGGTCGTCGCCCATGAACGACACCGCGTCCATCGCCAGCCCCAGCCGGCTCGCGATCGCGCTCAGGCAGGCCAGCTTGTCCTTCTGCCCCTGGTGCACCTCGACGATGCCCAGCTCATGCGCGCGCGCTGCGACCACGCTGCTCGAGCGCGCGGTGATGATCGCCACCGTGATGCCGTGCTCGCGCAGGTTCTTCAGTCCCAGCCCATCGAGCACGTGGAACTGCTTGGACTCCACGCCGTCCGCACTGAACCCCAACCGCCCGTCGGTCATCACGCCATCGACGTCGAACGCGGCGAGGCGGATGCGCGCGGCGCGTTCGCGGATCGGGGCGGGCAGGTCCGTTCGAGGGTTGTAGGGCATGGCGGGCGGGTGATGGTGTGGGATTGAGGGGCACAGGGCGCCGGAGGCAGGGCCCTATACCGTCAGCCGTAACCCCGGCATCAAACCACTCCAGCCCGCAACAAGTCATGAATGTTCAGAGCCCCGACCACCCGCTGGTCGCCATCGACCACCAGCAGCGCGTGGATCTTGAAGTCTTCCATCAGCTTTGCGGCTTCAACCGCCAGCTTGTCCGACGCGATGGTCTTGGGGTCGATCGTCATCACTTCGGCCACGCCGGTATTGCGCAGGTCGATCTGCGCGTCGTCGAGCATGCGGCGCAGGTCGCCGTCGGTGAATACCCCGCGCAAGGTCATGTCGGGATCCGCTACTGCGGTCATGCCGAGTCCCTTGCGGGTCATCTCGACCAGCGCATCCGACAGGGTGGCGTCGGCGGACACCCGCGGGATCTGGTCGCCGGTGTGCATGATGTCGGCGATATGCAGCAACAGGCGGCGCCCGAGGCTGCCGGCCGGATGCGAACGCGCGAAGTCCTCGGCGGTGAAGCCGCGTGCTTCGAGCAGTGCGATCGCCAGCGCATCGCCCATCACCAATGCGGCCGTGGTGCTGGCCGTGGGTGCCAGTCCCAGTGGGCAGGCCTCGGCGGGCACGCTGACGTCCAGGTGCACATCGCACTGGCGCGCGAGCGAAGAGTTGAAGTTGCCCGACATGCCGACCAGCGGCACGCCGAGGCGCTTGATCAGCGGCAGGATTGCGAGCAGCTCGTCGGTCTCACCTGAATTCGACAGCGCCAGCACCACGTCCTTGGGCGTGATCATGCCCAGGTCGCCGTGGCTGGCTTCGGCCGGGTGCATGAAGAACGCCGGGGTGCCGGTGGATGCGAGGGTCGCGGCGATCTTGTTGGCCACGTGGCCGGACTTGCCCATCCCGGTCACCACCACCCGCCCGGCGCAGGCGACCATCAACTCGCAGGCGCGCAGGAAGGCGCCGTCGAGGCGGTCGGCGAGGCCGCCGATCGCGCGCGCTTCGATTGCGATCACTTCGCGCGCGGAGCGCAGCAGGCTCTCCGGATCGAGGCGGGTGGGGTGGGCGGAAGCCGGGCGGACCTGGGCATTCATGGCGATGGCGTTTTGCGGGCGCGGAGCGGGCAGGCGGCACGCCGGGATGTGGCCGGGCGGCGTCTGGGCTAACATGGCCGGTGCATTGTAGCGCCCGCCGGCCTGCCAACGCCCGGTTCCGCACATTTGACCCGTTCCGTTACCGATCCGCTATCGAAAACCCAAGCGATGGACGCCAACCGCATCAAGACCCTGATCGAACAAGGCCTGCCCGGCGCCTCCGCCGATGTGCGCGGCGACGACGGCGTGCATTTCGAGGCCACCGTGGTGGCCGAAGGCTTCGCCGGCAAGCTGCCACTGGCCAGGCACCGGATGGTCTACGCGACGCTTGGCGACCTGATGGGGGGCGCGATCCACGCGCTGGCCCTGAAAACCCTGACCCCGGCGGAACTCGCCGCGCAATCGCGCTGAGGCGCCCGCAAACGATGGCCAAGATCGTGATCTCCGGCGGGGAACCGCTCAACGGCGACGTCTGGATCTCCGGCGCCAAGAACGCCGTGCTGCCGATCCTGGCCGCGACCCTGCTGGCCGACGAACCGATCAGCATCGGCAACGTGCCGCACCTGCACGATGTGACCACCACCATGGAACTGCTCGGCCAGATGGGCGTGCAGCTGGTGGTCGACGAGCGGATGCGGATCCACGTCGATCCGCGGCATGCGACCAATTTCGTCGCACCTTACGACCTGGTCAAGACGATGCGCGCGTCGATCCTGGTGCTCGGACCGCTGGTGGCGCGCTTCGGCCAGGCCTCGGTGTCGCTGCCCGGCGGCTGTGCGATCGGTACGCGCCCGGTCGACCTGCACATCAAGGGCCTCGAAGCGCTGGGTGCGCAGATCACGGTGGCGAACGGCTACATCCACGCCCGCGCCGGTCGGCTGAAGGGCGCGCGCGTGCACATGGACCTGGTCACCGTGACCGGCACCGAGAACATCATGATGGCCGCGACCCTCGCCGAGGGCACCACGGTGATCGAAAATGCAGCGCAGGAGCCGGAGGTCGTCGACCTCGCGATGTGCCTGATCGCGATGGGTGCACAGATCGAAGGTGCCGGCACCAGCACCATCGTGATCCATGGGGTGGAGCGTTTGCACGGCACCCATTACGAGGTGCTGCCCGATCGCATCGAGACCGGCACCTTCCTGGTCGCCGGGGCGATGACCGGCGGTTGCGTGACCGCCAAGCGTGCGCGCGCGAGCACGCTCGATGCGGTGCTGGCCAAGCTCGAGGAGGCCGGCGCGCAGATCGACATCGGCAAGGACTGGATCAAGCTCGACATGGGCGGGCGGCGGCCGCGCGCGGTCAGCCTGACCACCGCGCCGTATCCGGCATTCCCGACCGACATGCAGGCGCAGTTCACCGCGCTGAACACGGTGGCCGAGGGCACCGGGGTCATCGTCGAGACGGTGTTCGAGAATCGCTTCATGCACGTGCAGGAATTGCGTCGACTCGGCGCCGACATCAAGGTCGACGGCAATACCGCGGTGGTGCAGGGAGTACCGCAGATGACCGCAGCGCCGGTGATGGCCACCGATCTGCGTGCGTCGGCGAGCCTGGTGCTGGCGGGTCTGGTCGCCACCGGCGACACCATGGTCGATCGCATCTACCACATCGATCGCGGCTACGAGAACATCGAAGAGAAGCTGTCCGGACTCGGCGCGAAGATTCGGCGCTTGCCGGGCTGAGGTATTGCAGCCGGGCTGACGTGTGGGAGCTGCCATGGCAGCGACTTGGGCGATCGGGAAAACTCCGACCACTGCGGAACGTCTGAACCGCCGCCGTCGCCGGCATGCCGGCTCCCACAAGGAGCTCGTGAGTTCCCGGCAAGCCTTGGGTGCCGTCCCGCAGCGATCAGCCGAGGCGATTGATTTGCGTGCAAATGCCGATCGTCGCCGGGGTTGCGCTGCGAAGCGCAGCCCTCACGGCTGTCGAAGCAGGCGCATCTCGATGATTTCGCCATCCGCTTCGCGCTGCACGCTGCGAACCGGGACGTGTCCGAGCGACGCGGCGATCCATGTCGTGGTAGTGCGTCCGGGGTTCTCGCGGATGCGCTCCACGCGGATCGCATCGAAGCGACCCGCGGGCGTGTCGACCTGCTCGCTCGCGGCGCGTCGATAGCGCTGCCATTCGACCGCTTCGCGGTCGGCAACCCGGTAGCGCATCTCGTCGGGTGCGCCGCGCGCGAGGTCCGCGCCGATCGCGAGCACCACGCTGTTGCGATCCATCACGCCGGCTTCGAATGGCAGGTCGTGCGTGCGCTGGCCATCGACGCTGTCGATGCGCGCTCCGCTGCGGGTCATGGCGCGCTGCTTGCGCTTGAACGCCACGTCCTGGCTGAAGCTGTACTGCAGCAGTTCGGGCCGCCCCGCGTGCCAGCGGAACTCCGAGCGTTCGATGATCTCCGCGCCGGCCAGCAGCGCGAGGCCATGGGTGCCGCGCGTGTGCGAGAGGAACTCCCAGGTCTCACCTTCGACCGGCGTCAGGCTCAGGGTCGCCTCGCCCAGCGGCTTGCCGTTGCGCAGCACTTCGTAGTGCAGCGTGAACGGCGCCAGCGGCGCGGATTCGGCGGCCAATGCCAGCAGCGGGACCAGCGCGACCGCGAGCAGCGCGAGCACGGCTGCGATGCGCGCCATCGGCTGCGTGCTGCGTTGCGCGCGTGGTACGCGATCACGCCGCTGCATGATCGTTCCCGCGCAGGCTGCCGTCGTCGTGCAGCAGCAGCGGCGCGCCGAGCAGTTGTCCATCGAGCGCGACACCGAACGGCGTCGGTTGCAGGCTGCGGCGCGCAAACAGGCCGACGCTCGCGACCAGCAGCCGGTGTTCGAGCGGCAGCAGGCGGCGCGCCAGCGATTCGGGCGTGTCGCCAGCCTGCACGTGAATCCGCGCCTGCGCGATCACCGGCCCGCCATCCAGCTCGGGATCGACGAAATGCACGCTGGCACCGTGGCTGGCATCGCCTGCGCGCAGGACCCGTGCGTGGGTGTGCAGGCCCTGGTAGGCCGGCAGCAGGGAAGGGTGGATGTTGATCATGCGTCCGCAATGCGCCTCGACCACGGTGGTCTCGATGATGCGCATGTATCCCGCACACACGATGAGCTGCGGCTGAACTGCGTCCACTGCGGCGAACAAGGCTTGGTCGAATGCGAGCCGGTCGTAGTAGTCGCGCGGCGCCAGCGATCGGGCTTGCAGGCCGTGGTCGCGGGCGATCTGCAGCGCCGCGGCAGTCGCGCGATCGCAGAACACGCCCACGATCTCGATCGGCAGCGTGCCGCCGTCGCGTGCGGCGATCAGGGCCTCGAGATTGCTGCCGCGCCCGGAGGCGAGTACGGCGATCCGTAGCCGGGCCGACATCAGCCGATGCGCACGCGCTGCTCCCCGCGCGCGGGTTCGATCGCGCCGATCTCGCGATGCGCCAGGCCGTGGTCGTTCAGATGGCGTTTGATCGCGGCCACGTCATGCGGCCGCGCGATCACGGTGAATCCGATCCCGCAGTTGAACGTGCGCCACATCTCGCTGGCGGCGACTCCGCCGGCGTCCTGCAGCCAGCCGAATACCGGTGGCAGCACGATCGTGGATGCATCGATCGCCACGCCGAGCGCCTGCGGCACCACGCGGATGATGTTCTCGGTCAGGCCGCCGCCGGTGATGTGCGCGAGGCCCGACACCCGCTGTGCTGCGAGCAGCGCGAGGATGGGCTTTACGTAGATCGCCGTCGGCGCCATCAGCGCATCGGCCAGCGACACGCCGCCGACCGGCGTGGCGAGGTCCGCGCCGCTGACTTTCAGGATGCGCCGGATCAGCGAATAGCCGTTCGAATGCGGCCCGCTGGATTCGATGCCGATGATCACATCGCCTGCGGCCACGCGCGACTCGTCGATCAGCGCGGCGCGCTCGACCCCGCCCACGCAGAAGCCCGCGAGGTCGTACTCGCCCGGCGCATACATGTCGGGCATTTCGGCGGTTTCGCCGCCGATCAAAGCGCAGCCGGCCAGCTCGCAGCCGCGCGCGATGCCGCCGATCACCGCGGTGGCGGTATCGACATCCAGTTTGCCGGTGGCGAAGTAGTCGAGGAAGAACAGCGGCTCGGCGCCCTGCACCAGCACGTCGTTGACGCACATGCCGACCAGGTCGATTCCGATGCTGTCGTGGCGGCCGAGCTGCTGGGCGAGCTTGAGCTTGGTGCCGACGCCGTCGGTGCCCGAGACCAGTACGGGATCGGTGTATTTCCGGCCCAGCGCGAACAGCGCGCCGAAGCCGCCGAGACCGGCCATCACCTCGGGCCTGAAGGTGCGCGCGACCAGCGGCTTGATCCGCTCCACCACCGCTTCGCCAGCGTCGATATCCACGCCCGCATCGCGATAGGTCAGGCCGGGACCGCCGGCGGGGTGGGAACTGCTCACGGTGAGACCTGCGCGCGCATGCGGAAGCCGACGATGATACCAGCGCCGTACATGGACGCCGTGGGTGGGTTCGCGGCACCATGCGCACTCCTGGCATCGAGCCGAGCCTTCCTGCATGACGCCTGTCCGATCCCTGCTCTGCGTTCCCGCGCTGTTCCTGCTGTTCCTGCTGGCGCTGCTGGCGAGCACCAGCGCGCATGCCGAAGTGGTGGACCTTTACACCGGCACCGCGCCGGTGGCCTCGCAGGACGAAGCCGAGCGCGCGCGCGCGCGCTGCGTGCAGCCTTCGTTTCGGCACTGGTGCGCGCCTCGGGCGATTCCACCCTGACCGCCGATTCGCGGCTCGCACCGCTGCTCGAGCAGGCGCCGCAATGGGTGCAGAACTTCGGTTACCGGCAGGAAGTGGAGGCCAGCGGCGGCAGCGCGCCGGTGGTACGCGACTACCTGCAGGTTCGCTTCGATCCGGCGCACGTGGAATCGGCACTGGCCGCGATCGGCCGTTCGGTGTGGTCGGAGCGACCCCGCACGCTGCTGTGGCTGGTGATCGACGATGGCGGTACACGGCGCATCGCGAGTGCGGCCCAGGTATCGGCGCTGGACGTGCTGACCCGGCATGCTCGCGAGCGCGGAATCAGCATCCAGTTGCCGACCATGGACGCCGAAGACCTCGCGCGGGTCGATGCCAACACCCTGTGGGAAGGCGCACCCGCTGCGGCCCATGCGGCGTCCGCGCGCTATGGCACGCCGACCGCGCTGGTGGTGCGGCTCGCGCGCTCGGGCTCGACCTGGAACGCGCGCTTCAGCCTCGCCGACGGTGGTCGTGGCGACGAGTGGTCGGGCAACTTCGCCGACGCCAATGCAGCCCTGGTCGCCGCTGCGGGCGGCCTGGCCGACCGGCTCGCGCAGCGCTACGCGGTAGCGGCGGCCGAACGCGTGGTGGCCGATTACGTGATCAGCATCGCCGGCATCGACAGCGCCGAGGATTTCGCGCGGGTGCAGGCCTACCTGGCGGGCCTGTCGGTGGTCAGTGCCTTCGCGGCCACCGGTGCCGAGGGCACTACGCTGACCCTGGCGGCCACCCTCACGGTCACCCCGGCGCGCCTGCGCCAGGTGCTGGCACTCGGCGGCGTGCTCGCCTTCGACGAGGGCGCGTTGGCCGACGAACGCCGCATCGGGTTGCGGCTGGTCCGCTAGAGCAATTTGTTTGTCGGGTCGGGTCGGGTCGGGTTGCAAGACGCGATGGGGTCGGGCGACTCGGTCGGCTGAGACGCCACCCAGAGGCCTGAGCGCGACGCCCTCCATCCCGCTGCAGAGTCACACCTGCAATGTGGGAGCTGCCATGGCAGCGACGGCGGCAAGCCATCGGTTCCGCAGTCGCCGCCATGGCGGCTGCAGCAAGGAGTCGCGGAAGCCTGTGCGAGCGTTGTGGTGGCAATGGGACTGGCGGCCCTGCGCAAGCCAGGCGGGGCGCGCGCATGGCGAGCACGGCTGGCGCGACCCCGTTTGCGACCGCGCGGCGCATCCGGGGTAAACTGCGCGGCAGATCACTTCCGACGGGCTCCGGATGCGCCTGTCCTGGCTACCCAACGCGATCACCCTGCTGCGCATGGCGCTGGCCGCCCCGCTGGCGTGGCTGATCCTGCGTGGCGATCATGCCGGTGCGTTGCTGGTCACGTTGGTCGCGGGCATCTCCGACGCCGTCGATGGGCGCCTGGCCACGCGCTACGGTTGGCAAAGCCCGCTCGGCGGCATCATCGACCCGCTGGCCGACAAACTGCTGTTGCT
>JANOEA010000485.1:0-3010 GCA_031412975.1 Pseudomonadota bacterium | reverse complement strand
TCGCCGGCATGAGCGAGATCGAGGCGCGCGAGCAGGCCCTCGTGTCTGCGCGGTCCGCGCTGGAGGCCACCCAGGCCGGCTTCGAAGTCGGCACGCGCACCATCGTCGACGTGCTGCTCAGCCAACAGCAACTGTTCGTGGCACAGCGCGAATACGCGCGGTCGCGCCACAACTTCATCGTCAACGGCCTGCGCCTGAAGCAGTCTTCGGGCGTGATAGAAATCGCCGATATCGAACGGGTGAATGCGCTGTTGACCGAGGTCGTGGCGCCGGCGCAGACCACGCCACTCGAAGAAGACAACAACGGCTGATCCGCCGCGGCTTTCACCGGATCAGGGGTAGGCGGGCGACTCCGACAAATCGCCCACCACGTCGTCGATGATCGCGATCACGCGGTCGACCGCGCCGCGCTCGCGGTGTACCACTTCCAGCCCCGAGCGCCCCATGCGCTCGCGCGCCGCTGCGTCGCCGAACAGGCGGACCACGGTATCGCCGAGTTCGGCGGGACTCGCCACCCGCAGCGCGGCGCCTGAAGCGAGCATGCTTTCGGTGATCTCGGCGAAGTTGAAGGTATGTGGCCCGACCAGCACCGGCCGCGAGAGCGCCGCGGGCTCGAGCACATTGTGGCCGCCGATCGGATCGAAGCTGCCTGCCACGAAGGCGACATCGCAACCGGCGTAGAAGGTCAGCAGCTCGCCGAGCGTATCGATCACGAAGCACTGGGTATCGAGCAGCGCGACGGTGTCGTCGCTGCGCACCAGCGTGCGGAAGCCGTACTGGCGGCACAACTGCACCACCGGGCGGAAGCGCTCGGGGTGGCGCGGTGCGAGCAGTAGCAGCGCATCC
Organism: Pseudomonadota bacterium; assembly: GCA_031412975.1. Classification (GTDB taxonomy): domain Bacteria; phylum Pseudomonadota; class Gammaproteobacteria; order Xanthomonadales; family Ahniellaceae; genus UBA4656. The sequence continues at coordinate 2,164 of JANOEA010000485.1, read as the reverse complement.
GGATAGCGCTTGAGCACGCGCATGTGCGCCTCGACGATCGCGGTCTCCTCGCCCTCGTGGGTGCTCGCGGCGATCCACACCGGGCGGTTGCGGCCCCAGTAATCGCGCAGCATCGCGGCCGCCTGGTCGAGCCCCTTGGGCACCGGCATGTCGAACTTGACGTTGCCCGCGATCGACAGCCGAGCGGGGTCCGCGCCGAGCCGCAGCAGCCGGTCGGCGTCCTGCTGCGATTGCGCGGCGACCGCGCGGGCGCTGCGGATCGCCGCTCGTGCGAGCGGCCGCACCGGCCCGTAGCCATTGAGCGAACGCTCCGACAGTCGCGCATTCGCCACGATCACCGGGATGCCGCGTTCGGCGCAGGTCAGGAACAGGTTCGGCCAGATCTCGGTTTCCATCACCACCGCCATCGCCGGATCGACCCGATCGAGGAAGCGCTTGACCGAAGCGGTCAGGTCGTAGGGCAGGTACACATGGAACACGCGGTCGCCGAGCAGCTTGCGCACCCGCGCCGAGCCGGTGGGCGTAACCGTGGTGATCACGAACGAACGCCCCTGGTAGCGGCGCATCAGCGCGGCGATCAGCGGCACCGCCGCATTCACCTCGCCGACCGATACCGCATGCACCCAGATCGCATTGCGGAACCCCGGCGAGGGGAAGAACCCGAAACGCTCGCGCCAGCGGCCGAAATACTCCGGGTAGCGCATGCCGCGCAGCGCCAGGCGATACAGGATCACCGGCGTGAGCAGGTACATGGTCAGCGTATAGAGCGCGCGGCCGAGGAACATCCGGCGATTGTAGGGCCTACAATCGAAGCCGCATGCGCCCCGCCGGACTCGAACCCCCACCGCTGCAACCGGGCACCTGGCCTTCGTGGGCGGGGATAGGCGTGCTGTGGCTGATCGCGCAGCTGCCCGCCGCGCCCAGTCAAGCGCTGGGTCGGATGATCGGCACGCTCGCCTATCACCTTGCACCCCGCCGGCGCCGGATCGCCGAGATCAACATGCGCCTGTGCTTTCCCGAACTCGACCAGCGCGAGCGCACCCGCCGCGTGCACGCGAGCTTCGTCTCGATGGGCATCGGCGTGTTCGAGTTCCTGCGCGCGTGGTGGGGTCCACTGGGCAAGCTGCCGCAGCGCAGCCGCTTCGAGGGCGTCGAGCACATCGTGCGCGCGCGCGCGGCCGGCCGCGGCGTGATCCTGCTATCCGGCCATTTCCTGACCCTCGAGCTGTGCGGACGCCTGCTGTGCGAACACGTTCCCGTGTCGGGCATGTATCGCAAGCACGGCAACCGGGCCTTCGAATGGGCGGTCAAGCGCGGGCGACTGCGCTACGCCACGGCGATGTTCGCCCGCGAGGAACTGCGCGCCTGCGTGAAGCACCTGAAAGCCGGCGGCATCGTCTGGTACGCACCCGACCAGGACATGCGCGGCAAGGACGTGGTGTTCGCACCATTCTTCGGCGTGCCGGCCGCGACCATCACCGCGACCCATCAACTGGCTCGCCTGTCGGGTGCGGCGGTGATCGGCTTCTTCCATCGGCGCTCCGCCGATGGCCGCGGGTACGACATCCGCATCTCCGAGCCGCTGGCCGATTTTCCTTCAGCGGATGCGCAGCAGGATGCGGGGCGGATCAATGGATTGATCGAGGCGATGGTGAGGGAGGCGCCGGAGGAATATCTTTGGATCCATCGAAGGTTTAATCGGAGGCCCGATGGAGAGGGGTCGCCCTATGCGGGCGACTGATTTTTCGCTTGTCTTATTCTGAGAGCCGAGCGCTGGCTTCTGGCCGCAAGCGACAAAGCGGTTTCGTGCCGCTGCCGCGGCCCGCTTTGCTTATGCTCTTCAGAGCCGAGCGCTTGTTTCTTGCCGCAAGGAACAAAGCGGTTTCGTGCCGCTGCCGCGGCCCGCTTTGCTTCTGCTCTTCAGAGCCGAGCACTTGTTTTCCTAGCCAAGCGACAAAGCGGTTTCGTGCCGCTGCCGCGGCCCGCCTTACTTCTCTTTGCTTGTGCAAAGAGAAGTAAGCAAGAGAAACACACCCCGGGTCGCCGCCGTCCGCACATCCTGTGCGGCCGGTCCCCTGCGCTTCTCGGTCGTCCAGGGGTTCGCGCTTGAGGGCGCATCCTGCGCCCGGCGCGAACTCGCGCACATCCCTGTGCGCGACCCCCT
>JANOEA010000484.1:0-5960 GCA_031412975.1 Pseudomonadota bacterium | reverse complement strand
CGCCACGGGCGACCCACGAGATGCGGCTCGTCGTCACGGCCGCCGACTACGACGAGGCCCTGCACTTCTATCGGAACGTGCTGGGCCTGCCCGAGCGAGCCGCGTTCTCGTCGCCGGACGGACGCGTGACGATCCTCGAGGCCGGCGTGGCCACCCTGGAGATCGCAGACGCCAACCAGGCGGAGTTCATCGATCGGATCGAAGTCGGGCGTCGCGTCGCGGGCCACATCCGGGTCGCGTTCCAGGTGGACGACGCCGTCGCCCTGACACGGACACTCGAAGCTGGTGGGGCTGAGGTCCTGGCCGAGGCGACCCGGACGCCCTGGAACTCGCTGAATGCGAGGCTGGAGGGACCGGCCGGCCTCGCATTCAGTCCAGGCCCTGATGGCCGCGCAGGAACAGAATCACGGCTGGGTGTCCGACGAGATCCTCACCGCGGTGGCGAAGTACATCGGCATCCCGCCGGTGTGGGCCTACGAAGTCGCCTCGTTCTATTCGATGCTGCACCTGGATCGCTGCGGCCGCCACAAGGTGAGCATCTGCACCAACATCTCGTGCTGGCTCAACGGCGCGACCGCGCTGGTCGAGCACGCCGAGCGCAAGCTCGGCGTCAAGCTGGGAGAATCCACCGCCGACGGGCGCGTGCACCTGGTCGCCGAGGAAGAATGCCTGGCCGGCTGCGTGCGCGCGCCGATGATGCTGGTCGACGGCGAGTACCACGAGAACCTGACGGCGGAGAAATTCGACGCCATCGTCGATGCATTGAAGTAATACGCGGTTCGCAAGCGCACTGTTCCACCTGCTGTTTTGATATCGGGATTCGAGTCATGGACAACGCGGTGTATCCGGGGTTCGAGCCAAAGGCGCACAACGTCGTGTTCACGACGCTGCACTTCGAGCGGCCGTGGAGCTACGACAGCTACCTCAAATCCGGCGGCTACCAGGCCCTGCGCCGCGTGCTGACCGAGCCGATGACGCGCGAGGTGGTGATCGAGCAGCTCAAGCTCTCGGCGCTGCGCGGACGCGGCGGCGCGGGGTTTCCGACCGGCTTGAAGTGGAGCTTCATGCCGCGCAACGCGCCGGGCACCAAGTACATCCTGTGCAATTCCGACGAGTCCGAGCCGGGCACCTGCCACGATCGCGACATCCTGCGCTTCAATCCGCATGCGGTGATCGAGGGCATGATCATCGGCGGCTACGCGATGGGTGCCACGGCCGGCTACAACTACATGCGCGGCGAGTTCATGCGCGAGCCGTTCGAACGCTTCGAACAGGCGCTGCGCGATGCCCATGCGCATGGCTGGCTGGGCAAGGACATCCTCGGCAGCGGTTTCGATTTCGACATCCATGCAGCGCTCGGCGCGGGCGCCTACATCTGCGGCGAAGAAACCGCGCTGATGGAATCGCTCGAGGGCAAGAAGGGCCAGCCGCGCTTCAAGCCGCCGTTTCCGGCGAATTTCGGCCTGTACGGCAAGCCCACCACGATCAACAATACCGAGACCTTCGCCTCGGTCCCCGCGATCATCCGCAACGGGCCCGAGTGGTTCCTCGGCATCGGCAAGCCCAACAACGGCGGCCCGAAGTGCTTCTCGGTCTCCGGCCACGTGCAGCGGCCCGGCAACCACGAAGTGCCGCTGGGCACGCCGTTCGCCGACCTGCTGGCGATGGCCGGCGGCCTGCGCGAGGGGCGCACGCTCAAAGCCGTGATCCCGGGCGGGTCGTCGATGCCGGTGCTGCCTGCCGCGACCATGATGGCGATCACGATGGACTTCGATGCGCTGCAGAAGGCCGGTTCCGGCCTCGGCTCCGGCGCGGTGATCGTGATGGACGACACCACCTGCATGGTGCGCGCCTGCCAGCGCATTGCACAGTTTTACTATCACGAGAGCTGTGGCCAGTGCACCCCGTGCCGCGAAGGCACCGGCTGGATGTACCGGCTGATCAGCCGCATCGTCGATGGCGAGGCCACGATCGACGATTTGCACCTGCTCAAACAGGCTGCGGGCCAGATCGAAGGCCATACGATCTGCGCGTTCGGCGAGGCTGCGGCGTGGCCGGTGCAGGGCTTCCTGCGGCATTTCTGGCACGAGTTCGAGTACTACATCGTCAACCGGCGCTCGTTGGTCGACGTGCAGCCCGGCCGCGCGGCGTGATGCCGGCGACCGCGACCACGACCACGGACAGCAAGCGATGAGCGCACAGCCGGCCAGCCCCACCACCGCGCCCGACCAGGTCAACATCGAGATCGACGGGCGCGCGATGCAGGTGCCGAAGGGCTCGATGATCATCCAGGCCGCCGACAAGGCCGGCATTCCGATCCCGCGCTTCTGCTACCACGACAAACTGCCGATCGCGGCCAACTGCCGCATGTGCCTGGTCGACGTCGAGAAGGCGCCCAAGCCGATGCCGGCCTGCGCGACGCCGGTGATGGAAGGCATGAAGGTCTACACGCAGTCCAAACGCGCGCTGGATTCGCAGCGCAACGTGATGGAGTTCCTGCTGATCAACCACCCGCTGGACTGCCCGATCTGCGACCAGGGCGGCGAGTGCGAGCTGCAGGACCTCGCGATGGGCTACGGCCGCTCGGTCAGCCGTTTCGTCGAACGCAAGCGCGTGGTGCCCGACGAAGACCTCGGACCGCTGATCGCCACCGACATGACGCGCTGCATCCACTGCACGCGCTGCGTGCGCTTCGTCAGCGAGATCGCCGGCACCTACGAGTTGGGCGGCATGGGGCGCGGCGAGCATCTGGAGATCGGCACCTACATCGGCAAGTCGATCGAGTCGGAACTGTCGGGCAACATCATCGACGTGTGTCCGGTCGGCGCGCTGACCAACAAGGTGTTCCGTTTCCGCGCCCGCCCGTGGGAGCTGATCGCGCGCGAGTCGATCGGCTACCACGATGCGCTGGGCTCGAACCTGTGGCTGCATACCCGCCGCGGCGAGGTGCTGCGCTGCGTGCCGCGCGACAACGAGGCGATCAACGAGTGCTGGCTGTCGGATCGCGACCGTTACAGCCACCAGGGCCTCGCAGCGCCGGATCGCGCACTGCGGCCGCTGTTGCGCCGTGACGGCCAGCTGGTCGAAGCCGGTTGGGAAGAGGCGATCGCCTTCACCGCCGACGGGCTGCGCCGCCACGCGGGCAACGATCTGGGCGCACTGGTCGCGCCGCTGGCCAGTTGCGAGGAGGGCCACCTGCTGGCCGCGATCCTGCGCGGGCTCGGCAGCGAGAACATCGACCATCGATTGCGCACGCTCGACTTCGCCGACGGCGCTGCGGGCACGACCTTCGAGATGCCGCTTGCGCGGATCGACAGCGCGCGCGCGATCCTGCTGGTGGGCAGCAATCCGCGGCTCGACCAGCCGCTGCTGGGGCATCGCGTGCGCGCTGCCGCCAAGCACGGCGGGCGGATCATGGCGATCAATCCGCTGGCGTTCGATTTCCAGTTCGAGCTCGACGCGCAGCGCGTGGTCGCGCCATCGCGGATGGTCGACGAACTCGCCGCGCTCGCGCAGGTGCTGGTCGATGGGGGCGCTGCCGCACCCGATGAATTGACGCGCGCGATCGCAGTGTCCAAGCCGACCGATGACCACCGGGCGATGGTCGCGGCGCTGCGCGATGCGAATCCCTCGCTGATCCTGTTCGGCGATTTCGCGGTGTCGCATCCACTGGCGTCGCTGCTGCGCGCACTGGCGCGTTTCGTCGCCACGGCGAGCGCGAGCGCGTTCAACGAGGTGCCGTCGGGTGCGAATGCCGTGGGCCTGACCCGGGTGGGCGTCGTGCCGCAGGGGCAGGGCATGGATGCAGCGCAGCTGCTCTCGCGACCGCGCAAGGCGTTGCTGGTCTACCAGGCCGAAGCCCAGGACACGGGTTCGCCCGCGATGTTCGAGCGCGCGCGTGCTGCGACCGAATTCCACGTGCATGTCGGCGCGTTCGCCTCCGAGGCGGTGCGCAGGCATGCGCAGGTGATCCTGCCGATCGGTTTGCCGCCGGAGATCGACGGCACCTTCATCAACCTCGATGGTTACGTGCAGTCGTTCGCTGCCGGTGCCAAATTGCCCGGCGATGCGCGAGCCGGCTGGCGGGTGCTGCGCGCACTGGGTGCAGCGCTCGATCTGCCCGGCTTCGAATTCACCGATCTGGCCGGACTGCGCGCGAACATGCCGCTGCTGGATTCCGCGCCGGATTCGGTACCCCGTGGTGTTGCGGTGCGGCGTCCGGATGTCGAAGGCTTCGTGCGCATCGCGACCGTGCCGATCTACGGCAGCGATGCGGTGGTGCGTCGCGCACCGGCATTGCAGGGCACGCCGCTGGCACGCACGCCGCGGGTCGCATTGCACCCCGGCGATGCGCAGGCGATCGGCCTGGACGATGGTGAACTGCTGCGCATCTCCGATGGCACCGCGGAAATCGTGCTGCCGGTCGAACGCAGCGCGGCAGTACCGCACGGCGCGGCCTGGATCGAGAGCGGTCATCCGGAAACCGCAGCGCTCGGTCCGAGCGGTTCGCGCCTGAGCCTGCAGAAGGCCTGAGCCGATGATCGACTGGTTGGCCCAGCTGTACGCAGTCCTGAGCGCGGGTGCCACGCCGGTCACGCTGCTGGTCTGGACCTTGCTCAAGATTCTGGCCATCACGGTGCCGCTGATCCTCAGCGTGGCGTTCTACACGCTGGCCGAGCGCAAGGTGATCGGCTACATGCAGTCGCGGCGTGGGCCGGTGTTCATCGGCCCGCTGGGTCTGCTGCAGCCGTTCGCCGACGTCGGCAAGATGCTGTTCAAGGAACTGATCCTGCCCAGCAACGCGAGTCGGTTCCTGTTCTTCCTCGCGCCGGTGCTCGCGCTGGCACCGGCCTTCGCTGCGTGGGCGGTGGTGCCGTTCGACGATGGCCTGGTGCTGGCCGACATCAATGCGGGGCTGCTGTACCTGCTCGCGATGACTTCGATGGGCGTGTACGGCGTGATCCTCGCCGGCTGGGCCTCGAACTCCAAGTACGCCTTCCTCGGCGCGATGCGCTCGGCAGCGCAGGTGGTGTCCTACGAGATCGCGATGGGCTTCGCGCTGGTCGGCGTGCTGGTGCTCTCAGGTTCCTTGAACCTCAGTGCGATCGTCAACGCGCAGGCCGGCAGCACCGGTGCCCTCGAGTGGTTCTGGCTGCCGCTGTTGCCGCTGTTCGTGGTGTATTTCATCTCCGGCGTGGCCGAGACCAATCGCGCACCGTTCGACGTGGCCGAAGGCGAATCCGAACTGGTGGCCGGCTTCCATGTCGAGTACGGTGGCGCGGCGTTCGCGGTGTTCTTCCTCGCCGAATACGCCAACATGATCCTGATCTCGGTGCTGACCGCGATCCTGTTCATGGGCGGCTGGCTGTCGCCGTTCCCGGCGCACTGGGGAGCGCTTGGCGCGCCGGGCATCTGGTGGCTGCTGGCCAAGGCGGTGTTCTTCATGTTCTGTTTCCTGTGGTTCCGCGCGACCTTCCCGCGCTACCGCTACGACCAGATCATGCGCCTCGGCTGGAAGATCTTCATTCCCATCACCATCGTCTGGATCATGGTCGCCGCGTGGCTGGTCTACGCCGACTGGATCCAGATCGGCAGCTGAGGCCACTTCGATGAGCCGCGTGGTCAATTACCTCAAGAGCCTGATGCTGATCGAGCTGCTGCAGGGCCTGGCCCTGACAGGCCGATACTTCGTGCGCGACAAGTACACCCTGCGCTACCCGATCGAGAAGACGCCGCAGTCGAACCGCTTCCGCGGCCTGCACGCGCTGCGCCGCTATCCCAACGGCGAAGAGCGCTGCATCGCCTGCAAGCTGTGCGAAGCGGTGTGCCCGGCACTCGCGATCACCATCGATTCCGAGCAGCGCGCCGACGGCAGCCGCCGCACCACGCGCTACGAGATCGATCTGTTCAAGTGCATCTACTGCGGTTTCTGCGAGGAGTCCTGCCCGGTCGATTCGATC
>JANOEA010000483.1:0-2624 GCA_031412975.1 Pseudomonadota bacterium | reverse complement strand
AGATGCTGGTGCTCGCGTCGATCGTGGAGAAGGAAACCGGCCGTGCCGACGAGCGCGCGCGGATCGCCGGCGTGTTCGTGCGGCGGCTGAAGATCGGCATGCGCCTGCAGACCGATCCCACCGTGATCTATGGCGTCGGCCCTGCGTTCGATGGCAATCTCACCCGCATGCACCTGCGCACCGATACGCCGTACAACACCTACATGCGCTTCGGCCTGCCGCCGACGCCGATCGCCGCGCCAGGTCGCGATGCATTGCGTGCGGTGGCCCAGCCTGCCGACGGCGACGAGCTGTACTTCGTCTCCCGTGGCGACGGCAGCCACCAGTTCAGCGCGAGCCTGCGCGAGCACAATGCCGCCGTGGTCAAGTACCAGCTCCGGCGCTGAACGATGCATCCAGGCTTGTTCATCACGCTGGAAGGCGGCGAGGGCGCGGGCAAGAGCACCGTGCTCGCCGCGATCCGCGGCTGCCTGCAGGAGGCGGGCATTCCCCACCGGCTCACGCGCGAGCCCGGCGGCACGCCGCTCGGCGAGGCGTTGCGGTCGGTCGTGCTCGATCCGCGCTATGCCGGCATCTGCCCCGAAAGCGAACTGCTGCTGATGTTCGCCAGTCGCGCACAGCTGGTCAGCGAATCGATCCTGCCGGCGCTGGCCGCGGGCGAGTGGGTGGTCAGCGACCGCTTCACCGATGCCAGTTTCGCCTACCAGGGCGGCGGTCGCGGCGTGCCGCTGGCGTTGATCGAAGATCTCGAGCGCTGGGCTGCGTTCGGCCTCAAGCCGCAGCGCACCTTCCTGCTCGATGTGCCGGTGGCCGTGGGACTCGAGCGGGTGGCGGGTCGTGATGCAGGCCGCGACCGCATCGAGGCGGAGAATCTGCTGTTCTTCGAGCGCGTACGCGCCGCATACCGCGCGAGGTCGGAAGCCGAGCACGAACGGTTTGTGGTGATCGATGCTTCGCAACCCTTGGAGATCGTTGCCGCTCGCGTGGTTGCTTCGCTTCGCGAACTGATACTGACGTGGCGGGGTTAGATCGATGAACAATGCGGGCAGGGAAGAGGTCCTGTGGCCTGACTGGGTCGCCCGCGCGGGTAGCCAGCAGTACCTGGCGGCGCCGGATGGCGGCGCGGAGGAAAACTGGTACGCCAACGTGCGCACCGGGCGGGTGCCGCATGCGGTCCTCCTCTCCGGTCCGACCGGGGTTGGCAAACGACCGTTGGCCTACCGGATGATCGGGTCGCTGCTGTGTCGCGAGCCATCGGTCGCGGGACATGCGTGCGGGCGCTGCGTGGCGTGCAGGATGTTGGGCGCCGGGACCCATCCGGATGCGCGGTTCGTGAGTTTCGAGATGAACTACGAGGCCGACACGCCGAAGCTGCGGAGTGTGATCGCGGTCGAGCAGATCCGCACGTTGCGGGATGCGCTGATGCAGACCAGTCAGATGGGTGGTTGGCGGACTGCGTTGTTCGATCCGGCAGAGGCCATGAACGAACACAGCAGCAATGCGCTGCTGAAGACCCTCGAGGAGCCGGCTCCGAACACGGTGCTGATCCTGGTGTCGGATCGTCCTTCGGCACTGCCGGCGACCATCCGCAGTCGCTGCCAGCGAATCGACCTGCGCTTCCCGTCGCGTGCCGAATCGCTGGCGTGGCTGGTCGACACGGGCCTCGGCAAGGAAGCTGCCACCGAGGCGCTGGACCTGGCCGCTGGAAATCCCGGACTCGCGCGGGACTATGCCGCGCCTGCCACCCGCGCGCGGATCGAATCCACCGTGCGCGACCTGATCGCGGTCGCCGGTGGCCATGCATCGGCCCACGAAACTGCGCTTGCGTGGCTCAAGGACAAGGATGAAACCGGCCAGCGACTGGTCTTTGCCACGCAGGCACTGCGCACTGCGTCGTGGGGCTCGCGCGGGCAGGGCGGGAGCTCGGCAGCCCTGTCCGCACTGGCCAGCTTGACCGCGGGCGCACAATTCCCGAAGCTTGCGGCGTGGTGGGACCGCGCCAACGTGGTCCGGGAGCAGCTCAAGACGCCGCTGCGCGCCGATCTGCTCCTGCTCGAACTGCTGTGCGAATTCCGCGCGGCGATGCAGCCGCCACGCCACGCCAAGGGGTAGATGATGGCTGCAACTCCCGGTGCAACAGGCGGCATGCCGCGCCAGGGCATCCTGTCGCTGGCGATCAAGGACAAGGGTGCGCTGTACAACGCCTACATGCCGTTCGTGAAAGGTGGCGGTTTGTTCGTACCCACCGCCAAGCGCTACAACCTCGGCGACGAGGTGTTCATCCTGCTCTCGCTGATGGAAGAGAAGGACCGCTTGCCGGTGGCCGGCAAGGTGGTCTGGGTCACCCCGACCGGCGCGCAGGGCAACCGCACCGCGGGCATCGGCGTGCAGTTCAACGAAACCGCCGACGGCGAAGCGGCCAAGACCCGCATCGAAACACTGCTGGCCGGCACCATGGGCGCGGAGCGTTTGACGCATACGATGTAGGCGCGGCGTTCGGCGCTTACGCGGGGCGGCGGTCGGGATGATGGGTTGGGGCGGGTCGGGATGGCGGGCCAAGGCCCCCCCAACGGACCACCTGCGGCGAGCCGGAGGGCGGGCCGTGGCCCCCCGCCACCACACCC
>JANOEA010000482.1:0-2582 GCA_031412975.1 Pseudomonadota bacterium | reverse complement strand
CTGCGCGAGATGGACATCAACCCGGTCATCGTCGACGCCCAAGGCGCGGTGGCGGTGGACGCGCGCATCGTCGTCGACAAGGCGACGCAGGCGCCCGGCAGCTACGGCCACCTGGCCATCCTGCCCTACCCAACGGGGCTGGACAGCGAATGGCCGCTGGGGCCGCAGGCCGGCGGCGGGGTGTACACCATCCGCCCCATCCACCCCGACGACGCCGACATGCTGCAGGCGCTGGTGCGCGGCCTGTCGGCCGAGAGCCGCTACTTCCGCTTTGCCAGCGTCATGCCCGAACTGCCCGAGCGGCTGCTGGCGCGCTTCACGCTGATCGACTACGACCGCGAGATGGCCCTGGTGGCCATCGTGCGCGACCCGCCGGGGCCGGGCGAGGATGTCGATGCCGGCCACCAGCGCATCATCGGCGTCAGCCGCATCGTCACCAACCCGGACGGCGCGAGTTGCGAGTTCTCATTGGTGGTGGCCGACGAGCTCAAGGGCCAGGGCATAGGTTCGCGCCTGATGCAGTCCATCATGGACGTGGCGCGCAGCAAGGGCCTGTCCGAGATCATGGGCCTGATCCTCACCAACAACGGACCCATGCTCAAGCTGATGCACAGCCTGGACTTCCGCGTCGGCCCCTTCCCCGAAGACCCCGACTTCCGCATCGCCACGCGCCCGCTGTAACGCGGGCAGCGTCAGTCGCGCGCGCCCAGCACCTTGGGCACCGCGTTGGGCCGCAGGCGAAAGGCGTCGGGCATGCCCGAGCCCAGCAGCGGCCGCAGGTACATGCGGAAGGCGTCGGTCACGTCGGTGCGAAGGGGACGCTCTTCTTGAGGTTGATCGACTTGAACGAGTAGTACTTGAGGTTCGACACCATGACGAGCCCGGCGAACAGCGTCACGCCGAACGCCCACCAGCGCACCGACGCCGGCGGGATCGCGTAGTCGTCGACGATGAACACGAAGCCGGCGACCAGCGCCGCCGCCGCCGGACTCGGAAGCCCCTGGAACCAGCGCTTGTCGGCGACCTCGAGCATCGTGTTGAATCGCGCGAGCCGGAGCGCCGCGCAGGCGCAGTAGAGGAAGGCCGCGATCCAGCCGAGATTGCCCATGCCGCGCAGCGACCACTCGTAGATGACGAGCGCAGGCGCCGCGCCGAAGCTCACCATGTCGGAGAGGCTGTCGTACTCAGCGCCGAAGGCGCTCTGCGTGTGCGTGAGCCGCGCGACGCGCCCGTCGAGGCTGTCGAGCAGCATCGCGACATAGATCGCGATCGCCGCCATGTCGAAGCGCTGGTTCATCCCCTGCACGATCGCGTAGAAGCCGGCGAACAGCGCCGCGGTCGTGAACAGGTTCGGCAGCAGGTAGATCCCGCGCCGGCGGATCCGGTTCTTCGCCAGCGCGCGCTGCTTGTCGAAGTCGACCATGGCGTCGCCTCCGCGCTCAGGCCAGCTCGGCCAGAACGGTTTCGGCGGCGCGCGCCGTGTCGCCGACCGCGGCCCGCGGCTTCGCGTCGGGCGGCAGGTAGACGTCCACGCGCGAGCCGAAGCGGATGAAACCGTAGCGCTGCCCGCGCGCGAGCCGGTCGCCCGGCTTCACATAGCAGAGGATGCGGCGCGCGATGAGGCCCGCCACCTGCACGCAGGTGATGTCGCGGCCGCTCGCGGTCTTGAGGTGCAGGGCGTTGCGCTCGTTCTCGGTCGACGCCTTGTCGAGCGCCGCGTTGACGAACGCGCCCGGGTGGTACCACGCGTTCACGACCTCGCCGTCCACCGGGCTCCGGTTGCTGTGCACGTTGAACACGTTCATGAACACGCTGATCTTGATCGCGTCGCGGTCGAGCCAGGGATCGCGCGCCTTCTCGACGCGCACCACCTTGCCGTCCGCAGGCGAGAGCACGATGCCGGGCGTCGCCGGCACCTCGCGCGGCGGGTCGCGGAAGAACTGGACGACGAAGGCGAAGATCGCGATGCCGACGACGCCGCCGACGAGGCCGCCCCAGGCGAGCAGTACGAGCATGATCGCCGCGGCGAGCGCGACGAAGGGCCAGCCTTCGCGGGCGATGATCGGGTGCGGGTAGGTCGGGTTGGCCACGGGTGCGAAGCGCGCCTCGCGAGAATGCGAAGCGCAGCGGATTCTAGCACCGGGGTCGAACGATCGTCCGGCGAAACGGCCGACCGACGCCCGAACGGCTTTACGCACTCCGCGTCGGGCGCGCCGGGCGGTTGGCCTACGGCTTCGGGCGCTCCGCCTCGTCGATCTGTCGCGCCGATTCCTTCGCCCGTTCGATCACGACCGACTCGACGGCGCGCGCCCGTTCGCGCGGATCGTTCGCCTTCGCCGCCGGATCGGCCCCCGCCTTGCCGGCGACGCCGTAGCCCTTGAGCGCGCCCATCGCGAGCCAACCAACGATCGCCAGCGCGATGAGCAGCGCGACCAGACCAATCCAGCCGCGCTGCACCCGCGGCTGCGACGGGTGTCGGCGTAGTCCAGCACCACTCGATCCCTTCGACACACCAACCGTTGAGGTCGATCTCCGCAGCAGTCGTGTTCAACAACTCAACGAACGCGGCCGCCGGGTTGTCG
>JANOEA010000481.1:0-7741 GCA_031412975.1 Pseudomonadota bacterium | reverse complement strand
ATCACCCGCGAATCGGGATACACCGCGATGGCGGGCCAAGGCCCGCCCTACGATGTTGCGCGGTCGCTGCATCGTGGCCGCCCGCCCACCGCACGCTGTCATCGCCGGCACCCCACCGGTGCTCCGCACGTGCCATGCTGCGCGTTGATCGACTGGAGGGACGCCATCGACATCGACCTTGCCCTCGACGCGCTGCTGCTGCCGCAGATCCCGCACGCCGAATACCTCGCGCGGCGCGGTCACCGCTGCCGCATCGTGCCGCTGCTGCCGGTCGCATCGTTGCCCTTCGGTGCACGCGTCGCCACCGTCGGCGCGCGCGAACTGCAGGGCGGTTTCGAACAATTCCAGGTCGGCTTCACGATGCCGGAAGCCGAGTCGGTGCAGGGCATGTACCGGATCATCCTCGACGGCCTGCCCGAACACGCGCTGCTGCTCGTGCCCTACGTCGAAGCGGACGGCAGCGTGATGTTCGACGCGACGTTCAGCCGCCAGGTCGAGGACCGAGCCGAGCCGCTGCGAATCAACCCGGATTGTTGAACACCACCGCCAACGAGCGCCCATCCGCGGAGGAGGGCACTGCGAGTACCGCGAAAGTCTCGAGCGCGGGATGCCGGACCGTGTAGATCGACTGCTCCGCCGCGGCCCCTCCCTCGATCTCGAAATGCAGCACGAAGCAGCCGTCCACGGCCTGATGCGTCGCGCTGCCCGATTCGACCCGCGACAGGGTCGCGTGAAGGTCATGTCCGGTGCCGCCGGCATTGCAGCGGAGCAGGAAAGTCTCGCCACGCAGCGCTGCGAACTGCGCACGCGAGCAGGCCTGCCTGGTGGCGTACAGCGTCGCTGCGGCCGGTGCCGCAAACGTGGTGGCCAAGGGGGCGGCCAACCCTGAAGCCAGCACGCTGCGTCGACTCCATTGCATGCGCATGACTCCTTCGACGGCGCCGGGCCCGACGCGGCACTGGATCATGCGGCGACAATCGGTGAAACTCAAGCCATGGGTTTCCGGCGGCCTGGATGGGAGCAGCGATGAGCGAACCGTTCCTCGGCGAGATCCGGATGGTTTCGTTCGATTTTCCACCGCGCGGTTGGGCGCTGTGCAACGGGCAACTGCTGCCGATCAACCAGAACCAGGCGCTGTTCGCGCTGCTGGGCACGACTTATGGCGGCAACGGCCAGACCAACTTCGCATTGCCCAGCATGCAGGGTCGCACGCCGCTGCATTTCGGCGCCGGCCCGGGCCTGAGCGATCGACTGCAGGGCGAGGTGCTCGGCAGTGAAACGGTCACGCTGCTCGCCGCGCAATTGCCGACCCATTCGCACCCGCGCGCGGTGTGCGACAGCACCGCCGCCCTGACTTCGGCAGCCTCGACGATTCCGGCGCGAACCGCAGCGCCGATCTACCGCAGCAGCGCATTGGCCCTGGTGCCGACCGGCGTGGCCTCGCTGCCGAGCGGTGGCTCGCAACCTCACCCGAACATGATGCCGTTCCTGACCATCAGCTTCATCATCGCCCTGCAGGGCATCTTCCCGTCGCGGCCCTGAGTCCATGTCGAATCCCTTCATTGGCGAGATCCGGATGTTCGGTGGCAACTTCGCACCGTTGGGCTGGGCATTCTGCGACGGTCAGCTGTTGCCGATCGCGGAGAACGACGCGCTGTTCGCGCTGATCGGGACGACCTTTGGCGGCGACGGACAAAACACCTTTGCAGTTCCCGATCTGCGAGCCCGCGTTCCCGTGCATCAGGGAAGTGGGACAGGGCTCTCGACCCGTGTGATCGGCGAAAGCGGCGGCAGCCAGCAGGTCGCATTGAGCGTGCCGCAGATGCCTGCGCATGCGCACGAGGCGCTCGCCGCCCGCGACGGTGTGCGCACGCCCTCGCCAGTGGGCGGATTGCATGCCATCGGCGAGGCCGATCTGTTTCTCAGCGCGGCACCCGATGCGCTGCAAGCGCCGCTATCGGCGGTCGGCGGCAACCAGCCGCACGAGAACGAGCAGCCCGTGCGCTGCGTGAGCTTCATCATTTCGCTGTTCGGCATCTTCCCGCCCCGGAACTGACCATGTCCGAACCCTTCGTTGGCGAGATTCGCATGGTCGGCTTCAACTTCGCCCCGATCGGGTGGGCGCTGTGCAACGGCCAGCTGCTGCCGATTGCGCAGAACACCGCGCTGTTCTCCCTGCTCGGCACCACCTACGGCGGTAACGGCGTCTCCACGTTCGGTTTGCCCGACTTGCGATCGCGCGCGCCGATGCATCCGGGCAGCGGCCCGGGATTGGCGCCGCGCAACCTCGGACAAGGCTATGGCAGCGAGTCGGTGGTCTTGAGCACGGCGCAAATGCCCGCGCACGGCCATCCGATCGAGGCATCGCAGTTGCAGGCCAACCGTGGCAATCCGGTCGGCGGGCGCCAGGCCACCACGCGCGATCCGGTGTATGCGGCATCCTGCGCGAGCGCGCCCGGACTCGCGTCTGCGCCCGCGGGCGGGGCGCAAGCGCATCCGAACATGCAGCCCAGCCTGGTAGTGAATTTCATCATCGCCCTGCAGGGCGTATTCCCGCCGCGGTCATGACGACGCGCGCGAGTGTGCAGCGTGTCGCACTGCGGACCGAAACCTCCGCCGATCGGGCCGTGTCGCTCGCCGCCTATGCGTCGACACGCATCGATGAGCTCGCCTTGACCGGCTGGACCCCCGTGCAGCGCGACGCGTTCGTGGCGCAGCAGTTCGATGCGCAGCAGCGTCAATACCGGGCGCAGTATCCGCACGCAGCCTTCGACATCGTTTGCGTGGACGGGATCGACAGCGGGCGCTGCTACGTGGATCGCGACGCGCGGCGCATCTGCCTGGTCGCTATCGTGTTGCTGCCCGAATGGCGCGGCATCGGGGTCGGCGGTCGCTTGCTCGGTGGCCTGCTCGCGGAAGCCGACGCGCAGGGTTTGCCGCTCACGCTGCATGTCGAAAAGAACAACCCGATCCTCGGTTGGTACGCACGCCTCGGCTTCGTCACCGATGGCGATGCAGGTTTGCATTGGTCGATGCAGCGACCAGCGCAGCGGCAGGCACCAACCGTGGAGGCAGCCGCATGATCCGCCGTATCCGGCCATCGATCCGCTGCGCCATTCCTGCGGCAGCACTCGGCGCGCTGCTTGCCGCCGGCAGCGCTGGAGCCGCGACATTGCTCGTCACCAACCCGAACGACAGCGGCGCGGGCAGTCTGCGCGCCGCGGTTGCGGCCGCGCAGGCAGGCGACACCATCGCATTTGCAGCTGCCCTCAATGGCGCCACCATCGTACTCAGCAGCAGCGAGATCACGATCGATCGCAACCTGATCGTGCTCGGCAACGGCGCCACCGCAACCCGGATCAGCGGCGCGAACGCGCGCCGCATGTTCAACATCACCAGCGAGGCCGCGGTGGTGCAGATCAGCGCGCTGAGCCTGCTGGCGGGCAACGCGGGCGACGCCGGCAGCGGCGGCGCGATCCGCAACGTCGGCGACCTGCGCCTCGATGCGGTGCGCCTGCAGTCGAATCGTGCCGGTGTTTCGGGCGGCGCGGTCTACAGTCTGGCCAGCAGCACGACCGGGGTGTCGGGCCGACTGAGCGTTCGCAACAGCACCTTCGACGACAATCGCATCGATGCGCTCACCTGCGGCAGCGGCGCGGCGATCCGCAGCGAAGGTGCGAGCGCGCAAACGCTGGTGATCAACAGCACGCTCAGCGGCAACGTCGCCGGCGCCAACTGCAGCGGCGGTGCGATCGGCTTCAACGATGGCTCGCTGGTCGTGGTGTCCAGCACGCTGGGGCCCAACCAGGGCGGCAGCAGTGGCGGCAACATCTACAAGGGCTCGCGGCTCGCGGCGCTGACCATGCGCAACAGCGTGCTGGTCGATGGCACCGCAGTGGTCAATCCGGACCTGCACGGCGCCAGCGCCGGGCTGCTGTCCGACGGCCACAACCTGGTGTTCTTGCGCGGCGATGCGACCGGGTTCGTCGCCTCCGACCTGCCGGGCAACACGCCGCCGTTGCTCGATGCGCTGCGCCTGTCGCTCGCCGGGCAAACGCCGGTGCGCGTGCCGATGGCTTCCAGTCCGCTGGTGGATGCAGTCGGCGCGGGTTCGTGCGTCGATGCCGGCGGCGTGGTGGCACTGACCGGCGACCAGCGTGGGGTCGCACGCCCGCAAGGGGCCGCATGCGACATCGGTGCGGTCGAACGCAGCTTCACCGTCGACGAACTGCTGTTCCGCGACGGATTCGAGTGATCGCGGTGCGCCCGGCGCGCCCGCAGCCTTCGGCAACACCCGATTCGGTTGGCCCCGCCATCCCTGCGTTGTAGCATCGTGCGGATCGCCGAGGAGATCGCGCATGTCGAATCCATTTGCGCCCGATGAGTGGGTCAAGGGCTGGCAGGAAATGCAACAGCAGTTCGCGCGAACGTGGCAGGACGCGAACGCCGGCGCTGCGGGCGGCGCAGACGCGCCGCTGCAGCAGGGCTTCGAGATGTGGAGCCAGCTGGCCGGCGCCGGCAGCCCTGCCAACCCGGCGCTGGAGCGCATGGTCGACGGCGCGCGGCAGATGGTGTCGATGATGCAGGCCGCGCTCGCGGGTGCGGGCGGCAATCCGCAGATGCCCGGTGCCGACTGGAGCCAGGCTTTCGCCGGCGCGCATGGCGGCTTCGACCTGCAACACAATCCAGTGGCCGATGCGTTGCGCCATGCCAGCGGTGCGGGTGCCAAGGGCTTCGAGCAGATGTTTGCCCAGTTCAGCGAAGCGGCCAAACCGCTCGGCGATTCGTTCGCTGCGGGCCTGCACACGCCGACCTTCGGCTACTCGCGTGAATCCCAGGCGCGCCGCCAGCAACTGATGCTCGCGATGGGCGAGCAGGCGAAGCACCTCGAGCACTACCAGCGCCTGATGCTCGATGCGAGCCGGCGCGCGCTGGAAAAACTCGAGCTGAAACTGGCCGAGCACAGCGAACCGGGTCGCCAGCTCAAGTCGTTCCGCGAGGTCTACGACACCTGGATCGACGCAGCCGAGGAGGGTTATGCCGAGGTCGCGTTGTCGGACGAATTCCGCAGCGCCTACGGCGCGCTGGTGAATGCGCAGATGCGCGTGCGCCAGCACGTGCAGCAGGAGATCGAGCGCAGTACCGGCGGGGTCGGCATGCCGACCCGTACCGAACTCGATGCGGTGCACCGCAAGCTTGCCGAGCTCAAGCGACGGATCACCGAGCTCGAGCATGAAAAGGCGCTCGCCGCCGTGGAGCCGATCGAGCTTCCGATCGAGGCTTCGATCGAGGTTCCGGTCGAAATGGCGGTGGAAGTGCCGCCGCACCCGGCCGTGGTGCCGCGCAAGTCGGTTTCGAAGTCGCGCAAGGGCGCGCGCAAGGCCAAGGCCGCCGTGCCCGCGGCCACGCCGCGCAGCAAGCGCAAGACGCCGCCGAAGCTGCGCATCGTCGCCGGCACCGATGCGCGCGTGGCCTCGCGCAGCACCAGGAAGTCGGCACCCGCAAAGGCCGCCATCGCGAAGAAGTCCAAGGCGGCCAAACCCGGCAAGGCCCGCAAGGCCGAGGTGCCGGAGTCGACCATCGCGCGTGGCGGAGAAGTGGTGGTCGGCGGCAAATTCGCCGATCGCCTCGCCGCGCTGCGCAAGGCATCGCGCAAAAAACGCAAGGGAGCACGCTGAGCCATGGGCCCGTTGAACTTCACTCCCGCCGATGCAATGCGCGAGATCGGCAAGATCGGCGAAAAGCTCGCGCGCGGCGCCAGCGTGCTGCGCGAGGCCGAGGATGTCAGCTACGGCGCCACCGAGCTCGAAGAGATCTGGCGCGATGGCAAGACGATCCTGTACCGGTTCAAGGGCGATCGCGCGCCGACCGCGAAAGTACCGCTGCTGATCGTCTATGCACTGGTCAACCGGCCCTACATGGTCGACCTGCAGGCCGATCGATCGATCGTGCGGGGCCTGCTCGCGCGTGGCGAGGACGTCTACATCATCGACTGGGGCTATCCGGACCCGTCCGATCGCTTCACCACGCTCGACGACTACATCAACGGCAGCATCCGCCGTTGCGTGGAGGTGGTGGCGAAGCGCCATCGACTCACCGCGATCAACCTGCTCGGCATCTGTCAGGGCGGCGCGTTCTCGCTGTGCTACACCGCGCTGCATCCGAAGACCGTGCGCAATCTGATCACCATGGTCACGCCGGTGGATTTCCACACCGCCGACAACATGCTCTCGCACTGGACGCAGGGCATGGATGTCGATTTGATGGTCGACACGCTCGGCAACGTGCCCGGCGATCTGATGAACTGGTGCTACCTCACGCTCAAGCCGTTCCGCTTGAACTTGCAGAAGTACGTCGGGCTGATCGACATCCTCGACGACAAGACCGAGGTCGAGAATTTCCTGCGCATGGAGAAGTGGATCTTCGATTCGCCCGACCAGGCCGGCGAAGCGTTCCGCCAGTTCATCAAGGATTTCTACCAGGGCAACAAGCTGGTCGAAGGCGGCCTCCAGATCGGCGGCCGTCCAGTGAACCTCAAGGCGATCACCCACCCGGTGCTGAACATCTTCGCCGAGCAGGATCATCTGGTGCCCCCGGCATCATCGCGCGCGATGCGCGGGGTGATCGGCAGCAAGGACTACAGCGAGATCGCATTCAAGGGCGGCCACATCGGCATCTACGTCTCCGGCCGATCGCAGCGCGAAGTGCCGCCCGCGATCCACGACTGGCTGCACGCGCGGGGCGGGTAGGGGGCTCAGCGGTCGAGCGGGCTCAGCACTGCGTTCGGCCCGCGATTGAGCACATGGGTGTAGATCTGGGTCGTGGTCACATCGGAATGCCCTAGCAGTTCCTGCACCGTTCGGATGTCGTAGCCGGCTTCCAGCAGGTGGGTGGCGAACGAGTGACGCAGTGTGTGGCAGGTCGCGGTGCGCTCGACGCCCGCCCGCTGCACCGCGCGATGCATCGCGCGCTGCAACAGCTTCTCGTCGATGTGATGGCGACGCATCACGCCGCCACGCGGGTCGCGCGACACGTGTGCGGCCGGAAACACGTAATGCCAGCGCACGTCGGTCGGCGCATTGGGATACTTTTTCGCCAACGCGTGCGGCAGCCACACGTTGGCGACGCCATCGATCAGGTCGCGCGCGTGGATCCGGCGCGCCTCCTCGATCTGTGCGCGCATCGGCTCGATCAGCTTGCCCGGCAGCATCGTGATGCGATCCTTCGCGCCCTTGCCATCGCGGATCAATATCTGCCGGCGCTCCAGTTCGACGTCCTTGATGCGCAGCCGCACGCACTCCATCAGGCGCATGCCGGTGCCGTAAAGCAGGCTTGCCATCAGCCACGCGCGACCCGTCATGCAGTCGAGCACGGCCGCGACCTGAGCCCGCGTGAGCACCACGGGCAGACGGCGCGTGCCCTTCGCGCGCTGGACGTTATCCATCCACGGCAGTTGGACGCCCAGCACCTCGCGATACAGGAACAGGATCGCCGAAAGCGCCTGGTTCTGGGTCGACGGCGCAACGCGGTCGCGGGCCGCCAGGAGGGTCAGGAACGCCTCGACCTCGGCATTACCCAAACTTGCCGGATGTCGGCGATCGTTGGCAATGATGAAGCGACGAATCCATCCGACGTAGGCGTCCTCGGTGCGCTTGCTCATCGCCAATCGGCGAATCCTGCCGCGAACCAGATCCAGCAGCCTGGGCTTGTCGCGACGGGGCACCGCCGCCATCGCAGCCTC
>JANOEA010000480.1:0-3472 GCA_031412975.1 Pseudomonadota bacterium | reverse complement strand
TTTTCCCGCCGCGCGCCAATCCGTTTTGTTTGGGGGGGGGGGGGCCCCCGCCCCCCCCTCCCACCCCACCCCCGGCCCCGGTGGGGGGGGCCCTGCGCCCCCCCGCCACCGCACCGCGCCACAACGAGCGTACGAAAGCGCACAGACCTGCGCGGGCCTCGACGCTACCGTCGAGCCCAATGGCATGACGCAGCCTGCGTCGTCACGGGAAGCACTCATGAAGAACACGACGCTCCAGGCGATCCTCGCATCGCTGTTGCTGGCACTGCCGATCGCGGCGATCGCCGATCGTGACGACGCGGAAACTGCACTGGCACGCGCCAGCGGAGGCATCGCCGCCGCAGAACGCGCAGGCGCCCAACAATTGAGTCCCAACCAAGCCTCTGTGGCCCGCGAGAGGTTGATGCAGGCCGAACGCTCCTGCGAACGCCGCGACTGGGACGACTGCGAACGCGCCGCGCATCGCGCCTACGCCGATGCACGCCTCGCCGAAGCCCGCAGCCGCCAAGCCAAGGCCGAATCCGCCACGGCCGCATTGCAGTCTGCGGTAGACACCCTGCGCGTTGAACTCGACCGAACCGGAGCCAGCCGATGAACACCACCCCGAAGATTTTCCGGATCTCGCTGCTCGCCGCGGCGATCATCGCCAGCGGCTGCGCGAGCACGCCGCGGGTCAACTCGGAAGTACAAATGCTGCAGAGCCAGTTGCGCGACATGCGCGCGGACGAGCGCATCGCGCCGTATGCCGCGGCCGAACTGCGCGAAGCCGAACTCGCCGTAGCGGTGCTCGCCGACCAGCCGCGCATGCGTCCTGAAGAATTCGACCAGAACCTGTATCTCGCAGGCCGGCTGGTCAGTATCGCCGAAGCCGAGGGCCTGGCGCGCTTTGCCACCCAGCGCGGCAAGGATCTCGACCGCGAGCGCGAGACCATGCTGGTCGAATCGCGTACCCGCGAGGCGGACAGTGCGCGCTCGATGGCGCAGCGCGAGCGCATGCGTGCCGACGACGCCCGGCAGGACGCCCGCTACGCGCGCAGTGACGCCGACGAGGCCAACCGCGACGCCAATCAGGCCCGCTTGCAGTCCGAACAGGACCGCACGACTGCGGAAATGGGACGCCGCGACACCCAGCTTGCGCGTGACGAAGCATCCCGGGCCCGCGCCGATGCCGCTGCGGCGCGACATCAGTTGCAGCAGATGCAGACGGAGCTTGCCGATCTGAATGCGAAGCAGACCGAGCGAGGTTTGGTAGTCACGGTCGGTGATGTGTTGTTCGAATCCGATCGCGCCGAGTTGCGCCCTGGCGCACGACGCGAGCTGGACCGCCTCGTCGATGCGTTGAGCAGCCGTCCTGGTCTTGATCTCGCCATCGAAGGCCACACCGATTCGACTGGCACAGCCGCCCATAATCGCGATCTGTCCGAGCGGCGCGCCGCATCGGTGCGCGATTACCTGACCGGACGCGGTGTCAGCCGCGATCGCACCACATCGGTGGGGCTGGGCCAGGATCTGCCGGTGGCCAGCAACGATACCGCCGGCGGTCGCCAGCAGAATCGCCGCGTCGAGATCGTGATCCAGCAGGCGCAGCCGGCGCGCATCAGCAGGCTCGACGGCTAAGGCACGCTGCTTCCTCCGGGGCGACCGTTGCAGCGGTCGCCATCATGATCGGAGGTTGCGGTCGCGCGCATGGCGCGCTCCTACAACAGCGTGGTGGTCTGCAGGAGCGCACCTTGTGCGCGACCGGTGCAATCCGGCCGCACTGCATGATCGGAGGTTGCGGTCGCGCGCATGGCGCGCTCCTACAAGAGCAGCGTGGTCTGCAGGAGCGCACCTTGTGCGCGACCGGTGCAATCCGGCCGCACTGCATGATCGGAGGTTGCGGTCGCGCGCATGGCGCGCTCCTACAACAGCCGCGTGGTTTGTAGGAGCGCACCTTGTGCGCGACCGGTGCGTCCCGCCCGCACCGTGTGATTGGAGGTTGCGGTCGCGCGCGCGGCGCGCTCCTACAACGGCGTGGTGGTCTGTAGGAGCGCACCTTGTGCGCGACCGGTGCGTCCGGCCGTGTTCATTGCTGCTCGCCGCTCGCAATGCGCAAGCGCGCCAGCAGCGCGACAGCGCCCGCTTCGATCTGGTCCATCATCGTTCCGAATCCGTCGGCATCGCCGAAGTACGGGTCGGGAACCTCGTTCTCGCCGAGGAACAGGCGGATCGGCGTCTGGTCGCCCGCAGGTCGACGTGCCTCCAGTGCCGCCAGGTTTTCGCGGTCCATGGCAAGGATCAGGTCCGATCGCGCGAAATCCTCCGGCGTGATTTCCCGACAACGGAAGCTAGCGAGGTCGTAGCCTCGGGCGCTGCAGGCCTCGATGGTCCTCGGGTCGGCGCTGTCGCCGGCGTGCTTGTCCTTCAGACCCGCGGAGGCGAACGTCATTTGGTTCGACTGGCCGGCGCGCGCGGCATGGCTTCGCGCAACCGCCTCGGCAGCGGGCGAGCGGCAGTAGTTTCCGGCATCGACGAACAGGATACGCATCGGAATGCTCCTGGATGATCAGGGGCGGTCGGGGACGTGGGCGGCTTCGCAACGTGCAATCCCCACGTCTTGTTTCGTGAGCCACTCGGACCCGTCGCGCGACTGGTACCTGCCCCGCAGACCGGCGGTGCGGCGCTTGAGTTCACCGCGTTGTTCGGCGGAGGCGGTGTGGACCACGCCGCCGCGCCGCTGGAAGGTTTCCATGGCCGGCAGCTCGCGATCGATCGCAGCCTGCCGCGTGGCCAGGGCCAGCGCGCGGAATCCTTCGCTGACCGCTTCGCGCGCATCATCCGGCAGGTTCTGCCACTGCTTCTCGGAGTACCACCAGAGCGCGGCCATGTAACTGTGTCGGTCGATGAAGAGGTGGCGCACATGGTCGTCGAGCTTCATTCCGACGATGTCCTGCGGGCTGTTCTTGATCCCGTCCAGCAGCCCCGCGCTCAGGGCGACGTAGACCTCCGACCACGGAAGGGCCATCGGTGCGGCGCCGAGGTCGCGCACCATCTGCTGTTCGAGGGCCGAGGGCAGGGTACGGATCCGCAGCCCGGCCAGATCATCGGCTGCAGCGATCGGCCGTTCGGTGGTGCCGAAGCTGCGCCAGCCGCCGGTATTGCCCACCGCCATCAGGCGCAGGCCCAGACCGTCGGCGAGCATCGCATCGCCCATGGCCTTGAGCAGCGGGCCGTCCATCACGCATTCGACGACGGCGTCGTCGCGGAACGAATACGGCAGGTCGAGCACCTGCGCGGCACCGTACAGGGCCGCGAGGCCGCCGACCGTAGTCTGGTGCATCTCGAGTACGCCGCTCTGCAGGCCCTCGATGCACTCCCGTTCGCTGCCGCAGAACTGGCCGGACGGGAAGATCTGCACCAGCACCTTCCCGGGCATGCGCTCTTCGACGGTCTGCTTGAATGCCAGTGCGCCGACGTAGTCTTCGTCGTCCTT
>JANOEA010000479.1:0-2437 GCA_031412975.1 Pseudomonadota bacterium | reverse complement strand
GAATGTCCCGGCCGCCACAACAAAGGTCGCTGCGGGTACGGGCACGCAGACGCACGTAGTGCGGCAGGGCGAGACGCTGTCGTCGATCGCACGCAAGTTCGGTTGTGGAAATCCACGCACGATCGCCGATGCCAACCGGATCAAGCCGCCCCGCTACGCGATCCGCGCGGGCCAGCGTCTGACGGTACCGAGCTGCCGCGCCTGATCGCACGCGCGCCTGCCACACCTCACACGCACAAAAAAGGCCGCGGCACTGCTGCCGCGGCCCGCCATGCCTTCCGAGGTGATCGGTGCCTCAGGCAGCGCTGGTCACGTAGCCGGTGGCTTCGCGCAGCAGTCGAAACGTGCGCATCAACTGCCGGTGCAGTTCCTGCATCTCGCCGTGTTCCGAATGCTCGGTTTCGCGGAACGCCGAGGTCAGCCACTGCGCGATGCCGATCAGGCGCACGCGCGGGTTGCCGGTGCGCGAACGGCCGAACGCCGCATTGGTGGTTTCTGCTTCGCGGGACTGATGCTGCGACAACTGCATCTCGCGCGAGGCGTGCGCGATCAACGCGCGCTGGTCGGCGGTGGACAGGGCGTCGATGCTGCGGCGGATCTCCGCCAGCTGCCGACGGAGAACCATGTACCGGGCTAGGACGCGCATGCGCAACATCGTGCGCTGGACCATCTCGTTCATCCTGATTCCCTTTGTGTCGCTTGTGGTGATGGTGCTTATGGTGCACCTGAGGTGACGCAACGGAATGCCGTTTGCGTCACAAATTGACCTTGAGCGTCACCCTAATCCCGGGTCGGGGCCTTGGCAAGTGGTCAATCAAGCGCTCCGGGGCAGGCTGCCAAGGCGTTCTCCGACCCGCACCGCGCGTTCGGGCAGTAGTGCGGGATCGACGAAAAAACCTTTTGGCATCAACAGGATGACTGTCGATCCCATATTGAAGCGGCCGAGCTCCGCACCGCGTTCGAGGCGCACCGATGGCGCGACCCCGCGGAAGTCCCGACTGACAATTGTTTTCTCGTACGGCGGGATCTCGACGCCGCCCCAGACCGTCTCCACCCCCGACACCAGCATCGCGCCGACCAGCACCACGGCCAGCGGGCCATGGTCGGTTTCGAACAGGCACACCAGCCGCTCGTTGCGGGCGAACAGCTGGGGAACCTCGGCCACGGTGGCGGGCGATACGCTGAACAGCTTGCCGGGCACGTGCAGGGTCTGGCGCAGCTGTCCGGCCATCGGCATGTGCACGCGGTGGTAGTCGCGTGGCGACAGGTAGATGTTGGCAAAGCAGCCGTCGCGGAACGGTGCTGCGAGCGCGGCATCCGTGAGCAGTTCCTCGGCGCTGAAGTGATGCCCCTTGGCCTGCAGGATGCGGCCATCGACGATCGCCCCCACCTGGCTGATGCGGCCGTCCGCGGGCATCAGCAGGGCTGCGGGATCGGCGTCCAGCGGGCGTGCGCCGGGCTTCAGCGCGCGGGTGAAGAACGCGTTGAAATGCGGGTAGTCGGCGAGGTTCGGGCTGGCCGCTTCGCCGATGTCTACCCGATAGATGCGGGTGATGGCGCGGATCAGCAGGTCCTTCCACGGCTTGAAGCGCCAGCGGGTGGCCGCCAGCACGATCCGCGAAAGCAGCTTCTGCGGCACCCACGTTTGCAGCAGGATCGCGGGCTTCATGGAGCGGCGGCGGCGGCGATCAGGCGCAGGTCCGCGGCGATCCGCTGCGCGTCCAGCGGCGGCCGGAACATGCCGACCATGCGCCCCTGCGGATCGATCAGCACGATCTGCGCGCTGTGGTCGACCGTGTAGCCGCCGTCCGGCAGCGCGCTTTGCATGTAGACGATCCCGAGGCTGCGCGTCATCGGTTGCAGGCGCTCCTCGGGCGCGGTGGCGGCGATGATGTCGGGGCTGAAGAACGCGGCGTACTTCGCCAGCACCGGCGCGCTGTCGCGATCGGGATCGACCGACACGAACAGCAGCCGCAGCGGGATCGGAGGCTCGCCTGCGGCCAGCGCGTCCTCGACCTGTTTCAGCGTCGCGAGCGTGGTCGGGCAGATGTCGGGGCAGTGGGTGAAGCCGAAGAATGCGAGCGTCCAGTGGCCCCGCAGATCGTCCTGGCTGAAGCTGCCGCCGGTGGCGCGTTCGAGCACGAACGGTGGCACGACCCGCGGCTGCGGGTACAGTAGGGCCGACTGCACCGGGAGGGCGGCATCCGTCGCAGGGGCGAGCAGCTGGCGCTGGCCCAGCCACAGGCCCGCAGACACGGCGATGGCAGCGACCACGATCAACAGCATGATGGAGCGGTTGGAGTTCATTGCGAACGTGATGCGAAACGGGGCGCGGAGTATAGCGAGCGCATCGTGGAGAGCCGGTCGCTGCGCGGCGATCTATACTGCCGCATCCGTCCCCACGCCATCGACCTCGTGCCCGCCGAACTGCTCACCA
>JANOEA010000478.1:0-2270 GCA_031412975.1 Pseudomonadota bacterium | reverse complement strand
GTGGTGATGGGCGGCATCGAGGAACTGGCACTGCGCTATCGCGATGCGGGCGCCGACGAGCTGGTGTTCTACGATATTACCGCGAGCCCGCAGGGGCGTGGCGCGGACGTCGCGTGGGTCGAGCGCCTCGCGCGCCATCTGGATATCCCGTTCTGCGTGGCCGGCGGCATCCGCTCGGTCGATCAGGCACGCCGACTGCTCGCCGCGGGCGCGGACAAGGTGTCGGTCAATTCACCCGCGCTCGAGCGCCCGGACCTGATCGATGAACTGTCTACCGAATTCGGCGTGCAGTGCATCGTGATCGGCATCGACAGCCAGCGCGGGCCCGATGGCTGGCGCGTGCACCAATACACCGGCGATCCGGATCGCTCGCGCGAACTGCAGCGCTCGACCCTCGACTGGGTCCAGGAGGTGCAGCAGCGCGGTGCTGGCGAGATCGTGCTCAACTGCATGGGCAGCGATGGGGTGCGCCGTGGCTACGACATCGAGCAGCTGCGTGCGGTGCGCGCGGTGTGCGCGGTGCCGCTGATCGCCTCGGGCGGCGCCGGCGCGCCCGAGCACTTCCTGCAGGTGTTCAACGAGGCCGACGTCGATGGCGCGCTCGCCGCCAGCGTGTTCCACTCCGGGCAGATCCAGGTGCCGGACCTCAAGGCCTATTTGCGCGACCACGGACTGCCCATTCGACCATGAGCCACTTCGACCCTGCGCGCATCGACTTCGCGAAAACCGCCGGCCTCGTTCCGGCGGTGATCCAGCACGCCGACAGCGGCGTGCTGCTGATGGTGGGATTCATGAATGCCGACGCGCTCGCGGCGACCGTGGCCACGCGCAGGGTCACCTTCTGGTCGCGCAGCAAGCAGCGGCTGTGGACCAAGGGCGAGAGCTCGGGGCATTTCCTCGACGTGGTGGATCTCGCGCAGGACTGCGACGACGATGCGATCCGCGTGCTGGCGCGACCGCAGGGTCCGGTGTGCCATCGCGGCACCACCACCTGTTTCGATCCCGCACCCGCGCACACCTTCGGATTCCTGCACTCGCTCGATGCGCTGGTCGCCTTGCGCGAGCGTGAGCGGCCATCCGGCAGCTACACCAGCAAACTGTTCGAGGGCGGCATCCGGCGCATCGCGCAGAAGGTTGGCGAGGAGGGCGTGGAGACCGCGCTCGCATTGGTCGCGCAGGACGACGCGGCAGTGGTCGGCGAAGCGGCCGATCTGCTGTTCCACCTGACGGTGGCGCTGCGCGCGCGCGGGTTGTCGCTGGCCGAGGTGATCGTCGAACTGGACCGCCGTCACCGCTCGCAGTGAGCACCGCGCATAGGTGGATCGCTCAGTGCGCGGCGTCGCGCGCGAGCGCTTCCGGGTCGAACGGCACCGGCTCGCCGGGCACCAGCGCCTGCTGCCACCGCTGCAGTTGCGCGGCGACCTGCGGGCTGTTGCCGATCTGCGGTTCCGAAGCCTCGTAGCCCGCGGCTTTTTCGCGCTCCGCGATGGCACCCTTGGCGGTTTCGAATGCAGCCAGCAGGTCGGTCTGCGCGTTGAGCGATTCCTGCAGCCAGGCGCGACCGAAGTAGGTGATGTCCGAATCGGGACCGCAGCCGAACGAGGTGCGGTCCTTGCGCGCTGCGGTCAGCACCAGCGTTTGCGGATTGGCCAGTGCGGGCAGGAACCCGCCGGAGTAGCAGGCCGACATCACCACCATCCGGTGCGCGATCGCGCTGTCGCGCAGGCGCTCGCCGAGCCATTCGGGATCGATCTGCGCCAGTGGCAGGGGATCCAGGCTCACCAGCAGTTCGTGGTTCTCGGCACCATGCGAGGTCATGAACAGCAGCAGCAGGTCCTCGCTGCGGTCCATGCGCGCGGCGATCCCGGCGAGTGCGCGGCCGAGGTTGCTGCGCGTGGCCAACGGCACCACGCCGGCCAATTGCGGATCGTTGACCAGGGCCAGGGTGCGGCCGGTGGCGCCGAAACGCTCGGCGAACAGCCGCTGCGCGTACAGCGCCTCGTTGCGGAATACGCGCTCGCTGCCGTCACTGCCGAAGGTCAGCACATACAGATCTATCGCGCCCGGGCGCTGTGGCGCCAGCCGCGCCAGGGCTTCATCGAGGCGTTGCGACTGCGCTGCCATCAGTTCTTCGGGTTCGAAGGGCAGCGGTAATGGTGCATCCGGCTCCGCCAGCGGCGCATCCCAGTCGGCCGGATAGAAGAAACTGCCGCGATCGATGAACCATGCAGGCAAGGTGATCGCCGCGGTGATCGCGAGCGCGGCGAGGC
>JANOEA010000477.1:0-2307 GCA_031412975.1 Pseudomonadota bacterium | reverse complement strand
GGGCATCCGTTTCGTCGCGGTGCTCGGCCCCGACGAGATCGCCAAGGGCGTGGTCACCATCAAGGACCTGCGCAAGCAGGACCAGTTCGAAGTGCCGCGTGCCGATCTGGTCAAGACCCTGCGGGTCGAGATCGAGCAGGCCGCCGCGATGCGTGGCCGCTGAGCCGGCATGGCCGGCGCACTGCGCGAGCTGCAACTCGACGGCCAGTCGCTGAGCCGCGCCGATGTCGCGGCGGCCGCGGCGGGGCAGCTCAGCTTGCGACTCGATCCCGCCGCGCTCGTGCGGGTGCAGCGCGCGGCCGATTTTCTCGCCGAGCAGGCCGGGCGCGGCGAGCCGATCTACGGCGTCACCACCGGCTTCGGCAGCAATGCGGATCGGTTGCTCGGTGCGCATCGTGCGCGTGATGAGTTGCCGGGCGGCAATCCGGAGCAGCGCGATGGATCGCTGCTGGAGGAACTGCAGCACAATCTGATCATCACCCACGCGGTCTGTGTCGGCGAGCCGTTCGGTGCCGACGTGGTGCGCGCGATGCTGGTGATCCGGATCAATACGCTGCTGCGCGGGCACTCCGGGATCCGCGCGTCGACGGTCGAGGCACTGGCGGCGCTGTTCAACGCCGGCATCGTGCCGGTGGTGCCGCGCATGGGCTCGGTGGGTGCGAGCGGCGATCTGGCGCCGCTGTCGCATCTGGCGATCGTGCTGCTCGGCGGAGGCGAGGCATTCGTTGATGGCGAGCGCCTGCCGGGCGCCGAGGCGCTGCGCCGCAAGGGCCTGCTGCCGGTGCGCCTGTCGCACAAGGAAGGTCTCGCGCTCAACAACGGCACCGCGCAGATGCTCGCGTGTGCGGTGCTCGCGATCGTGCGGCTAGAGACCTTGCTCGAACATGCCGATCTCGCGGCCGCGATGAGCCTCGATGCCTTCGCTGGTCGCAGCGGCGCATTTGCCGAGAACGTGCATCAACTGCGTCCGCATCCGGGCCAGGTGCACACCGCCCGCCGGATGCGCGAGTTGCTCGATGGCTCGACCCTGGTCGACATTCCCTACCATCTGGTGCCGCGGTTCCGGCCGTGGCTGGCGAGTGCCTGGGACGACCCGGTCGACCAGGGCCATCGCTTCGATCTCGCGTGGGACTGGGTGCCGCCGGGCCAGCGGCACGGACGCGAGGCGTTCTACACGCGCTTCGTGCCGTTCAAGGGTGGCAAGAAGCACCAGCCGCAGGATGCCTACTCGCTGCGCTGCATCCCGCAGGTGCATGGTGCAGTGCGCGATGCGCTCGCACAGGCGCAGCGCGTGGTCGATGTGGAATTGAACGCAGTCACCGACAATCCGCTGGTGTTCCCGGATGCAGAGAATCCACGCTTCATCGAAGACCAGGTGATCAGCGCGGGGCACTTCCACGGCATGCCGCTGGCGCTGGCGATGAGCTATCTGAAGGCCGCGATTCCGGTGCTCGCGTCGATTTCCGAACGTCGGATAGCAAAGCTGGTCGATCCCGCCACCAACGATGGGCTCCCCGCATTCCTGATCGGCAACGAAGACGCCACCGATTCGGGCTTCATGATCGTGCAGTACACCGCAGCGGCGCTGGTCAACGACCTGGCCACGCGTGCGCACCCGGCCTCGGTGTATTCGATCCCGACCAGCGCCAACGCCGAAGACCATGTGTCGATGGGCGCCAACGAGGCGCGCCACGTGCTGTCGATGTGCGACGACTTGTCCGACGTGATCGCGCTGGAGCTGTATACCGCCGCGCAGGCGTTGGAGTACCGGCAGGACATGCTGAATGCCGCACGTGCAGTGGCGCGGCGGGGGCGGGTCGATTTGCTCGCGCGCAAGGTGGTCGGTGCGCCTGAGCCGGGGCATCCCGATCATCCGCAATTCATGCAGGAAGTCGAGGCGCTGTGTGCGGCGCTGGCAGCGTCGGAGGACTTTCACGGTGGTACCGCGGTGCGTGAAGCACTGGCGAAGGTGCGTGGGCAGGTCGATTTCATGCAGCGCGACCGGCCGATGGACGTCGAGGTGGGGCGGATCTGCGCGCTGCTGCGGGCCGGAAGGTTTTTGTAGGAGCGCGCCGAGCGCGCGACCGCCACGATCGACGGCTCGGTGGAGTCGTTTGCCCCGGTCGCGCACACGGTGCGCTCCTACAGACCAGCAGCACCACTGTAGGAGCGCGCCATGCGCGCGACCGCAAACTCCAATGACACGGTGCGGGCGGAATGCACCGGTCGCGCACACGGTGCGCTCCTACAGACCAGCAGCACCACTGTAGGAGCGCGCCATGCGCGCGACCGCAAACTCCAATGACA
>JANOEA010000476.1:0-3808 GCA_031412975.1 Pseudomonadota bacterium | reverse complement strand
CAGAAATTCCTCCCGCAGTACTTCCCCGGGATGTACCGGGCGCATGCCGTTCCTGACCATCGGAATTCTCCGTCAGTGGTATTCAACGATCTCGACGTCTTCGGGGCCGGCGGCCGTCCAGCGAAAACACAGCCGGTACTGGTCGTTCACGCGAATGCTGCACTGCCCCGCGCGGCTCCCACGCAACGCCTCAAGCCGATTTCCCGGCGGCGAGCGCAGGAATTCCAGGTTGTGCGCCGCATCCAGCAGCGCCAGCTTGCGCGTCGCGACGATCGCGATGCTCGAAAACCGCTTGCACTTGCCGGACTCGAACAGCGCCTTCGTGTCGGCGCACCGGAAGCTGTTGATCACGATCGCACTATATAACGTTTAACGTTAAACATCAAGTCGTGGCCAAGGTCGCGCACGAACCGCGAGTCGCCGACGAGAATGCAAATGGAGCGCGGAAGGCGTGAATCGGCGACAAGGCCGCGCGGCGCAGTTTGCTTGTCGGGACTTTGCGGCGAGCAGCGAGGGGCGAAAAAATGACCCGAAACGATCCGTCACTCGATCAACTCAGCCTGCATTCGCAGCGACTGCGGGATGGTCAAGCCGAGCGCCCTGGCCGACTTGAGATTGATCACGAGTTCGAATCGCGTCGGTCGCTCGATGGGAAGATCCGCGGGTCTTGCACCCTTCAGGATTCGATCGACGAACCGGGCGGTGAGTTGCGCGTACTCGTCCCGCGCCGGCCCGTAGGCCATCAGTCCGCTTGCCGGAAGCACGCGGCCCGGGCCGACGACAGCCAGCGGCAACCCATGGGCATGCGCGAACTCCGCAATGGCGTCGCGGTTGGATTGGATCAGCGGCTCCGGGGGCAGCAATATCGACTCCGTGTTCGCGCGGCGGACGGCCGCGAACGCGGGCTCGAAATCACCCTTGCTCGAAACGTCGACGATTTGCAGTTGCATGCCGAAGGCCTCGACGTCCGCCCGCATTTGCTTGTTCATCGGAGCAGCGGCTTCGTTGGTCGGATTGCTGAACAGGGCGACGCTACGCAGACGGGGAGCGGCCTCCTTGAGGTACTGCAACAGCTTGCGCGCGAGTTCGTCGGCAAGGAAGGCCGAGCCGGTGACGTTGCCGCCCGGTCTTCGGTAATCCGCGACGATCCCGAGCTCGACCGGAGTTGCCGCGCTGACCATCACAATAGGAATCGACTTGGTCGCCTGCATGAGCGCCCGGGTGGCCGGAATGGACTGGACGAGAATCAGGTCGGGACCCTGGGCAACGACTTCCGCCGCCGCGGTCGACAGGCGCGTGGTGTCCCCCTCTGTCGTT
Source organism: Pseudomonadota bacterium (assembly GCA_031412975.1). Classification (GTDB taxonomy): domain Bacteria; phylum Pseudomonadota; class Gammaproteobacteria; order Xanthomonadales; family Ahniellaceae; genus UBA4656. Next base: position 2,491 of record JANOEA010000476.1, on the reverse strand, counting down.
CGCGGCTCCGTCAAGACGATGTTCCGACCGTCGGTCCAGCCGAGCTTTTCCAGCTCGGGTCGCAGCTGAGCGAGGAAGACGTCGATTCCAGCGCGGGGGAAGGGGGAGAGCAAACCGATGCGACGCGGTGCTGCCTGCCCTTGCGCCCGGGCGCCGGGGAACAGCCCGAGCAGCGCGCCTGCGGTGCTGGCAACGAACGTCCGCCGGTCCATCACTGAATCACCTCGTCCGCGCGCAACAGCACGCCCTGTGGAATCGTGATGCCCAGCGCCTTCGCCGTTTTGAGGTTGATCACCATCAGGAACTTCGTCGGCTGCTCAACAGGCAGGTCTGCTGGTTTGGCGCCCTTCAAAATCTTGTCCACGTATACGGCGGCGCGACGGAAAAGTTCGTTGAAGTCGGGCCCATACGAAATCAATCCCCCTGCGGTGACTTGCTCCCCGAGCAGATAGATCGCCGGAAGTTTCGCGCGCGCCGCCAGATCCGGAATACGCTGCACCGGGGTATTGAAGATCGGGTCGCCCACAATCCAGAGAGCGTCGGCCTTTTCCTTCACGGCGGTATCGATGGCGCGCTCGATTTCGTCCGGCGCCCGGGCCTCGACCACTTGGAGTTGCACCCCCAACTGCCGCGCCGCCGACGGCCCTTCCAGCGGAAAGAGTGCGTTGGTAACGTCATTGGCGGGATTGAGCAAAGCGGCAATTCGCGTCGCCTTCGGTACTGCCTGCTTCAGGACGTCGAGTTGCTTCCCGATGAAGCTCCCCGGGACCAGCGTCGCCAGCCCCGTGACATTGCCTCCCGGCCGGGCAAGGCTTTCGACCAGCCCGATGCGAACCGGGTCGGCGACGCCGATAAAAACGACAGGAATGGTGGAGGTGGCGTTCTTGACGGCCCGGCTGGGCTGCGGAGAGGAGACCACAATGAGGTCCGGTTTGAGATCGACCAGTTCACGCGCGAGGGTCGGCAAACGATCGAGTTGTCCGCCCGCCGCGCGATACTCGATGTGCAGATTGCCGCCCTCGACCCATCCGGCGCTGCGCAGCCCGTCGCGCAACGCATCATAGGCGATACCTTCGCAGCGGACGCCGCAGAGCAAGCCGATGCGCGCAATCCTTTCCGTTCGCTGCGCGCCGACATCAAGCGATCCGACGACGAGGCCGCACGCAACGCCGGCAAGCAGCGCTCGCCGGCGCAGCGTCGACCGATCGTCAACGGATGACATCCGGCAATACTACCCTTGCCGGTACGGCGTCAACTATCCGCCGCGGACCACGGCGAATCCAGGCAGCCGTCTCGCGCCCCGCTTCGCGCACGACCAACTGCTGGCGGCGTGAAACCGGCAGCGTCTCCGCAACGCCGGTCAAGGCCGCCTTCAGATACACGATGTCGTCGAGCGGAACCAGCACGACGCGCGAACGCTCGGTCACCGAAAGGAACCGGCGCGCCGACGCCGGCAACTGTGCCGGCTTTTCCGCGGAAACGGGCTGGGATCTTCCATGCCGCGACCGGGATCGAGGCCAACGCCATCGCCGACGTGCAGGCGTGTGTACGCCGGCGCGTGCTGCGCACGTTTATCGACCGCGGCGTGCTGCCGGGCGATGACGCACACGCGATGGCGCAATGGCCACATGGCGGCGGCTTCTCCGTGGACGGCTCGGTGCGGCATCGCGGCCGCTGACCGTGCCGGGCGTGAACGCCTGCTGCGTTGCTGCGCCCGCCCACCCTTCGCCCTCGACCGGCTGCGCGAGCTCGATCCCGAACGCCTGCTCTACGAGTCACCACGCCCGGCGGGTCCGGCCCGCTGCGCCTTACCCCACTCGAGCTGCTCGACCGCCTCGCCGCGCTGGTGCCGCCGCCGCGCATCCACCGCCATCGCTACTTCGGCGTGCTGGCGCCGCACTCACCGCTGCGCTCGGCCGTCACCGCCCTCGCGCTGGCCGCAACCACCCCGCCGCCCGCCTCCACGCCGCAACCCGCGACCCACCGCCGAACCGGCCCACCGCCGTGCCGCCCGCTGCGCCCGGGCGCAGCTGCTCGCCCGCATCCACGAAGTCTTCCCGTTGCTGGGTCCGCTCTGCGGTACCGAGAGGCGGATCAGCGCCTTCATCACCGAGGCCCCCACCGTGCGCGACATCCTCGTCCGCCTCGACGAGCCGACGGCACCACCCCGCATCGCACACGCACGCGGCCTGCCGCTGGGGGACATGCCCGCCGCCCGAGCGGACCGTGGCGATCACCACGCCCAACCGGCACCCGAGTACGAGTTCGATCGGCGCGTCGCCTGGCAGTCAACCCACCACCGCCCGTCGTCTTGGCGCGGCGTCCGGCTCGCGCCTGCGGCCGAAAGGCGTGCAATGCACGACCGTTGCCGCTCGCCCAACACCCGCACCCGGGCCCACCTGGCCCCGCGACAGCGCCCGACCACCCCCGACTCCCATCGGTTCGGGCAAGTCAAGACGTGCCACGCCGCTCCGGTCGGCGCGTCGTCGCG
>JANOEA010000475.1:0-4106 GCA_031412975.1 Pseudomonadota bacterium | reverse complement strand
GTTGCCATGGGGCGAGTGAAGACCAAGGCAGGCGCGCGAAAGACCAGCGTGCGTCGCGAGAGAGGGAAATCGGCTGCGGAACGAACCGTCGTTCCCATCCGCGGCGATGCAACCGCATGGCACCGCCACGGGCGGGCCGATTTTCCGCAACCTCATGAAATGTTCGGGCCAGCATCGCGCACTCAAGCCGAACGGGTGCCGAACACCGCCAGACCGAGCACCAGCTCGATCACGAAGAACGCGATGGCCAGCAGCACGCCGGCGCGCAACGGCACGTCCATCGCGTGTCGAAGGATGTGGCCCTTGACCGCCACCTGGTAGGCCAGCAGCACGATCGAGATCAGGCCGAACAGCTGCTGCGCAGGCGTGAGGTCCGACGGATCCGAGGGCAATTCGCCGACGCCGGCCACCACCGGCAGCGCGAGCAGCGAAAACACGATGCCGGTGCCGACCAGCGCGGTCGCGGTCTGCACCAGTCGCGGTGCGAGCCCGGCCATCGACAGCGCGAGCGCGGGCAGTGCGATCAGCAGTCCCAGCGAGAACAGCGCGCGGGTGAACGGCACCGGGCCATCGAGCAGGAAACTGGCCAGCACCAGATCGACCACCACCGAGACCACGCACAGTGCGGCCAGCAACACCCGCGAATGCGGCAGGTCCTGCGGTCCGCGACGCAGCAGCAGCAGGTCGCGAAGAAGCGCGAACAGCGCGTTCATCGTGTTCGCACACCGAGCGGACGTGCGATCCTGCGCGGCGTGCCGCAGGACTCACACCACGCCATGGCGAATGCCGATCCGATCGAGATCGTGGATGCGCGCGGACAGCGCTGCCCGCATCCGGTGCTGGCCGCGCGCGCTGCGCTCAAGGCGCGTGCGAGCGGCACCCGCATCGTGCTGCTGGCCACCGATCCGCTCGCGCCGATCGACGTGGCCGCGTGGTGCGCACGCACGGGCTGTGTGTTGATCGAGGAAACCCACGAGGCGACCACGTTCCGCTTCGTGATCGAACAGGCCTGAGCGATCAATCGGCTGCCGCATCGACGGCGGCCACGATGCGCGCATACACGGTCTCGAGCGAACCGACGCCATCGAGTGCGGCCAGCTTGCCGCGCTCGCGGTAGTAGCCGATCACCGGCTCGGTCTGCTCGGTGTAGATGCGCAGACGCTCGCGCACGGTGGCCGGATTGTCGTCTTTGCGGCCTTCGGCCTGGGCGCGCCCGGCCAGCCGCTCGAACAGCAGTTCGCTGTCGACATGCAGCAGCACGGCCACGTCGAGCGGTTTGCCCAGTCGCTTGAGCAGGGTGTCCAGCGCATCGGCCTGCACGAGGTTGCGCGGATAACCATCGAGGATGAAACCGGCCTGCGCATCGGCCTGCACGAGGCGCCGTTCGAGCATGCCGAGTACGGTCTCGTCGGACACCAGCTTGCCGGACTCCATCACCGCCTTGGCCTGCAGGCCCAGCGGCGTGCCGGCGGCGACCTCTGCGCGCAGCAGGTCGCCGGTGGAGATGTGGGCCACTCCCAACTGGGCTTTCAGGCGTGCGGCCTGGGTGCCCTTGCCCGATCCGGGTGCGCCGAGCAGAACGATACGCATACGCAAGATTTCCTGCGGGTCGGGGCCGAAGGCAGCCAGCGACCCGGAAAGATGAGGTTCAGCCCGCACGCTAGCGTCCTGCGCTTGCGCAAGTCAATTCCGGACGACGGCGACCCCGCCGCCCGCGCGACCTGTCGGCCGCGCAACCATCGACGCCGACGCCCCGCACCACTACCCTGCGTGCTCGCGCGACCGACCCACCAAGGACTCCCGTGGCCCCCAGAACACCCGCCGGCAACCTGCTGTACGCCCAGTCGGGCGGCCCGACCGCCGTGATCAACGCCACTGCCGCCGCCGTGATCACTGCCGCCCGCCGCCAGCGGGGCACCATCGGCCGGGTCTACGCCGCGCGCAACGGCATCATCGGCGCGCTGCGCGAAGAACTGGTCGACACCGGCGCGCTGAGCGTCGCGGAAATCGCCGGCATCGGGCGCACACCGGGTGCCGCGTTCGGCTCGTGCCGCTTCAAGCTGCGCGGCCTCGACGAGAGTCGCGCGCAGTACGAGCGCCTGATCGAGGTGTTCCGCGCGCACGACATCCGCTGGTTCCTCTACAACGGCGGCAACGATTCGGCCGACACCTCGAACAAGATCTCGCGGATCGGCGCGGAGCTGGGCTATCCGATCCACTGCATCGGCGTGCCGAAGACGGTCGACAACGACCTGGTGGTCACCGATACGTGCCCCGGCTTCGGCTCGGTGGCCAAGTACACCGCGGTGTCGATGCGCGAGGCCGCACTCGACGTGCGCTCGATGGCCGAGAGCTCGACCAAGGTGTTCGTGATGGAGGTGATGGGCCGGCATGCCGGCTGGATCGCCGCCTCGGCGGGACTCGCCGGGCGCAAGGCCGATGAGGCGCCGCACCTGATCCTGTTCCCCGAGGTCGCGTTCGACGAGGCGCGCTTCCTCGCCGCGGTCAAGGCCTGCGTCGAGCGGGTCGGCTGGTGCGCGATCGCGGTCAGCGAAGGATTGAAGTCCGCCGATGGGCGTTTCCTCGCCGAAGCGGGCGGCAAGGATGCGTTCGGCCATGTGCAGCTCGGAGGCGTGGGCCCGCGCATCGCGCAACTGGTCAGCGACCGCCTCGGCTACAAGAACCACTGGTCGGTGGCCGACTACCTGCAGCGCAGCGCGCGCCACCTCGCATCGCGCACCGATGCCGAGCAGGCCGCGGCGGTCGGCAAGGCCGCGGTCGAATATGCGGTGGCCGGGATGAATGCGGTGATGCCGGTGATCAAGCGCATCTCGCATGCGCCGTTCCGCTGGAAGATCGCGCCCGCCCCGCTCGCGCAGATCGCCAACCACGAAAAGAAGATGCCGGCGGATTTCATCCGCGCCGACGGCTACGGCATCACCAGCAAGGCACGTCGTTACCTGCAGCCGCTGATCGTCGGCGAAGCGCCGCTGCCCTATGGGCCCGACGGACTGCCCGACTACGCGACGCCCAAGTTCAAGGCGGTCAAGCGCAAGCTGCCGGTGTACCGGATCGCCGACAAATAATCGAAACAGACTGCGGGCCGCGGCGTGCCCGCTACATCGGCCCGCTGCACCCGGGCCCGGTACAATCGTCACCATGACCAAACCCGTCGTCGGCGAACTGATCGACCTGCTCCAGCTGGAACGGCTCGAAGAGAACCTGTTCCGCGGCCAGAGTCGCGACATCGGCACCCGCATCGTGTTCGGCGGCCAGGTGCTCGGGCAGGCGCTGTCGGCCGCGCAGCGCACCGTCGTCGACAGCGCGCGCACCGTGCACTCGCTGCACGCGTACTTCCTGCGCGCCGGCGACATCGAGGCACCGATCGTGTACGACGTCGAGCGCACCCGCGATGGCAAGAGCTTCGCGACCCGGCGCATCTCGGCGATCCAGCACGGCCAGCAGATCTTCGTGATGTCGGCCAGCTTCCATATCGAGGAACCCGGCGGCGAGCACCAGCTGTCGATGCCCGAAGTGCCGCGACCCGAAGACCTCGAAGCGCCCGAGCCGATCGATCCGCTGAAGTTCTCGCACATCAGCGCCAAGCTGCAGCGCTGGTTGTCGATGAGCGGTCCGTTCGAGTTCCGCCACGTGTATCCGCGCGACGAGATCAAGGTGCCCAAGCGACCGCCGTTCCAGCACGTGTGGTTCCGGCTGATCGACCGGATCGGCGACGAACAGGTGTTGCACCGCGCCATGCTCGCCTACGCATCGGATTTCCACCTGATCGGCACCACGACCTATCCGCACGGCATCTCCTACCTGCAGCCGAACGTGCAGATGGCCAGCCTCGATCATGCGATGTGGTTCCACCGTCCGTTCCGGATCGACGAGTGGCTGCTGTATTCGTGCGACAGCCCGAGTGCGCAGGGCGCGCGCGGCCTCGCGCGCGGGATGATCTTCACTGCCGATGGACGCCTGGTGGCGTCGACTGCGCAGGAGGGGTTGATTCGCGTGTCGGCTTAGGGATTAGGGTATGCGGCCACGGGTATAGGGCCCAGGGCCCAGGGCTCAGGGCCCAGGGCGCTCCGAACAGTTCTTTCGAG
>JANOEA010000474.1:0-1994 GCA_031412975.1 Pseudomonadota bacterium | reverse complement strand
CTACATCCCGATCAAGCGCGGCGAGCTGGCCGAGGTGGTGCTCAACAACCTCTACCAGCTGACCCAGCTCGAAGTGGTGTTCGGCATCAACATGGTTGCGCTGGTCGACGGCCAGCCGCGCACGCTGTCGCTGAAGGAAGTGCTCGAGGCGTTCATCCGCCACCGCCGCGAAGTGGTGACGCGGCGCACCGTGTTCGAGCTGCGCAAGGCGCGCGACCGCGCCCACGTGCTGGAAGGCCTGACCGTCGCGCTGGCCAACATCGACGCGATGATCGAGCTGATCAAGACCTCGAAGAACCCTGAAGAAGCGCGCGAACGCATGCTCGCGCGCAGCTGGGAGCCGGGCCTGGTGCGCGCATTGCTTTCAGAGAGTGGCGCTGCGTTCTCGCGCCCGGAAACGCTGGCCGAGGCATTCGGCCTGCACGAGGCCGGATATCGTTTGTCGGAAGCGCAGGCGAAGGAAATCCTCGAGATGCGCCTGTCCAAGCTGACCGGCCTCGAGCAGGAAAAGCTGACCGCGGAATATCGCGAGATCCTCGGCGAGATCCGCGAGCTGATCCGGATCCTCGAAGATCCCGACCGGCTGCTGGCGGTGATCCGCGACGAGCTCGCGGTGATCCGCGAGAACTTCGGCGATGCGCGCCGAACGATCATCCAGCGCAACCAGGAAGACCTCTCGATGGAGGACCTGATCACGCCGGAGGACCTGGTGGTGACGCTGTCGCATACCGGCTATGCGAAGAGCCAGCCAGTGACCGCGTATCGCGCGCAGAAGCGCGGCGGTCGCGGGCGCAGCGCAACCGCAATGAAGGAACTGGATTTCATCGAGCGCCTGCTGGTCGCGCACAGCCACGACACCATCCTGTGTTTCACCAGCGCGGGTCGGGTGTTCTGGCTGCGTACTTTCCAGTTCCCGAATGCGGGCCCGAACTCGCGCGGTCGACCGATCGTCAACCTGCTGCCCTCGCTGGCCGCCGACGAGAAGGTCAATGCGATGTTGCCGGTCAAGGAGTATCGCGACGATCGTTTCGTGTTCTTCGCCACCCGCCATGGCGTGGTCAAGAAAACCCCGCTGTCGGATTTTTCGCGGCCGCGCTCGATCGGCATCTGGGCGATCGAACTCGATGAAGGCGATCGACTGGTCGACGTGGCGCTGACCGACAGCACCCGCGACGTGCTGCTGTTCGCCTCCAACGGCAAGGCAGTGCGCTTCGCCGAGGACGAAGTGCGCGCGGTCGGGCGCACCGCGCGCGGCGTACGCGGCATCACGCTCGGCGGCGACGCGCGCGTGGTCAGCATGATCGTGGCCGACGAGGGCGATATCCTGACCGCTACCGCGCGCGGCTACGGCAAGCGCACGCCACTCGAGGACTACCCGCGCAAGGGACGCGGCACCCAGGGCGTGATCGCGATCCAGACTTCGGATCGCAATGGCGAACTGGTCGGTGCCACCCAGGTCACCGACGAACACGAGATCATGCTGATCTCCAACCAGGGCACGCTGGTGCGCACCCGCGTCTCCGAAGTCGCACGGGTCGGTCGCAATACGCAGGGCGTCACGCTGATCCGCCTGCCCGCCGACGAGGTGCTGGTCAGCGTGGATCGGATTGCCGCGATCAATGGCGATGCCGATGCGGCGGACGAACTGGCTGACGGCGAAGCGCCGGACGCGGCATCACCGCCCGCCTGAGCCTGCGTCGCCAGCGAATTGGAGCGGCAATTTGGGAGCCGGCATGCCGGCGACTGCGGCATTGATGTCTTGCGGGACGAGCCGGTTGTCGCAGTCGCCGCTCTAGCGGCTCCCACAAGGTTACTCTGACGGTGGATGTGCCATGTGGGAGCCGGCATGCCGGCGACTGCGGCACTTTATGTCTTGCTCGGAGATCCGATTGTCGCAGTCGCCGCTATAGCGGCTCCCACAAGGTTACCCTGACGGTGGATGTGCAATGTGGGAGCCGGCATGCCGGCGACTGCGGCACTTTATGTCTTGCTCG
>JANOEA010000473.1:0-4385 GCA_031412975.1 Pseudomonadota bacterium | reverse complement strand
GTCTGAAGGTCTCTGACCCCTTTGGGCTCCTTTGGGCTTTTGGGCTAGAACGCCGCGGGCCTCAACGGCAGATCGGTGATCGGCACGGCCCGCACCGCGCTGCGCCGCCACGCCGACACGCCCGGCTGGCCGAGATGAATGTCGACGTCTGCCGTCAGCTTGCGGCCGCCCTCGAATGCCATGCGCAGGACTCCGGCGTCGGCAACCACCGGCTCGACACGCGCGCAGTCCGGACAGAACCCACGGAAGCTGCGCATCACCAGCGACTCCACCGGCACGTTGCTGCCCTGCCCCAGCACCCAGCGTGGCTCACCCTGGGCATCGTAGAAGTACACCAACGCGGTGCGCAGCGCGCCGTCGCTGAACACGCTCAGGCCCCATCCGGAATCCGTGGGGTCGAACCAGATGCCGGTGCGGTCGGGATTCGCGGGTTGCCCACCCAGCGCCACGGCAACGATGGGTTCGCTTCCGCTGCGTGAGCCCAGGCGCCAGCGGAACTCCCCCTGTACCGCTGATTGGAAGCTGAGCGTGACCTCGCCTGCGGCGGTTGTCGTCACGCTGCCCGTGGACGGATTTCGGGTCACCCGCGCAAGCTCGGCACGCCACGGATTGGCACGTGGTGCGGCCGCCGAGTACCAGGTCGGCGTGCCGTCGTCCTCGTAGGTGTACCAGACCACGGCTATCGAGCCTGCGGCGTACTCCAGATCCAGTCCATGGCCACTGCGCGCCGGATTGAACCACAGTCCGGCAGTCCCCTGAATGCCCCGCGACGCGGCATCGGCCGGGTTGGAGCCCTGCACGATCTCCTGCGCGTTGCCGATGCCGTCGGCGTCGCGATCGATGCCCAGCCGCGCCCCGAGCCCTGGCGGCACCGCGGTGACGGTCATCGGCTGCGTCGTGCTGGCCAGCGACTGGATGGCGCCCAGGGTGAGCGCCGGCGTACCGTCATCGGTGAGGAATCGATCGGCCGAACGATCGAACGTGAAGCCGCGGGTTCCGCTGCGCGCGATGAGATCGACCTTGCCCACGCGCGCGAGCGCCAGCAACTGCAGCGCTCGGGCCGGCGCGATGCCGACGAAGGTTTCTTGCGCGCCAACCGCGGCATGCGTGTCGAGGGAAAGCGGCGCCGGCGCCCCGGGCGCGAGCCCGATGTCACCGAACTCCGAGCCTGAAAACGCCATCATCAGGGCGACCAGATCGGCGACCTCCTGGTCGGAGCGCACGCTGAAGGCGCGTGCGGAGAAAAAACTCGCGATCGAGTCGACCGAACCGTCGTGCAGGAAACCGAACCCCGCATTGCCATCGGTACGGCTGGATTCGAAGCCGACCTTTTCGTAGGCATTGCGCAGGTGCGGCACCTTGATCGACACATTGGTCGATCCGTCGACGCTGACGATTCCGAGGTGATTCTCGCCGTTGGGTCCGCGCGGCATCACGCTGCCGCCGACGGGAAAGGCCACCGCTCCCAGCAGCAGTGGTCCGTTGACCGCCATTCCGGTCGGCAGGGTGTGGCAGCTGGAGCACTGGAACGGCGAGTCCAGCAGGCCGCCGGTGTAAAGCTGCAGGCCGCGCACGGCATTGCCGATACCCAGCGGTCGACCGGCGGGGCCGAAGCGCGCACTGGTGAACTGCCCGTCCAGCGAAAGCGCCGCGGGCAGCGAGTTGTCGAGGTTACGAAACGGATTGGGCGGGAAGGTGATGGTCGCGAGGTAGTCCTCGAACAACTGCATCTCCATCAAGGTCAACGACACATCGTCCCCGAGCAGGCCGGTATAAGTCGGATTGAATGCTTCGATGCCGGCACGATCGCCGCGCCAGTGGTGCGGTTCGTGGCCGATGATGTCCTGCATCGTCTGCGTGGTCATCGGCCCCTTCATCGCATGCCAGTTCGCGCAGCGCGGCGAACCGAGCATGGTCACGCAGTTCTGGTCGAAGGTCTGCGGTGCATGCGAGGGATCCCCGAGATCCCAGGCCAGGCGGTCCATCCGCGCGTCGATATGGCACGAAGCACACGCCGCCTGGCCGGTGCCCGAGGTGCGCTGGGTATCGTAGAGGAACGGCCGTCCGGCACGGATCGCCACGGGCAGCGGATTGAATGCCGCGACCCGCGCGACTTCGCGCGCCGCTTGCAGGTCGATCTGGGAGAGCGTGGCGTCGAAGTGGTTCCACACGAACAGCCGCGAGCGGGGTTCGTCCAGCGCCAGTCCGATCGGCCCCTGTCCCACCGCGATCGGTGAGCCCACCCGCCGACCGGAAGCGTCGATCGCGACCACGTTGTTGGAGCCCAGGCCGGCGATCCACGCGCGCTGACCATCGGCGCGCCAGACCAGGGCACGCGGATCGCCGATCGATTGCGCACGCGACGACGGGGCGATACGCGGCTCGCGGTAATCCAGATGCGGATTCAGGTCGGTGATGCTCGCAGCACCGCTGGCCGGATCGACCCGCGCGAGATTCACGCGGTGGAAGCGCCCGTTCAACCTGGGCTCGAAGCGCACCTCGTTGATGCCGTCGGTACCGACCACCGTCACGCGCCCGCCGACCGGATCGACCGCGAGCGCCATGTTCGCGTTCATGAGCCCACTGGCGTAACGCACCGACAACGTCGCGGCGTCGATGATCGCGAGATCGCGGTCGGGCAGATCCCAGCCCACGAGACGGCCCGACGCCGCAGCCAGATCGCCGCCGACGAACGCGCTCCAGTCACCGATGTTGTCGTCGCGCCAGCGACCATCGCGGCCTTTCTTGACGATGAGCCCGACCGCGGGCGGTGGCGCTGCCGGATGCACCGCAGGCTCGAAATTCGCGCCGGCATTCGGCGGCGGGTTGCGCCCGGCATACGGGCCTCGCGCGTCGCTGACTACATTGGGCAGCGCCGCACTCATCATCGTCAGGCCGCCCGCAAGGACGGTGCTGGCGTTGCCCGATTCAAAGATCGCGGCATACACGGTGCGACCATCCGCACTGACCGCGAGTGCGCGCGGATCCTCGGCCGCGATCGGCACCACGCGTGGCGCGAGCGACAGGTCGCGGGTGTCGAACACCAGCACGCGGTTGGCCTGCGAGCAGCTCACGAAGGCATCGTTGCCCGCGAACACGATGTCGAACGGCTCATCCGCCGTCTGCAGCGTCGCACGCACGCTGCGGCGGGCCACGTCGATGACGCTGATCGAATCGGAGATGTGGTTGACGACCCACAGTTCGCCGTCGTTGCGGAACTTGACCGCCACCGGGTCCACGCCGACCACCACGTGGCCCACGGCTGCGGGCACGTCGGCACTTACATCAAACAGCTGCACGCGCTGATCGGCCGTATGCGCGACCGCAACCAGACGCCGGTCGGGGCTGAGATCGAGCGCGCGCACCGGGTGGTTTTCCCAGTTGACGTAGGGGACATCCGCTGCACCCAGCGGAAGGGCAAGCAGCCCGCCGAAAACAAACACCCAACGCTTCATGATGTCCCCTTTGGGGCCTGATGGGGCCGAGCATAACGCCGGGCGGCCGAACCGCGATCGTCGCGCGCAGTCTTGCAGACGAGGACACCGCAGCGGCTGACCGTGGTGGCAACAACGCGGCTGCGCAGCGCCGGTTTACAGCGCCGGGCGGGTTGCGTGTTTTCCCGTCGCCCAGGAACGGCACATTCGCCAGGTTTTGTCGGGTGCCCAGGCTGCAGGAACCCGGTGCATCGGCGTGTAGAAAATCGGATAATGCACGAATGTCCCGGATCGCGCCGTGGTGACCAGCCGCGCATGATTGCGGACGAGTTTTCCCGGACCGCTGGCCAGACTTTTGCGTCCTGCGGGCCTGATCGTGGTATTTCAATCAACTGGAGGTTCCATGCGCTTCATTCGTTCGATTTCCCTGGTGCTGTTGGGTGCGGCAATGACCACCGCGTCGATGGCGCAGACCACTAAGTCCGATGTCACGCGCGCGCCCGGCAAGGTCACCGCGACCAATTCGACCGAGATCACCGCCGACATCACGGCGCTCGACGCGGCGACCCGCGGCGTGACGCTCAAGGGGCCCGAGGGCAATGTGGTCGAGTTGATCGCCGGCCCGGAGGTCAGGAATTTTGACCAGCTGAAGGTCGGCGACAAGGTGCAGATGCAGGTCATCGAGCAGTTGGAACTCGAGCTGATCAAGGGCGGCGGCCGGCCGGTCGTCCGCACGGAGGCAAGCGGTGGCGCAAGGGCGCCTGAGGGTGGGGCGCCGGCTGGGGTGATTGCTGCCCAGGAGACGACCATCGGCGACGTGATCGCGCTTGACCCGGCCACGCGGACCGTCACGCTGAAGGGCCCGGAGCGCACCGTCGACCTGGTGGTGGAGGATCCGGAGCAGTACAAGCTGATCGCGCTGGGCGACCAGATTCAGGCCACGTTGACCGC
>JANOEA010000472.1:0-7698 GCA_031412975.1 Pseudomonadota bacterium | reverse complement strand
CGGGCTGGCGCTCATGGACTGGTCCCTGCGGCGAATGAGTCATTCGAGCACTTCGACTCATCTAGCGTCAAGTCAGCGGAATGTCTACACTGCGTGGATGCCACCCAAGGCCTCCGCAGCGGGAAATCCGCCCACCCGACTCGCACGCGCGCTCAGCGATCGGCCGGGTCGTCGCGCGACGCCGCTGGACCTGTACCAGCTCGCGCGGCGCCATTGGCTGGCGGGCGAACGGGTCGATGTCGGCGCGCTGGCCGCGCGGCTGAAAATCGGTCGCGCCACCGCGTTCCGCTGGGTCGGCAGCCGCGACCTGCTGCTCGGCGAGATCCTGTGGGCCCTGTGCGACGAGCTGATGACGCGCGCGGCGGCCGCGCAGCGCGGTAGCGGCGCACGCCGGGTGGCGGCGACCTGCGAGGCTGCGATCCGCGCGATCGTGGGCTTCGCGCCGCTGCGCCGCTTCGTGCGCGCGGATCCGGAGTATGCGCTGCGCCTGTTGACCTCCAAGCTCGGTCCGGTGCAGGGCAGGGCGATCGAGCGCGTGCGCGGCATGTTGCAGCAAGAAGCCGACGTGGGCGCATTGGAACTGCCGCTGGCGGTCGACACGCTGGCCTACCTGGTGGTGCGCATCTGCGAGTCCTTCGTGTATGCCGACGTGATCAGCGACCAGCAGGTCGAGGTCGCCGACGCGGGCCTCGCGGTCGAACTGCTGCTGTCCGGACGTGTAATGCGCAAGCGCGCGCCCCGGTCCCCATCCCACAGCGCAGGCGGCGGCAAGCCGACGCGGCGCGCTTCCGATCGATCCGCGAAATCCATCCCGAGGAGAAAACCATGACGGCCCGATATTCGGCAGGCAACGGCGTAGCGGTGCTGACGCTGGACAATCCACCGGTCAACGGGTTGGGATTCGAAACACGGCGTGCGCTGGTCGCAGGACTCGACCAGGCGCTCGCGGATCCCGCGATCGTCGCGATCGTGATCGCCGGCAGCGGCAAGTCGTTCAGCGGCGGCGCGGACATCCGCGAGTTCGGCTCGCCGAAGGCGCTGGCCGAGCCGAACCTGCTGTCGCTGATCAGTGCAGTCGAGGCCAGCGCGAAGCCGGTGATCGCCGCGATCCATGGTGTGTGCATGGGCGGCGGGCTGGAACTGGCGCTCGGATGCCACTACCGGGTGGCCACACCCGGCACCCAGGTCGCGCTGCCCGAGGTGAAACTCGGACTGGTGCCCGGCGCCGGTGGCACCCAGCGCCTGCCGCGTGCGATCGGGCTGGAGCCGGCGATGAACATGATCGTCTCGGGCACCCCGGTCGCCAGCGAACAACTCGCCGCGATGCCGGGCCAGGTGTTGTTCGAGCGCATCATCGAGGGCGATCTGCTGGCCGGCGCGGTCGAGTTCGCGCGCGCGAAGGGCGCCCAGGCCGGCCCGCATCCGCGCGTGCGCGATCGCCGCGTGGTACACCCGAATGCGGAAGGCTTCGTGCTGTTCGCGCGCACCACGGTCGGCGCGATGGCGAAGGACTATCCCGCCGCGCAGCGCTGCGTCGACCTGGTCGAAGCCGCCGCGCGGCAGAAGTTCGATGTCGGCATGAAGCTCGAGCGCGAGGCCTTCGCCGCGATGATGCTTTCGCCCGAATCACGCGCACTGCGGCATGCGTTCTTCGGCGAGCGCGCGGCATCCAAGATCGCGGATATTCCCGACGACACGCCGCAGCGCGAGGTGCGCAGCGTCGGCGTGATCGGCGCCGGCCTGATGGGCGGCGGCATCGCGATGAACTTCCTCAACGCCGGAATTCCGGTAGTGATCCTCGAGACGCGCCAGGACGCGCTCGATCGCGGCGTGGCGACGATCGGCAAGAACTATGAGAGCAGCGTGCGCAAGGGCAGCTTGAAGCCTGAAAAGCTTGCACAGCGGATGGCGCTGCTCAAGCCTACGCTCGATTACGGTGCCCTCGCCGATTGCGATCTGATCATCGAGGCGGTGTACGAAGAGATCGGCGTCAAGCAGGCGGTATTCGAACGCCTCGATGCGGTCGCCAAGCCTGGCGCAATCCTGGCCAGCAACACCTCCACCCTCGACCTCGACCGCATCGCTGCGTTCACTGCGCGGCCGCAGGACGTGATCGGCCTGCACTTCTTCAGCCCCGCGAACGTGATGCAGCTGCTCGAGGTGGTGCGCGGCAAGGCTACGGCCAAGGACGTGCTGGCGACCGCGATGGCGGTGGCGAAGAAGATCCGCAAGACCGCGGTGGTATCCGGCGTCTGCGATGGCTTCATCGGCAATCGCATGATCGAGCAGTACAGCCGGCAGGCGCTGTTCCTGCTTGAAGAAGGCGCGCTGCCCGCGCAGGTGGATGCAGCGGCCGAACGCTTCGGTTTCATGATGGGACCGTTCCGGATGAGCGATCTGGCCGGCAACGACATCGGCTGGGCGATCCGCAAGCGGCGTCATGTCGAACAGCCGCAGTTGACCTACTCGCAGGTCGCCGACCGCTTGTGCGAACTCGGCCGCTTCGGGCAGAAGACCGGCGCGGGCTGGTACGACTACAAGCCCGGCGATCGCAAGGCGCATCACAGCGCGCTGGTCGATGCGCTGGTGCTGGAGCACTCGAAGTCCGCCGGCATCACCCGACGCAAGATCGGCGACGACGAGATCGTCGAGCGACTGGTCTACGCGCTGGTCAATGAGGGTGCGCGCATCATCGCCGAGGGCATCGCGGCCAAGGCCAGTGACATCGACATGGTGTACCTGACCGGCTACGGCTTCCCGCCGTTCCGCGGCGGGCCGATGCGCTACGCCGACGAAGTGGGTTTGTTCAACGTGCTGCGTGCGATGCGTCGCCATGCGGCGGCCGATGCCAATGGGCGCCAGGCAGGCGCGTGGGAGCCGGCACCGCTGCTGGTCCAGCTTGCCGCCGACGGCAAGAGCTTCACCTGATCGCACCCGACCAAGGAATCGCCATGACCGATGCAGTGATCGTATCCACCGCGCGTACCGCGCTGGCCAAGAGCTGGAAGGGCGCGTTCAACATGACCCACGGCGCCACCCTCGGCGCGCACAGCGTGCAGCACGCGATCGCGCGCGCGGGCATCGACCCCGCCGAGGTCGAGGACGTGCTGATCGGCTGCGCGAATCCCGAAGGCGCGACCGGGGTCAACATCGCGCGCCAGATCGCGCTGCGCGCGGGCTGCCCGGTCAGCGTGCCGGGCATGACCATCAACCGCTTCTGCTCCAGTGGTTTGCAGACCATCGCCAGTGCCGCGCAGCGCGTGATCGCGGGCGAGGGCGAGGTGTTCGTCGCCGGCGGCGTGGAGAGCATCTCCTGCGTGCAGGGCGTGATGAACCAGACCATGCTCACCGATCCGTGGTTGCTCGCGCACAAGCCGGAGATCTACTGGAGCATGCTGCAGACCGCCGAGCAGGTCGCCTCGCGCTACGGCATAACGAAGGAGCGCCAGGACGAATACGGCGTGCGCAGCCAGTTGGCCGCGGCGGCAGCGCAAGCTGCCGGCAGGTTCGCCGACGAGATCGTGCCGATGACCGTGACCATGGGCGTGGCCGACAAGGCCAGTGGCCAACTCACGAGCCGCGAAGTCACCATCGATGCCGATGAGGGCATTCGTGCCGACACCACGCTGGAAGCGGTGCGCGGCATCCGGCCGGCGACGCCGGGCGGCGTGATCACCGCCGGCAATGCGAGCCAGTTCTCCGACGGCAGTTCGGCCGCGGTGGTGATGAGTGCCACGCTCGCGCAACAGCGCGGTCTGCGACCGCTGGGCATCTTCCGCGGTTTCGCGGTGGCCGGCTGCGAGCCGGATGAAATGGGCATCGGTCCGGTGTTCGCGGTGCCCAGGCTGCTGGCGCGCGCGGGGCTGAAGGTCTCGGATATCGGGCTGTGGGAGCTGAACGAAGCCTTCGCGGTGCAGGTGCTGTATTGCGCCGACCGACTGGAAATCCCGCTCGAGCGCCTCAATGTCAACGGCGGCGCGATCGCGGTGGGGCATCCCTACGGCGTGTCGGGCGCGCGGCTGGTCGGCCATGCCCTGATCGAAGGCCGACGC
Organism: Pseudomonadota bacterium; assembly: GCA_031412975.1. Taxonomy (GTDB): domain Bacteria; phylum Pseudomonadota; class Gammaproteobacteria; order Xanthomonadales; family Ahniellaceae; genus UBA4656. Next base: position 3,646 of record JANOEA010000472.1, on the reverse strand, counting down.
CGCGGCGTGCAATATGTGGTGGTTACGATGTGCATCGGCGGTGGTCAAGGTGCTGCAGGGTTGTTCGAGGTGGCCTGAGCCGCAGCGATACGGCGGCCTTCATGCGGCGGGTGCTAGCCTTGTCCGGGATATGTTCGACAGGCCACGGATGGCGGATTGCAGGTTCCCCATCATTCCGCAGCACGCAGGCACAACCGCATGAGCATCGCGACACCCGCCGTGGCCAACGAGTCGAAGCTGCGCTTCACCGGCAGCAATGAGTTCCACCAGGTGCTGCGGCGGCGCGTCGACGATTACTTCCGTACGACCGGGCGCAACCCGCGCGATGCGTGGCAGATGTACCTCAAGACCGGCGTGATCCTCGCCTGGTTCTTCGCCAGCTACGCGCTGTTGGTGTTCTGGGCCGATGCGTGGTGGCAAGCCGTGCCGCTCGCGCTGCTGATGGCCGGCGCGGTCGGTGCGATCGGCTTCAACGTGCAGCACGATGGTGGCCACCGCGCCTATTCGGATCGGCAATGGGTCAACGGCCTGACTGCCTTGAGCCTGGACATGGTCGGCGGCAGTTCGTACATCTGGCGCTGGAAGCACTCGGTGTTCCATCACGCGTGGGTCAATATCCAGGACCACGACGCCGACATCGACCTCGGCCGCATCGCGCGACTGAGCCCGCACCAGCCGCTGCGGCCGATCCAGCGCTGGCAGCATTGGTACATGTGGTTCCTGTACGGGATCATGGCGGTGCGCTGGCAACTGTACGGCGATTTCCGCGACCTGATCGCGGGCAACGTCGGCACCCCGCAGAAGCTGCCGCCGCCGCGCGGCTGGGACCTGGTCGGGGTGATCGGGGGCAAGCTGCTGTTCCTCACGCTCGCGTTCGGCATACCCCTGTGGTTGCACTCGTTCTGGGTAGTCGCACTGTTCTACGTGATGTCGATGGCGGTGGTCGGCGTGCTGCTCGCGGTGGTGTTCCAGCTTGCGCACTGCGTCGAGGAAGCTCAGTTCCTGCCCGCGCCGGATGGTTCGGGTGAGGTCCACAACGCGTGGGCGATCCACCAGGTCGAGTCGAGCGTGAACTTCTCGCGCGGCAATCGGGTGATGGCGTGGCTGCTCGGCGGCCTGAACTACCAGATCGAGCACCATCTGTTTCCGCGCGTGTGCCACGTGCACTATCCGGCGCTGTCGAAGCTCGTCGAACAGACCTGCCGCGAGTTCGGCGTGCGCTATCGCGAGCATCGCTCGTTCGTCGCCGGCGTGGTTTCGCACTTCCGCTGGTTGCGCCGGATGGGGCAGCAGACGTCTGCCTGACACCTTCAAGCGGGGTGACAACGTTGCGCGAAACCGCCGACAATCGGCGCGATTGATCATCCAGGGTCCAGTGCCGCGCATGAATCCGATCGATTTCGAACGTTACGACCGCGTGCGCGCGATCCGCTGGCACGGCGACCATCTCGAACTGCTCGACCAGCGCGTGCTGCCGGGCCGCGTCGAGTGGATGAACTGCGGTACGGCTGCGGCAGTCGCGCAGGCGATCACCGACCTGGTGGTGCGCGGTGCACCCGCGATCGGCGTGGCCGCGGCCTACGGCGTGGTGCTGGCCGCGCGCGCGCATGGCGGCGCGCCGTCGCGTGCGGCGCTGGCCAGCGAGCTCGCCACGCTGCGTGCTTCGCGGCCGACCGCGGTGAACCTGTTCTGGGCGCTCGACCGGATGGGCGCGCGGCTGGATGCGGGCGCATCGATCGAGGCGCTAGATGCCGAGGCGCGTGCGATCGAAGCCGAGGATCTGGCCGCCAACCGCCGGATGGGCGCGCTGGGTGCGGCATTGTTCGCGCCCGACAGCGGCGTGCTGACCCATTGCAACACGGGCTCGCTGGCGACCGCGGGATTCGGCACCGCGCTCGGCGTGATCCGGGCAGGCGTGGCCGCGGGGAAGATCTCGCGCGTGTTCAATACCGAGACCCGGCCCTGGTTGCAGGGTGCGCGCCTGACCAGCTGGGAGCTGCTCAGCGACGGCATCCCCGCCAGGCTGATCGCAGACGGCGCCGGCGCCCATCTGTTCTCGACCGGCCAGGTGCAATGGCTTGTCGTGGGCGCCGACCGCATCTGCGCCAATGGCGACAGCGCGAACAAGATCGGCACCTGCCAGCTGGCGATCGCCGCGCGCCACTACGGGGTCAAGGTGATGGTGGTGGCCCCCTCCAGCACGGTCGACATGGCGACCGCGACGGGTGCCGATATCCATATCGAATTGCGGACTTCCGACGAGCTGCTCGGCTACGCCGGCACGCGTACCGTGGCCGACGGCGTGGAGGCCTGGAATCCGGTGTTCGACGTTACGCCCGCGGCGCTGATCGATGCGCTCGTGACCGAACGCGGCGTGATCGAGCAGCCGGACACCGCGCGCATGGCCGCGGTTTTCGGCACGGTTTCCAGGCAGTAAGCGGCTGCCGCCGCGTCCGCGATTGCGGCCGCTCGCAGCGGTCGCATCCGGGCTTTTCCAAAACGCGCCAGAAGCCTGTCCGAGAGTGCCTTGCAGGGCTCCGGAAGGCACCGCGCGCGTGGTAAGATTCCGCCCTTGCGCGGCCCCCTGCCAGCCCCTCCCGGCCAGGCACCAAGCTGCTGAAAGTCAACGGAATTGCTGAATGTCAGAGTTCGCCAAAGAAGTCCTCAAGGTCAACATCGAGGACGAGGTCCGGCAGAGTTATCTCGACTATGCGATGAGCGTGATTGTCGGGCGTGCGCTGCCCGATGTCCGCGACGGGCTCAAGCCCGTGCATCGGCGCATTTTCTACGCGATGCAGGAGTCCAACAACGTCTGGAATCGCCCGTACGTGAAGTGCGCGCGCATCGTCGGCGAGGTGATGGGCAAGTTCCATCCGCACGGCGATTCGGCGATCTACGACGCGCTGGTTCGCATGGCGCAGGACTTCTCGATGCGCTACCCGCTGGTCGACGGCCAGGGCAACTTCGGCTCGGTCGACGGCGACAACGCAGCGGCGATGCGCTACACCGAATGCCGGCTGGAGAAACTCGCCGCCGAACTGCTCGCCGACATCGACAAGGACACGGTCGATTTCCAGCCCAACTACGACGAGAAGGAACTCGAGCCGACGGTGCTGCCCTCGCGCATCCCGAACCTTTTGGTCAACGGCTCGGCCGGCATCGCGGTCGGCATGGCGACCAACATCCCGCCGCACAACGTCAGCGAGATCATCGACGCCACGGTGGCGTTGATCGACAATCCGGAACTCACGGTCGAGCAGCTGATGGAGATCGTGCCGGGTCCGGACTTTCCCACCGCCGGCATGATCAACGGCATCGCGGGCGTGGTCGAGGCGTACCGCACCGGTCGCGGGCGGATCAAGATCCGCGCCAAGTGCGACATCGAGACCGACGACGACAACCGCGAAGCGATCATCGTCACCGAGATTCCCTACCAGGTGAACAAGTCGCGGCTGATTACCCAGATCGCCGACCTGGTCAAGGAGAAGCGCATCGAGGGCATCGGCCCGGACCTGCGCGATGAGTCCGACAAGGACGGGATGCGGATCGTCATCGAATTGCGCCGCGGCGAAGAGCCTGAAGTGGTGCTAAACCAGCTCTACAAGCACACGCAGTTACAGACCACCGCGAGCATCATCATGTTGGC
>JANOEA010000471.1:0-2593 GCA_031412975.1 Pseudomonadota bacterium | reverse complement strand
ACGGCCCCGGTGCCGCCGTGCTGGTCGCCCGCGGCGACGAGGTCATCTATCGCGGTGCGCGAGGTCTCGCCAGTGTCGAGCTCAAGGTGCCTCTGGCGCCCGAGCAGTCATTCCGCATTGGCTCGGTGACCAAGCAGTTCGCGGCCGCCGGCCTGCTCAAACTGATCGAATCCGGCAAGGTCGGTCTCGACGATCCGCTGTCGAAATTCCTGCCCGACTACCCGAATGGCGCCAACATCACCGTGCGCCAATTGCTCGACCACACCTCGGGCATCAAGAGCTACACCGATATCGCCGGCATCATGGACGGGCCGATCCGCCAGGACTTGAGCACCGCGGCGCTGGTCGCCACGTTCAAGGATCAGCCGGTGGACTTTGCACCGGGCGAGAAATGGGCCTACAACAACTCGGGTTATGTGCTGGTCGGCGCGCTGATCGAGGCGGCCAGCGGCAAGTCCTGGCACGCTTACCTGACCGAATCGGTGCTGACGCCCAGTGGTCTCAAGCACACGGTCCATGGCGCCGACGACGCGCTGATCGCCGGCATGTCGCGTGGCTACACATTCAGGAACGAGCAGGTCGCACCCGCCGCTTTTCTCAGCATGACCCAGCCGCATGCGGGCGGCGCGCTGGTGTCTACGGTCGACGATCTGCATCGCTGGAATCGTGCCTTGCACGGCGGCAAGGTGCTTTCGCCGGCGTCTTACGCGGCGATGATCACACCCACCGGTCAGGCGATCGAGGCGAAGTACGGCTTCGGCATTGAGCGCAGCACGCTTCGCGGTCATGAACTGCTGCAGCACGGCGGCGGCATTCCCGGTTTCTCCTCGCACCTGATGTACGTGCCGGATGCCCAGTTGAGCGTGGTCGTGTTGCGGAACGCCGACGTCAGCAACAAGGGCATGGGCGATTCCGCGGAGCTGGCCATGGTGCTGGGCGCCTACGCGCTCGGCGATCCGTATCCGCAGGCCAAGCCGATCGAAGTCAGCGCAGAAACGCTCAAAGACGCGCAAGGCGTCTACCGCATCGATGGCGACACCACGCGTGTGCTGCGCGTGGTCGACGGCAAGCTGACATCGCAGCGCACGGGTGGTTCGGCATCCCCGTTGATACCCACCGCGACCGACACCTACTTCTTCGAGGGCAGCCGCAACTGGTTCAAGCTCGAACGCGACGCCAGCGGCAAGATCACCGGCATGCGCATGTATCCGGACGGCGAGGGCGAGGGCGTGGTGTCGCTGCTGACCGATGAACCCCTGCCGAGCGCGCGCGCTTCGATCACGTTGCCGCGCGAACAGTTGCAGCGGTTGGCCGGCACCTATCGCAGCAGCGGCATGAACATGAAGGTGTTTCTCGATGGCGAGCAGTTGAAGACCCAGCTCGACGGTCAGCCGGCCTTCGACCTGTTCGCCGAATCGCCAAGCAAGTTCTTCCTGACCGCTGTCGATGCCACGCTGAGCTTTGCGCTGGATTCGGGCGCAGTGACCAGCGTGACCCTGCACCAGGGCCCGGCGGTGATCGAGTTCAAGCGCGTCGAGTAGGAAAGCCCTGCGCGACGAAACGAACGACGAAACGAGGACACCCAGGCTTTCAGACGACGCGCAGAAACCGACGAAACGGGTGCAGCAATCGGGGACAGCCACGATGCGGACAGCCACGATGCACGGTTGCCAATCCGGGCAATCCGGGTCGGGGCCGTATTCGCCTGCAATCCGATTCGCGTTGGCTTGCATTCGCGATCGCCCACCGGGCGTCGAGCGCGCGTCTTGCATGCTGGCCCTCGTCGATTCGCCCACGACACTCGCCCGCCGCTGACCCTCAACCTGGAGCTGAACCATGAGCCTTCCCGCGCTCGCGCTCGCCGTCGCCGTTGCAGCCGCCGCTTCCAGCCCGGCCGCGGCCGCGCCAAACGAGGGGGACTCCGCGGCCGCGGCGCGCATGGCGGCAGCCGCGATCAAATTCCTCGACGCGCACACACCCGAGCAGCGCGCGCAGGCGGCCCTGCCGTTCGAGGCCCAGGGGCGCATGGACTGGCATTACGTGCCGCGCGAACGCATCGGCGTCGCATTCAAGGCGATGGACGGCTCGCAGCGCGCCGCGGCCCGCGAGCTGATACGCAGTGCGCTGTCGTCGACGGGTGCGAACAAGGTCGAAGAGATCATGGCGCTGGAAACGCTGCTGATCGAGATCGAGAAGGGCGCGCGGCCGGGGCTCCGCGACCCGCTGGCGTATTCCATCGTCGTGTTTGGCCAGCCCGATGCCGGCGCCGATGCGCAGCCGTGGGCATGGAAGATCGAGGGTCATCATGTCGCGCTGAATTTCACCGGCGTAAACCAGCAAACCGCCGTCACGCCGGCGTTCCTCGGGTCCAACCCGGCACGGGTTCCTCACGGTGAGCGTGCGGGGACGCGGGTGCTTGCGGCGGAGGAAGACCTCGGGCGGGAACTGCTGGCGTCGCTGGACGCCGACCAGCGGCGCGCAGCGATCATCGCCGACGTCGCGCCCGCCGACATCCTCGCGATCCCGGGACGATCGATCGACGAGGTGGACGCTACGTGATCTCGGTGCTGCCGAACTCTCCGGCGGCGCGCGC
>JANOEA010000470.1:0-1637 GCA_031412975.1 Pseudomonadota bacterium | reverse complement strand
CACGAGCTGCTGGCCGACATCGACAAGGAAACGGTCGATTTCAAGCCGAACTACGACGAATCCGATTCCGAACCCACCGTCCTGCCCACGCGGATTCCGAATCTGCTGGTCAACGGTTCGTCCGGTATCGCGGTCGGCATGGCGACCAACATTCCGCCGCACAATCTCGGGGAGATCATCAACGCCTGCGTGGCGCTGATCGACAACCCCGACCTCAATCTCACGGCGCTCATGCAGTACGTGCCGGGTCCCGATTTTCCTACCGCGGGCATCATCAACGGCACCCAGGAGATTGCGCTCGCCTATCACACCGGGCGTGGCCGGGTGTACATGCGGGCGCGTACGCAGATCGAAGAGGACGACAAGGGCCGGCAGGCGATCATCGTCACCGAGCTGCCCTACCAGGTGAACAAGGCACGCCTGCTGGAGCGCATTGCCGACCTGGTGCGCAACAAGGACATCGACGGCATCTCCGAACTCCGCGACGAATCCGACAAGGACGGCATGCGGATGGTGATCGAGCTGAAGCGCGGTGAAGTGGCGGACATCGTCGTCAACAATCTCTTCAAGCAGACGCCGATGGAGTCCGTGTTCGGGATCAACATGGTGGCCCTGCAGGATGGCCAGCCGAAGCTGCTAAGTCTCAAGGAGATGCTGGAAGCCTTCCTGCGCCATCGCCGCGAGATCGTGACCCGCAGGACCATCTTCGACCTGCGCAAGGCACGCGATCGCGCCCACATTCTCGAAGGCCAGACCGTGGCGCTTGCCAACATCGACGACGTGATTGCGTTGATAAAGGCTGCGGCGGCGCCGGCGGAAGCCAAAATTGCCCTGATGGCGCGAACCTGGCCGGCGGGAGCGGTTCCGGAAATGCTGGCCCGTGCAGGCGCAATTGCGACGCGACCCGCTGATCTGTCGGACGATCTGGGTCTCGTCGAATCCGGCGCCGGCTACCGTCTGTCCGACGTGCAGGCACAGGCCATTCTCGATCTGCGCCTGCATCGCCTCACCGGACTCGAGCAGGACAAGATCGGCGCGGAGTACCGCGAGCTGCTGGTGCAGATCCAGGATCTGGGCGACATCATCGCGCGTCCCGAAAGACTGCTGCAGGTCATTCGCGCCGAACTGCTCAGCATCAAGGACAGCTACGGCGACGCTCGTCGCACGGAGATCATCCAGGACCATTCCAATCTCACGCTGGAGGACCTGATCGAGCAGCAGGACATGGTGGTGACCCTGTCGCACGGGTGACCCCACTCAATTTGTGCGGGTTCATCGCTCATATATTTTGCACATTCAGCAGATTACCAAAATTGAACCATATCAAAAAGAGAGCCATCTGGCTATTTTAAGAGATGGCAAGCAAATTCCAATCAGCAAAACGGGGTATTCCAGGTTGAAAACGATTTTAGGCATTTGAATACTGCTGAAACCTTCAAAGCCAAGCTTTTGGCCGCCTGTTTCGAATATGTTGAAAAGCGCATGGAAACATCCAGGCAGGCTATGTGGCATGCTCAAGGTGCTGCCAACGCAGAAGAAAAAAGTAGTGCCGGAGACAAATATGAAACGGGTCGCGCCATGGCTCAGATTGAACGCGATAAAGCGGCTTATCAGCTAGTGGAAGCGTTAAAACTTAA
>JANOEA010000469.1:0-2082 GCA_031412975.1 Pseudomonadota bacterium | reverse complement strand
CGACCAGCGCAGCTTCGCGGTCGCCGGCAGGATGCCCGGGCGCCTCGGCTGCAATCCGTGAGCGCGCCAGCGCCAACGGCACGTCGAGCCACAGCAGCACCAGCTGGGCACCCAGGCGCGCGGCCATGTCGGCGAGTTTTTCTCGATCGCGCCCGCGCGTCAGGGTCATGCCATCCAGCACGGTCGATTCGCCGAGCGCAAGATTGACCTCGGCGGCCAACAGCACGGCGCGGAACGCGGCGCGCTTTTCGGTCGGCGTGTAGCGGCAGCGCGGGAACATCGCCGCGCGCAGCGTATCGCGGCACACGCGACGCAGGCCGAAGGTGTGTTGCAGATGCGTGGCCAGGGTCGACTTGCCCGCTCCTGGCAGGCCGACCACGGCCACGATCACAAGGTTCGCCATTAAGTGCACCGCATGCAGGTTACGGCCGAGTCTAGCCCGGCTGACTCAGGCACCGCATTCGCGAACAACGGCCCGGCGCCGATCGCAGCGACGATTGGAATCCGGAATTCACCAGCCATGACCCTGGCTTTCGGGCCCGGCGCGAGATCGCGCCCGACAACCTGCCACCCGCGGCGGCGGCGCGACGAACGCCTGCGACTGGCCGCCCACGACCGAATCCGGCACCATCGCGCAATGACCGTTACCCACCGCCGTTCGCTCGCCCAGCGCCTGCGCATCCAGCGCTACCTGATCACCGGGCTGCTGACCCTGTTGCCGCTGTGGCTGACCTTCGTGGTGTTCAAGTTCGTGTTCGGGCTGTTGTCGGGACTGTCCTCGCCGTGGATCGCCGCGCTCTCGCAGCAGCTCACGCGCGCGTTTCCGGCCACCACCGGGTGGCTCGGCGCCGAATGGGTGCAGTCGACCTTCGCGCTGGTCGCGACCCTGCTGCTGATCTATCTCGTCGGCCTGCTGGCCACGCGCGTATTCGGCCAACGGCTGCTGGCCGCGATCGAGGCGCTGATCGCGCGCATTCCGCTCGCGCAGACCATCTACGGCGGCGCCAAGAAGCTGCTCGAGATCATGCAGACCAAACCCGACGGCGCGCAGCGCGTGGTGCTGATCGACTTCCCACACGCGGGCATGAAAGTGGTCGGCCTGGTCACGCGCGTATTCACCAATGCAGCCGACGGACGCGAATACGCCGCGGTGTACGTGCCGACGACGCCGAACCCGACCTCGGGCTACCTCGAGGTGGTGGCGGTCGATGACCTGACCCAAACCGACTGGAGCATGGACCAGGCAATGGCCTTCATCATCTCCGGCGGCGCGATCGCGCCCGACCCGATCCACTTCGCCAATCCGCGCAAATGACCCAGCCCATGCAGGACGCGACGGAAGCGAATCCCGCCGACAGCCATCGCACCCAGCGCCTGTTCGTGGTGCTGGCGGCGTTCTTCATCTGCAATGCCCTGATGGCCGAGTTCATCGGGGTCAAGGTGTTCGCGCTCGAGCCCACCCTGGGCATCGACGAGATCGGCTGGAACCTCTACGGCATCAGCGGCACGCTCAACTTCACCGCGGGCGTGCTGCTGTGGCCGGTGGTGTTCCTGATGACCGACATCATCAACGAGTTCTTCGGCCGCCGCGGCGTGCGTTTCATCTCGTGGCTGGCGGTCGCATTGATCGTCTACGCGTTCGGCTTCGCGTTCACCGCGATCCACCTCGCACCGGCCTCGTTCTGGGTCGCGGCCGGCCAGGCGCAGGGCGTGGACGACATGCAGGTCGCATTTGCCGCGATCTTCGGCCAGGGGCTGTGGACGATCGCAGGTTCGGTGGTGGCGTTCCTGGTCGGCCAGCTGGTCGACGTGAGCATCTACCATCGCGTGCGGCGGATCACCGGCGAGCGCATGGTGTGGCTGCGCGCGACCGGATCGACCCTGGTCTCGCAGCTGTTCGACAGCTTCATCGTGCTGTACGTTGCGTTCGTGCTTGGCCCGCAGCACTGGCCGATGTCCCGGTTCCTGGCTGTGGGCACGGTGAACTACGGCTACAAGATGCTGGCCGCTGTGGCGATGATCCCGCTGCTTTACCTGGTTCATGCGCTGGTTCGCCGTTATCTGGGTCGGCAACGCACTGAG
>JANOEA010000468.1:0-6007 GCA_031412975.1 Pseudomonadota bacterium | reverse complement strand
GCAGGAACAGCTCGAGGCGGTCTATGCCGCCTACGCCGAGCCCGACGCGGATTTCGACAAGCTCGCCTCCGAGCAGGCGCGGCTGGAGGCGATCATCCAGGCCTCCGACGGCCATGCGATGGAACAGCAGCTCGAACAGGCTGCCGATGCGCTGCGCCTGCCGCCGTGGGACGCCAAGATCGACAAGCTCTCGGGCGGCGAAAAGCGTCGCGTCGCGCTATGTCGCCTGCTGCTGTCGAAACCCGACATGCTGCTGCTCGACGAGCCGACCAACCATCTGGATGCCGAATCGGTCGAGTGGCTGGAGCAATTCCTGCAGCGCTATCCGGGCACCGTGGTGGCGGTCACCCATGATCGCTACTTCCTCAACAACGCCGCCGAGTGGATCCTCGAGCTCGATCGCGGCCGCGGCATTCCGTGGAAGGGCAACTACACCAGCTGGCTGGAGCAGAAGGACGAGCGCCTCAAGCAGGAAGCATCGACCGAGAAGGCCCGCCAGAAGGCGATCGCGCGCGAGCTCGAATGGGTACGCCAGTCGGCCAAGGGCCGGCAGTCGAAGGGCAAGGCGCGCCTGAACCGCTTCGAGGAACTCAATTCGCAGGACTACCAGGCGCGCAACGAAACCAACGAGATCTACATCCCGCCCGGCGAGCGCCTCGGCGACCAGGTGATCGAGTTCAAGGGCGTATCGAAAGCCTACGGCGACCGCCTGCTGATCGATGACTTGTCGTTCAAGGTGCCGCCCGGTGCGATCGTGGGCATCATCGGCCCCAACGGCGCGGGCAAGTCGACCCTGTTCCGGATGATCATCGGCAAGGAAAAGCCCGACAAGGGCGAGATCGCGCTCGGCCACACGGTGAAGCTGGCCTACGTCGACCAGTCGCGCGATGCGCTGGAAGCCGACAAGAACGTGTTCCACGCGATCTCGGGCGGCGCCGACATGATCACGGTCGGCAAGTACACCACGCCCGCGCGCGCCTACATCGGCCGCTTCAACTTCAAGGGTTCCGACCAGCAGAAGCTGGTCGGCCAGCTGTCTGGCGGCGAGCGCGGTCGCTTGCACCTGGCCAAGACCCTGATGGAAGGCGGCAACGTGCTGCTGCTCGACGAGCCCTCCAATGACCTCGACGTCGAAACCCTGCGCGCGCTGGAAGAGGCGATGCTGGAGTTCCCGGGCAGCGCGGTGGTGATCTCGCATGATCGCTGGTTCCTCGATCGCATCTGCACCCACATCCTCGCCTTCGAGGGCGACTCGCACGTCGAGTTCTTCCCCGGCAACTACACCGAGTACGAGGCCGACAAGAAGCGGCGTCTCGGCGACGAGGCCTCCAAGCCGCACCGGCTGCGCTACAAGCCGCTGTCGCGCTAAGGCGGGCCGTCGGCCCGCCATCCATCGCGCGACCGGAAGATTGACCCAACACGTAGGGCGGGCCTTCGGCCCGCCATCCTTCGCGCGCGATAGCATCGCATTGTTGTCGCAGCGGCGGGCCAAGGCCCGCCCTATGTGCCGTCGATTGTTGCGGTGGCGGCGGGGCGAAGGCCCGCCCAACGGCGCGCGCATTTGCCGCCACAGCGCTACGGGCGCTATCACCGCGAAGCGCAGCCATGCGGCGGCGACTGCCAGCGTGGTGCCTGCCGCACCGCCGCCCGCGCCCCAGCGCAGCCAGTAGCGCGCGAGTCCACGATGTTTGTGGAACGCCACGAACAGCGGGCGCCGCTGGCTCGAGCTGCCCTTCAGGTGCGTGACTTGCACGCCTTCGGCGACCGCCACCCGCAATCCAAGGCCACGCACGCGACGACACAAATCGAGGTCTTCCGCATGCAGGCGGTAGCCTTCATCGAAGCCTCCCACCTGCATGAACACAGCGCGCGGCAGCAGCATCAGCGCACCCGAGGTCGCATCGACATCCAGCACCGCCTGCGCGGCGTTCGCCGGCAGATGCAGCGCGTCGGCGGCACCCAGCGCATGCCGGAATGCGCGCATGAGGGTCGGATCGCGACGCCGCGCGGCTGCTTCGGGCTGTCCCTGCGCATTGCGCACGTCGGCACCGAGCAGGCCGATGTCCGAGGTCGCCGCGAGGATCGCGAGCATCCGCGAAAGCGTATCGAGCGCGACGAAACAATCCGGATTGACGAAGGCGAGCACCGCGCCACCGGCTTCGCGAGCGCCCTGGTTGCAGGCCACCGCGAAGCCCGGGTTGTGCGCATTGCGCAGCAACCGCAGGCGCGGGTCGGACCCCAGCGCGGCGACCGCGCCATCCGACGATCCATTGTCGACCACCAGCACTTCGCACACGCCGGAAGCCGCCAGCAGGCGGCGCACGCATTCGCCGAGCACCGCACCACTGTCGTGCGCGACCACGATCGCCGACAGCTGCGCGCCCATCGGGAGCGACTCAGGCATCGAGCAGGCGCGGGCCCTGCTCGAGAGCGTGCTGCCACACAGCCGGCCACGCATCGAGCGCAACCGCGAAGCGATCCAGCTCGCGCGCGAAGCGGTCGGCGCACGACTGCGGCGTGTCGAGCGACTCGGGCCACCCGTCGAGGCGCGGTGCGCCACCGTCGGTCAACGCACGCCCGTTGACCGTGATCAGCTCGCGCACGTCGGCCTGCCAATAGACCGGCGGATCCTCCGCGGCGAGGAACGAAGCCTGCAGGCGCGCGACGAGGTCGGAGCGTGCGAAGGCGAGATACTCGGCCAGCATGTCGGCGCGCTTGGCCGGTGAGGCCGCTGCGAGATCGCCGATCGTGTTGGCCACGCTGCGCAGGCGGCGCGTGGGCGACTCGGCGCGGATGTCGTCCAGGCGCGACGACAACAGGTCGGTCAGCAGCGACGCGAGACCCGGCGTATCGGCCTGCCCCGCGGAACCTGGGCGGCGCGGGCCCGGTTGGCCCTGGTGCCCCAGCGTGCAAGCGCTGTGCAATACCACGCTGTGTGGCCACATCGCGCGCGTCAGCATGCCGGCCAGCAGGTCGCCGCGCGCGGCGTCGGGCAGGGTCGGCGGCGACATCCTGCTCGCATCGAGCAGGAACGGCGCATGCTGCGCCTGATCGAGCAGGCGCGGGCGGCGCGGACCGAACCACACACTGGCGCCATCGAGGTGGCGCAGGTAGCGCTCGCGATCGCTCCAGAATTGCACCCGACTGTCGCCCTCGAGCAGGAACAGCCAGTCGCGCCCCGCGCCTGCCGCATCGCCACGCACACCGTTGATGGTGCTCGCGATATGGCTGCCTGCATCCAGGTGCGGCAGGCTGGCGGGCTCGACGCCGGCCAGCGCCGTGCGGTCGGGCATCAGCTGCGGGTTGCGTGCAAGCAAGTGGCCGAGGCTCTGGCCGCACCAGTCCAGCTGCGCATTGAAAGGATCGCCCGCAACCTCGGTGCCCGCGGCCAGCGCCGCTTGCACGTCGTCGTAGAAACGCACCGGCATTGCGGAACCCGTCGCAAGATCGAGGCCGGCCATCGCGTCGGGCGCGCTGCGCAGCGGCAGGCGGGTCTGGTCGTCGATCAGCGCAATGCGCGCGCCGGCGCCGAGCAGCGTGGCGAGGTTACGCGCGGTGCCGTCGCCCAAGCGAGGGGTCGCATCGGGCTCGCGCGCGAGCAGCCAGCGCAGGCTGTCGCCGGCTTCAGGACGCGCGCGTACGAGGCGATCGAGGGTCGCGCGCCAGCGGTTCGCATCGAAGTGATCGACCCGCACGCCGGCGTCCTGCGCAAAACGCGCGAGGGTCTCGGCATTGCTGCGCAGGTTCGCCGCATCGCGCGACTCATCGAGCACCACGTAACGGTGCCCGGCGCGATGGGCCAACTCGTTGGCCAGCAGGTCGGCAGCCAGCGCACGCAGGCCCGTCGGCCGATCGTTGGCGCGGATGAACACCGCGCGCAGCGGGGCCGGATTCGCATCGGCATCCTGCGCGAGCGCGGCCAGGTAACCCTCGCCGGACAGCATCAGCTGCCGCGCGACGAGATTATCGAGCACCTGGCGCACCACGTCGGTGCGACCGGCCATGCCCTGCACGCCTTGCGCGACCACTGCCGCATGCTCGTCGAGGCTGCGGAATGCGCGGCACAGATGCAGCGCCTCGAACACCTGGTGGGTCATGACGTGCTGGCTGCCGTCGGCGCGCAGGCGATAGATGCATTCGTCCGGCCCCAGCGACATCACGATGCCGGAGGCCGCCGCGAACAAAGGCCCAGGGGGACGCGGACCGACGTTGAAGTTGCCGAAATCGATCTGGAAATCCATGTCTTGCTCAGCGGCTGCGATGATTGAACAGGCGTGACCACAGGCCGCCGCGCGACGCGTTGTCGACCTCATCCACGGGCGCGGCAGTGCGCGTTTCGGCGGCCAGCGCGCGGGCTTCGGCGCTCGCCAGGCGAGCCTCGAGATCGGCCAGCACGCCACCGGCGTCGATGTTCTTGCGGATCTCGTGTTCGTAATGGCGATACACCGACTGCGCGGCATCGCCGAACAGCGACAGCAAACCGCGCGAGGCATCCGGCAGATCGCGCGATTCGCGCGCGCACAGCGCGATGAAATACAGCGGGTCGTAGGCCAGGCCATCGCGCAGATCATGCGGACTCGCGCCCGCGGTGCTGGCGGCCGCGATGGTCGGCGCTTGATCGAGGCTCCAGATCGCCGAAGCGAACAGCAGCTTCTGCCCGTACAGGCGCACCGCGGGGAAATGCGGCGCGAGCAGGTCGAGCAGCTGCTCGCGATACAGCTCGCGCACGTGATGCTCGTTGCGGAAGCCGGTGGCGTCGCTGTAGGTGCGCTTGTCGGGCGAGGACAGCAGCAGCAGGCCGCCCGGCGCGAGCAGGCGCTCGAAGCCGGCGATCATCGCTTCCTGCGCATGCACGTGCTCGAGGGTTTCGAGCGACACGATCAGGTCGAAGCTCGCGGCGGGCAGCGCATCCAGCGCGGTGACATCGCCCGCCTCGAAGTGCAGGTTGGCCTGTGCGGCGTAGCGTACGCGCGCGTGCTCGAGCGCTGCGGGCGCGAGGTCGATACCGAGCACGCTGGTCGCGGAACCGGCGAGCAGCGCGGACCCATAGCCTTCGCCGCAGGCCGCGTCGAGCACGCGCTTGCCGCGCGCGAACGGCAGCGCGAACGCGTAGCGGTGCCAGTGCTCGTACCAGATCTCGCGCACGCATTCGGGCGTGAAGCGCTCGCCGGTGAATGGCAGGGCATCGGTCAAGACGAGGCGACTCCGGGTTGCAGGCGGGCGGCGATCCGCGCGCGCAGTGGTGCCAGTGGATCGCGCGCGATGAAATCCGCGACCAGCGCATTGTAGCCGGGGTAACGCGCGACCAGACGGGCGAGGTTGGCCCCGCCCGGGGCGTGCCCGGTGCCGGCGAACGATGCGCCGCCGCGATGGCCCACGAAGGTGTCGTCGCACAGCACGTTGCGCCAGCCGTGGCCCGCGGCACGACGGCAGAAGTCGTTTTCTTCGCCGTAGCCGCGGCCGAAGGTCGCGACGTCGAAATCGCCGACCGCCTCGAGGGTCGCGCGGCGGATGTACATGCAGAAGCCCACCGCGGTGGGCAGCTCCGGAAAGCCCGGAGGTCCGGCGTCGCGGCATGCCCTTGCCACGGATTCGGGATCGCCCGGCAGCGGATTGGCCACGCAGAAGTCCGGAATCGAGCAGATCTCGGCATTGTTCGACCACGGCGTCGCGGTGCCGATCCGCGGGTCGCTGGCGGCGCAGGCGGCCATGCGCTCGAGCCAGCCGGCGGTGACGATGGTGTCGGCGTTGAGCAGGACCACATCGCCCGCGGCGCGCGCGATCGCGGCGTTGACGGTCGCCACGAATCCGCGGTTGCTCGGCTGCGTATGCAGCTGCACCGCGCAGCGTGCGCCTGCCTTGAACTGCTCGAGCAGGCCGGCCACGCGCGGATCCGGCGAGGCATCGTCGACCAGCTGCACGCGCGCGGCATCCGGCACGCAAGCTGCGAGTGCAGCGAGGCACGCAGCCAGCGCATCGACGCCGTTGTAGACCGGCACGATGACCT
>JANOEA010000467.1:0-3534 GCA_031412975.1 Pseudomonadota bacterium | reverse complement strand
GCAGATCATCGACCAGCAGCGCATCTTCCGGCGCGCCGGTGGCCAGCGACAGGCGGCTGCCGACCGCCAGTGCGGCATCCACCGCGGCCGTCGCGCGACGCGACAGTCCATCGGCGGTCTGCGCATGCTCGGGCGTCCATGCGAGTCCGATCGCCACCGCGATCGCGAGCGGGCGATCCATGACCACCACCGGCCGCTCGAATTCGCGCAGCAGCCGCTGTGCTGCGAGCTCGGCGTGCCCGGGGCTGAGCAGGTTGGGGATCAACACCAGGAAATCGTGCTCGCCGATGCGGCAGACGCGGTCGGATGCGCGCAGCACTTCGGTCAGTCGCAGCTCGACTGCGTCGGGCACCGCCGCCGCGAGCGCATGACCGAGCGCCACCGCCAACTGGCGCACGCGGCGCAGGTGGACATGCAGCATGCCGACCAGTGCGCCAGCAGTCCCGTCGGCGATCGCGCGTTCGGTCTCGGCGAGGAACTCGTTGCGGTTGTTCATCGGCGCGTGCCGTGTGGTGCGCGCCGTCACAGGAAGTACGCCGCGAGGTCGAGGCCATAGGCGCCCGGGGCGAGCGCCTTGGCCACCGAAAGGCGGCCGCCGGCCGCGACCGACTCCGACCACAGGTCGAGCTGCCGAAACGCCGCATCGACCGACTTGTCCGGCCGCGTGAGCACGGTGACTCGTGGAAACAATCGACGCGCCGGGTTCTGCGCCATCACCACCGCAACCTCGCCGGACGACAGTTCGACCAGCGACCCGGTCGGGTACACGCCGAGGCACTGGCTGAACTGTTCGATCAGCTCGCCCTGGAACAGCTTGTCGCGCTCCTTGTACAGCACCTGCAGCGCATGGTGCTTGGACATCGCCGCCTGGTGCGGGCGCTCGCTGCACATTGCATCGAAGGTGTCGACCACGCCGAGGATGCGGCCGCTCAGCGGAATGCCGAGGCCCTCATTGCCGGCGGGATAGCCGCTGCCGTCGTGTCGCTCGTGGTGGTTGTGGATCATCTCCACCAGTTCGGCATTGCCCAGCCCGGAGGCATCGAGCCGCGCGATGCTGAAGCCGATGTGTTCGCGCATCAGCGTGCGTTGGCTATCGTCCAACGGACCCGCTCGGTTGCACAGGCCGTCGGGCAGGGCCGCCATCCCGATGTCCATCAGCAGCCCACCGCTGGCCAGGTCGATCAGCAGTTCGCGCGGGAAACCCAGCTGGCGACCGAAGGTGGTCGCCAGTGCGCAGCAGTCGATCGCGTGGCTGTATGCGTAGGGATCGCGCTTGCGCAACGCTTCCAGCCAGAAGAACGCATCTGCGTTGCGCACCACGCTGGCCACGATCGGCTCCATGGTGGCGCCGAGTTCCTCCACCGATACCGGGCGTCCGCTGCGGATATCGTCGATGCAGCGGTTGGCGAATTCGCGCACGGTTTCCCAGGCGACGTGGGCGCGAGGCAGCTCCTCGGCGATCGCCACGCTGTTGCGATACGGGGCGGGATCCGGCAGCCGCGGCCGTCCCGCGCGCTCGCTGCGATAGCCCAGCCGCAGCAGCATGCCGCGCTCGGTGCGGTCGATGCACTTCTCGACGTCGACGTAGACATGGCTGCAATAGCGGCGCAGCGTTTCGATGTCGCTGGGCGACTCGACGAGAAAGCCCTGCAGCGGAAACGGCGTCTCGGTCCACGGCCGATCCAGCCGGCATACGTACATGCCGAGGACAAGGCTTCCTATGTCGACCTTGCGCTCTTCCAGCAGCATCGCAGGTTCACCCGAATGGACTGCAGCGCAGCGGCCGCCGGGGAAAGGACAACGCTGGCGACGCCCCCCTCACGACGTTGCCTGACGCCGCAATTCTGGCACAACCCGGGGGCAGCGGTCAGGGGCCGGGCGATCCGGGCGCGTGGCGCCGCTGGCCGGCTGCAGCAGGCCGGCGATCGGTCCGGCGACTCAGAAGTACGCGCGCACTCCGATCGCGATCCCGCGGCCGGGCAGTGGCGCGCGGTCCTTGAGCAGGGAGGTGTGGATGCGCGCGCTGCGATCGGTCAGATTGCGGCCGACCGCGAACAGCTCCCAGTCGGACGCTGCCACCTTGAACGCATACGACAGGTTGGCGTCGACCAACGTGTAGCCTGACGTGGGGCTTTCCAGCTCGGCGACCCGATCCTGCTCGGCATGGCGGATCGCGCCAACCCCGGCGCGCCAGCGGTCGTACGACCAGTCCAGCGAGGCACCGACGCGCGCGGGTGCGATGCGCGGCAGTTCGCCGCCATCGCGCAGGTTGCCGCGCACGCTGTCGCCGAATACCCGCGCATCGAAGCGTCCGAACGCGGTGTCGGCCAGCTGTGCCTTCAGCTCGCCCTCGAAGCCGAAGAAGCGCGCGTCGTCCTGCGTCCACTGGCGGACCGGCAAATCGTCCTCCACCTCGCCGGTGTCGACGAGATAGATGAAGTCGTCGAAGCGGTTGTAGTAGCCGGCGAGTTTCGCCTCGATGGTTCCCGCGTGCCAATGCAGCCCCAGCTCGACCTGGTTCGAGGTTTCGACGTCGAGGTCGGGGTCGCCGATCTCGAAACTGCCGGTGGCTTCGTGCGGCCCGTCCGAGTACAGCTCCTCGGCCTGCGGCGCGCGCTGCGCGCGATCGAGGTTGAGCGTGGCATGCCAGCTGTCGCTGAATTTCCACTGCCCGGCGGCCGAGACGCTGAAGGCGTCGTGGTCGCTGCCGCCGCCGCCATCGAGGTCGATGTCCTGGCTGTCGAAACGCGCACCCAGTTCGATGGTGAACGGCTCGAACTCCGCGCGCTCGACCACGAACACGCCGGTGTCGCGGGTGACCGAGGGGGGCACGAAGGCCTCGTCGCCGATCGCCTCGAAATCGCGGCGGCTGGACTGCACGCCGATCACGCCGCGCCAGGCGCCGAGCGGTGCATGCACTGCCTCGAGCCGACCTTCGGTCGCCTCATTCAGAAAGCGAGTGCCGACCGCGCCGGAATCGAGGATGATTTCGGCGTGTTCGTAATCGTTGTGGCCGATGCGCAAGCCGAGCGACTCGAAGCCCGCGAACGGATCGCGCAGCAGGCCGTCCAGATCGACCCGATCCTGTTCCATGTCCAGTTCTATCTCGCCTTCGCCGCTCTTGGCCAGCGCAACGTCGCTGGTGTCGTCCCCATCGTCGTCTTCTTCGGGCGGAATGCCGTAGCGATTCTCGTAGCGCGACAGGGACACCCCGAGATGTCCACGCTCGCCAGTCCAGGCGACGCCGAGCGCGCGGCTGTCGACCTCGGTCTGCGTATTGTCCAACTCGCCGCCGCCGGCGGCATCGAAGTTGTCGCCGCTGCGCCGCAGGTAGTCCGCGTGCAGCGCGAAACTGCCGTTGCCGGCGTCGATCCGCCCCACGCCGGAGCGCTCGTTGTTGGCGCCGCCGCCGCGCAGCTCGACGCGGCCGCCGATGCCTTCGACCGGACTGTTCGGAATCCGGCCATCGACGATGTTGACCACGCCACCGATGGCACCGCTGCCGAACAGCAGCGTTGCCGGACCCTTGAGCAC
>JANOEA010000466.1:0-2087 GCA_031412975.1 Pseudomonadota bacterium | reverse complement strand
GCGAACCGCAGGAACTGGTGCGCATCGATCCGGCCAGCGGCACCCATCGGGCACTCACCGCATTCAACGCGGCGACGGCCAGCGCCCTGGACCTGCCGCCGGTCGAGCACTTCTGGACCACCAATGAGCGCGGCGATCGCGTGCACCACATGCTGCTGCGTCCGGCCGGCTTCAATCCGACGAAGAAATATCCGCTGTACGTGCTCATGCACGGCGGCCCGCACATCATGTGGCGCGATCAGTTCTTCATCCGCTGGAACTACCACTTGATCGCTGGTGGCGACTTCGTCGTGCTGCTGAGCAACTACCGCGGCTCGACCGGCTTCGGCGAGGCCTACGCGCAGAGCATCCAGGGCGATCCGCTGATCGGCCCGGCCAACGACATCAATGCCGGCGCGGACGCCGCGATCGCGAAGTTTGCGTTCATCGACGGCGAGCGGCAGTGCGCGGGCGGCGCAAGCTACGGTGGCCATCTGGCCAACTGGATGCAGGCCTCGACCACGCGCTATCGCTGCCTGGTCAGCCACGCGGGTTTGGTCAACCTCGCCTCGCAATGGGGCACCAGCGACAGCATCTTCGGTCGCGAGGTCACGATGGGTGGCCCGCATTGGGAAGGCCTCAAGGGCTGGACCGAGCAGAATCCGATCGCCTTCGCGGCGAAGTTCAAGACCCCGGTGCTGGTCACGATCGGCGAGCGCGATTACCGGGTGCCGTTGAACAACACGCTGGAATACTGGAGCGCGTTGCAGCGGCAGCAGGTCGAGAGCCGGCTGATCGTGTTCCCCGAAGAGAACCACTGGATCCTCGCCGGCGAGAACAGTCGGTTTTTCTATACCGAGATGGATGCGTGGCTGCGGCGGTGGTTGCTCGAGGCGAAGCCGGCTGCGGCGGCGGGACGCTGAGCGGAATTCGGAGCAGCGGGCCGAAGGCCCGCCATACGTGGTGATTGCGGGTGACGCGTACGCCGGGCGGCGGGCCGAAGGCCCGCCCTATGGTGATCGACGCCGGGTGAAGTGGAAGCCCCGCCCCGTGCGCGGGCGTCAGGCTGCGGCGGTTACCACGATCTCGATTCGCCACTGCGGGCGGGCGAGTTGTGCCTGCACGGTGGCGCGGGTGGGCGCGTGCCCGGTGGGCACCCACGCGTCCCATACCGCGTTCATGCCGGGGAAATCGGCGAGGTCGGCGAGGAAGATCTGCGCATGCAGGATCTTCGACTTGTCGCTGCCCGCGCGCGCCAGCAGCGCGTCGATCGATGCCAGCACTTCGGCGGTTTGTCCAGCGATGTCCAGCTCGGCGGTGTCGGGCACCTGACCGGCCAGATAGATCGTGCCGTTGTGGATCGCCATCTCGGACAGACGGGCGCCGACGTCGAATCGCTGGATCATGGAGCGCTCCTGCATGGGTGGACGAAGCGCTGATCAAGGGACCTGAGCGCGGCGCTGCGCTCAGGCCAGCGGCCGACCGCGCAGGAGGCGCGCGGGCAGCAGGATCAGGCCGCGCAGGAATTCGAATACACCCTCCACGAGCATGCCCAGCAGGCGGAACGGCAGCAGCAGCAGCCACACCAATGGGTAGAGCACCAGCGCGAGCAGCGCCAGCGGCCAGCACAGCACCAGTACGAGTACCCACAGCAGGAAGGTCAGCATGCGCCAAGCATGCGCACGATCGGCAGGCGATGCAAGGTGCCTTAGGTCATGCTGCGCGCGGCGTTTGCCCGCCCTTCAGCGTACGCGGCGCCGGCGGCCGTACACTGTGGCGATGGACAGGACAAAGGCAAACACCCTGCTGCGGCAAGCCGGATTCGGCCTCGCGCTGCTCGCGCTGCTGGTGCTGTCGTGGGCGCCGCAGGTCGACAGTTTCGCCAATGACACCGTCGACGCCGCATTGACCCGCGCGCTGACAGCGTTCGCGATCGCGCGCGGGATCAACGGTGCGATCTCGGTCGCGCAGAGCACCGAGGTCGCGGTACAGCCGGCCGGTATCGGCGTGAGCCTCAATCCCGGCGAGATCCTCGATCCGGTCAACGATCTGATCGAGCAGTTCTCGAGCCTGATGCTGGCCGCTGCGGCCTCGCTGGGGCTGCAGAA
>JANOEA010000465.1:0-2074 GCA_031412975.1 Pseudomonadota bacterium | reverse complement strand
TTCTTGCTGTAGGGCTTGGTGATGTAGCCGTCGGCGCCGAGGGCGAGTCCGTTGCGGATGTCGACCAGCTCGGCCTTCGCCGTGAGCAGCACGATCGGCAGCGTGGCCGCGCCGGGCAGCCCGGCCACATGATCGAGCACGCCGTTGATGATGCCGCTCACGCCGAACACGCGGCCGTGGGTCGCAAGCAGCAGCACCGCGGCGCCGCCGATCGCGAGTCCGCCGGCGAGCGCGAACGCGAGCGGCTGCAGCTCGACGCTCATTTGCCGCCACCGAGCGGCTTGCCGACATGGTCGAGCGGGATCTTGAGGTAAGCGATGCCGTTGCCGCCTTTGGCCGGCAGGTGGCCGGCGCGGATGTTCACCTGGATCGCCGGCAGGATCAGCGTCGGCATGCCGAGAGTGGCATCCCGCGCGAGGCGCATCGTCACGAACTGCTCCTCGCTGGCATCGCCCTTGAGGTAGCCGTTCTCCGCGCGCTGCGCAGCGATCGTGCTCTCGTAACGCAGCTCGCGACCGCCCGGCTGATAGTCGTGGCACATGAAGAGCCTCGTTTCGGCCGGCAGCGCAAGGATGCGTTGGATCGAGCGGTAGAGCTTGCGCGCGTCGCCGCCGGGGAAGTCGCAGCGCGCGGTGCCGCCGTCGGGCATGAACATGGTGTCGCCGACGAACGCGGCATCGCCGATGACGTAGGTGAGCGAATCGTCGGTGTGGCCGGGCGTGTGCAACACGCGGGCCTCGATGCCGCCGACCTTGAAGCCCTCGCCGTCGCGGAACAGGTGGTCGAACTGCGAGCCGTCGGCCGCGACCTCGCCCTGCAGGCCGAACACCTCGACGAATGTGCGCTGCACCGAGCGGATGCCCTCACCGATGGCGAGCTTGCCGCCGAGCGCGCGCTTGAGGCGCTGCGCGCCTGACAAGTGGTCGGCATGGGCGTGGGTCTCGAGGATCCAGTCGAGCGTGAGCTGCTGCGCACGCAGCCAGGCGATGACCTCATCCACCGCCTGCGTGCCGGTGCGACCCGACGCCGGGTCGTAGTCGAGCGCGGGGTCAATCACCGCGGCGCGTTTGGTCGCGGGATCGGCGATCACGTAGGTCATCGTCCAGGTCGGCTTGTGGAAGAAGGCCTTGATCTCGGGTCGCATCGCACTCTCCCGCAGGGTCGCTCAAGTATATTGGCTGCAGATGAACATCCTCGCCCTCCTCGGCGCCCTCGCCATCGGCATCACGCTCGGCCTGCTCGGCTCGGGCGGTTCGATCCTGACCGTACCGGTGCTGGTGTTCCTGCTCGACCAGTCGGAGAAGACGGCGATCGCGGGTTCGCTGGCGATCGTGGGCTCGATTGCGTTCATCGCCGCTCTGCCCTACATGCGGCAGCGGCTGGTCGAATGGCGCAGCGTGTTGCTGTTCGGCCTGCCGAGCATGCTCGGCACGGTGGCCGGCGCCTGGGCGGCGCAGTTCGTGAGCGGTGCCGTGCAGCTGTTCGTGTTCGCGTTGGTCATGCTGGTGGCGTCTTTCACCATGTTCCGCACCGCGCCCGCTGCCCGCGGCGGCACGGATCCTCGCGCCCGATGGAAGGAGATGGCCGACGGCCTCGGCGTCGGCATGCTCACCGGGCTGGTCGGCGTCGGCGGCGGCTTCCTCATCGTCCCGGCATTGGTGCTGCTCGGCGGCCTGGCGATGTCGCCCGATCGGGCGACCACCGTCCGCCACCAAGGCGAGAGCAGACGCCAGCTGGGCGGCACTCGCGTAGCGCATGCCAGGCCGGAAGGCCATCGCGCGGCGCACCACGAGATCCAGTTCGCGCGGCACCTCGGGCGTCACGCCACGCGGCGGCGTCGGTGGTTCGCTGCGCGCCATCACGAGCACCTGCAGTGCGTCGCGGCCGTGCCGAGGCGGCGCCAGCGTCAATAGTTCGTACAGGATCGCGCCGAGCCCGTAGACATCGCTGGCGGTGGTGGCGGTTTCGCCGCGCGCCTGCTCGGGCGCCATGTAGTGCGGCGTGCCCAGCATGCAAGACAAACTTCAGCCCCATCTGGTCCCTCTACTCCGACCCGCAAGGAGCGGTGATGGGC
>JANOEA010000464.1:0-12249 GCA_031412975.1 Pseudomonadota bacterium | reverse complement strand
CGCTGTACCGCGCGCGCAAGTTCGTGCGCCGCCATCGCGGCAGCGTGAGCCTGGTGCTGCTGGTGCTGGTGGCGCTGGGCGCGTTCATCTGGCGACTCGGCGTGGAGCGCAATCGTGCGTTGGAAGCCGAGGCGCTCGCCGCGCAGCGCGCGATCGCGGCCGAACAGTCCGCGCGGGTGGCGCGCAATGCGCTGGACTTCTTCTCCGGGCTGCTGGGTGAAGTGGTGCCCGACCGCGCGCAAGGCCGCAGCGTCGACATCGACGTGTTGCTGGCCAAGGGGCGCGCACGCTTGCAGCGCGAGCTGCCGGAAAACAGTGCCGATGCAGCGATGCTCGGCGGCTACCTCGGCACGCTGCACGGCACGCTCGGCGAACCGCGCCGCGCGATCGAGCTGCTGGAACCCGCGCTGTCCGCGCTGTCGGCCGGTGGCCTCGACGATGGCACCACGTGGGCCGGGCTCGCCGACAGCATGGCCGCAGAGCAAGGCAAGGTTGGCGACCTGGCTGCGGCCGCGCAATGGTCGCAGCGCGCGGCGGATGCATGGCGCGGCCTCGCCGAACGCGGCGGCGCGGGGGCAGCGCGGGCCCGCCTGCGAACCCGCTTCGCGGAGGCCTATGCGCACTACATCCAGGGTGAACTGGAACCCGCGGCCAGCCTGCTCGCCGATGCGCTGGCCGCGGACGCGGGCGCGGCCGACACGGCCGCCCTGCGCGACGAGCGCGCCAGCGCCGCGACGCTGCTGGTCGGCGCGCTCGCCAATCTGGGCCGCTACGACGACGCGATTGCCGCAGCAGATGCCGCGCTCGCCGAATTGGCGAAGCAGGGAGCGGTCGAGACCCGCGCGGGGCTGGCGCTGCTGCGCGATCGCGGCGCCACGCTGGTGACCGCCGGCCGCGCCGCGGATGGGCTGGCCGAACTCGAACGCGCGATGGCCGTCCATGCGACGATCTTCGGCGCACGCGGCGAAGGGTACGCCAGGCTGTTGAACGAACGCGGCATCGCCTTCAACGATCTCGGGCGCTATACCGAGGCGCGCAGGGACTTCGAACAATCGCTGAGGTTCAATGGCACCGATGCGGATGCATCCCTGGACCCGGTGGTCGTCGGAAACCTCGCCAGCGTGTGCAGCAGCATCGGCGACTGGGACTGCGCGTTGGCTGGCTACCGACGGATGCTCGACGGCCTCGAGTCCGGGCCGACGATGCTGCCGCAGCAGGTGCGACTGAATCGCCAGGCGTATGCGCGCGCACTGTCCGAATCGGGCGACACGCAGACCGCACGGCCGCTGCTGGAGGAAGCGCTCGCCGCGGCCATCGGCGAGGACGGCGAGGGCTCGCCGAATGCAGCCGCGTCGCTGCTGCACCTGGCCCGCAACGAGCTGCGCGCTGGGCGCAGCGCCGCCGCGCTGGCCTTCGCATCCCGCGCGCGCACCGCTTTCGCCGCGCTGGTGCCGCCGGCGCATTTCGTGTTCGCCGCGCTCGACCGCATCGAAGGATTCGCCGCGCTCGGCGAAGGCCGGATTGACGACGCCCAACGGCTGATCGAGTCCTACCACGACGCCACCGTGGCCACCGATGGCGCGGACAGCTTCTGGGCCGCGCTGGCCGGTCTCGATCTCGCCGCACTCCGCCACGCGCAGGGCCGCGATGACGAGGCGCGCGCATTGCTGCGCCAGCACCTGCCGAAGGTGCGCGACACGGTGTTGCCCACGCATGCGGATCGCGCGGCGGGCGAGGCGCTCGCTGTGCGATTGGGCGTCGACTGACAGGCGCGATCGTCTTCCGGCGTCGCAGGAGCCCGTGGTGGTCAGCGATGCTGGATCGCTCAGCCTGCATTGACGACGCGCGAGCGCGCGACAAGCCATCGCGCGACGAGCGGCGATAGGTTTCGGCAACCCATGGCGTAATCAGCGGCAATCCCACAGGAGTGCCGCCATGATCGCCCTGCTCCGTCGCCTCCGCGCTGTCCTGCTCGTCGCCGCACTGTGGGGTGGAGCGGCGTTCGCTGCAGCCGACTCGCCGCCCTCCCCTTTCGAACGTCCGCCCGGCATCGCCGACGGCGACTGGAAAGCGCTGTCGCAGGCGCTGGCGAAGAACATCGCGCCCGGCCAGACCCTGCGCCCGCAGGACGAAGCCACGTTCGGCCAGGGTGACGGCACCAATTCCATGCAGTTCGGGCGCTCGCTTGCGGTGTCGGGCACGACGCTGGTGATAGGCGCCGCCGAGGCCGTGGCCTGCAACCCGGCGGCCTCAAGCTGCACCGGCGTCGGCGCCGCGTACGTGTACGAGCGCCAGTCCGGCGCGTGGGTGTTCCGCCAGAAGCTTACCGCGGGCGACTTTGCGCTCGGGCTGAGCCTCAATCGCGGCTTCGGTCAGAGCGTGGCGATCGATGGGGATACGCTGTTGGTGGGGGCGGCGCGGGCATTGGATGCCGTCGCGGCACCGAGCAACGCCATCGGCGGCGTTTACGTGTTCATCCGCAGTGGCGGGACCTGGACCCAGGCGCAGAAACTGCTGCCGCCGACGCCGGTGGTCGGCACCGACGAATTCGGTGCTTCGGTCGCGCTGGCCGGCGACACCGCGGTGATCGGCAATCCGGGCCGCACGGTGGCGGCTGCGTCGCGCGCGGGCGCGGTGCACGTGTTCACGCGCAGCGGCGGTGCGTTTACCCAGGCCGCGCTGCTGACTGCGAGCGACGGCGCGGCGGGCAACCGCCTCGGCGATTCCGTGGCGTACTCAGGCAACACCATCCTCGCCGGTGCGCCGCTGGGCGATGCGCCGACGCCAGCCGACAGCGGGGCAGCCTATGTGTTCACCGGCTCCGGCGCGACATGGAGCGAGCAGGCCAAGCTGTTGGCCACCGACCCGCTCGCCACGGCGCGCTTCGGCCACAGCGTGGACCTCGATGGCGATAGTGCGGCGATTGGTGCTCCCGGCTGGACTTCGAACCAGGGCCGCGCGTACGTGTTCGTGCGCGCGGGCACGGCGTGGTCGCAGCAGCAGCGCCTGGATGCCGGCAACAGCAGCGCCAACCAGATGGGTGCCAGCGTTGCGATCCGCGGCGATCAAGTCGCGGTCGGCGCTTCGGAAACCACCGAGCCGCTGTCCACGCAGGGCGCGCTGCGCCTGTTCGCGCGCAGCGGCACCACATGGACGCTGGAACAGTCGATCCTCGGGCCCATTTCGCTGGCACGCCTGGGTATCGGCGTGCGCCTGTTCGACGATGGTGGCACGCCGGCGCTGCTGGCCTCGACGGGCAACGATCTGATCAGCGGTTCCACCGGCATCGAGGTGGTGCGCACCTATCGGCGCAGTGGCATCCCGCCGACGCCGTTCGTGCTGTCCGGCGACCTGACGCGGCCGCGCACCACGCAGCAAGCGGCCTTCGGCGCCGTGGTGGCAGCCGAAGGAGACCTCGCGGTCGTCGGCATGCCCTTCGCGCGCAACGCCAGCGGAAACCGGGCCGGCGCGGCCTATGTCTACGCGCGCAGTGGTGCGCAATGGGCGCTGCGCGGTGCCGTGACCGGGAGCACCGCGCCATCCGTCGCGGGCGACTTCGGTAGCGCGGTGGCAATCAGCGGCAGCACCATCGCGGTGGGTGCGCCGCGGGAGGACCTGCCCGGCGCCGGCAGTGGCTGCGCCTATGTCTACACGGTCGGCGCGAGCAGCGTGGACCTGCAGCAGCGCATCTGCATCGACAACGTCACCGCGTCCAACCAGGCCTTCGGCCGCTCGCTGTCGCTGGATGGCGATACGCTGGCGGTCGGCGCGCCGTTCACCAGCAACCCGGGCCTGTCGAACAACTTCGGCCGCGTCTTCGTCTACACCCGCAGCGGCAGCACCTGGACCAAGCAGCAGGAAATCGTCGACGCCGCTCCGCCGGCCACCAGCGACGATTTCGGCAACCAGGTCATCCTGCGCGGCGATGCCGTGGTGATCGGTTCGCGTCGACAGGTCACGTCGGCACACGTTTCCTACGTCGCGATCGCCACCCGCAGCGGCAGCACCTGGAGCATCGTGCAGCGCATTCTCGAGCCGCCGGGCACCAGCCTGCCCGCCGCGGCCGGCGAGTTCGGCCTCGCGCTTGCGTGGTCGGGCAGCACGCTCGCCATCGGCGCGGGCCGCCACGGCAGCGAGAATGGCTCGACGGGCAACGGCCGTGTGTACCTCTATGACGGCGCGCCCGGCAGCTTCGCGCTGGCGACGACACTGCTGCAGGCCGACGGCACGATCACCTCGTTCAGCAGCCGCTTCGGTGCCGCACTCGCCTTGAATGGTGACCGCCTGCTGGTGGCCGCGCCCGACACGTCGTTTCCCGGCGGCACAAGCTTCCAGGGTGCGGCCTATGCCTACGAACGCAGCGGCGGCCGCTGGCTACTGGCCGCACGCATCCGTGCCGCATCACCCGACGACACGACGTTCGGCTTCAGCGGGCCCGTGAGCGGCGCGCAGGGTGGCTCGACGCTGGCCTACGCGGGCGACCAGGTCATCGTCGGCATCCCGCTGAGCAACGGCGCGGTGCCCTTCGCGGCCCAGAACGTGGGCGCGGCGGCGGTGTATCAGGTGCCACGACCGACCACGATCGCTTTCACCGCAGACCCGAGCATCGCCGCGATCGGCGCGACCGTGTCGGCGCGCTGGGCCCTGTCGAGCCCCGGCGGCACGCCCGCTGGCGCGGTCACCGTGGTCGCCTCTTCGGGCGAGACCTGCACCGCGCCCGCGGCCGCGGGCGCCTGCACGCTGACCTTCGCCCGCGCCGGCCTGCGCCTGCTCACCGCGGTGTATGCCGGCGCGCCGGGCTTCGGTCAGTCGCGCTCGGCCGCGGCGTCGGTGCAGGTCACCAGCACCGCCGGTGGCCTGGTCGGCGACGACCCGCTGATCCCGCCCGACGTCGGCACCGGCACATCGGAGTACATCGGCTTTGCCGTGGCCATGAACGAATCGCTGATCGTGGTCGGCGCACCCGGCGCGGGCCCGGGCAACAGCGAGGGGCCCGGCGCGGTCTACGTGTATGCGCGCGAGGGCGCGCCCAGCGGCGCCGGCATGGCCGGGCTCGCCACGGCCAAGGTGGCGCAGCGGCTTGCCGTCTTGACCGACGCGGCGGGCGCCAACGGGCATCGCTTCGGCCACGCGGTGTCCGTCAGTGCCGACGGCACGCGGATCGCCGTAGGCTCGCCGGCGGCGGGCAACGGGCTGGGTCGCGCGGTGGTGTTCGTCCGCGGTGGCGCGACCTGGACCGATCGCAACAGCCCGAACCTAGTGCTCGCGCCCGCCGCCGCGGCCGGTGAAACGGTGCAGCGCCTCGGCGAGACGATCGATCTCGATGCGGGCGGCAACGTGGTCGTGGGCGCGCCGCGCACCGACCGCACCGGTTCGACCGATGCGGGTTCTGCCTACGTGTTCGACGCCGCCGGCGTGCAGCGCGCCGCACTGGCCAGCGCGGCGCCGGCCACAAACGAACTGTTTGGCAGCGGGGTGGCGATCGACAACGGTCTGATCGCGGTCGGCGCACCGGGCGCAGGTCCGACGGCCGGCAGCAGCCGCGGCGCGGTGGCGACCTGGACTTTCAACGGCACGGTCGCCACGCCGGCTGCCGTGCTCACCGCCAGCGACGCGGCCACCAGTCACCGCTTCGGTGCCTCGCTGGCGCTGGCCGGCGAATTGCTCGCGGTCGGCGCACCGGGCCGCGACAGCCCGCGCGGCGGCGGCTATGTGTTCCGGCGCGGCACCGGCGGGCTTGCGGAGGTCGCCGTGCTCGCGCCGGACGCCGCATCGGGCGTCAACCAGGCCGGCACCAGCGTGGCGGTCAATCCGACCACCGTGCTGCTCGGCGCGCCCGATTCGCAAGGCAGCAATGCGGCCGGAACGTCGGTGTCCAGCGCCGGCGCGGTCGCGGTATTCCGCCGCTTCGACGGCAACTGGACCGGAACCCTCGCGCAGGACGCGGTACTGGCGCTGGCCGGCGCCAACTCCGCCGACCGCTTCGGCCACGCAGTGGCGGCCACCGCGTCGGGCGTGGCGATAGGCGCACCGTTCGTGGATGTCGCTCCGGTCGAGGGCCCGGTGCTCGCCGACTACGGACTGGTGGTGCCGTATCGCAACGTCGCGCTGTTCGCCGACGGCTTCGAGCCGGCGCCAGCGCCCTGAGTCAACCGGGCGATGCCTCGACAGGCACTGCTGGAAATCGGCGCGGCGCGTGACCGAGATCGCGCGCCGCGGCACCGGCATCGAACACCAGGTCGTCGCGCATGCGTGCCAGTACTTCAGGCTTGAGCGCGGCCAGTGCCGGGATGCGGCGCGCCACGGGTCCTGCCAGTGCGAACACCCTCGGCGACAGCGACAGCAGCCGCGCATGCGGTACCGCGATGGCGAGCACGCGCGCGACCATGTTGCGGTAGTCGAGTGTCTCGCCTCCGGGCAGGTCATAGGCGTGATTGGCGGACTGTGGCTGTTCGATGGCCGCCAGCATGGCCCGCGCCACGTCGTCGACGTGCACCGGTTGGCGCAATCCGCGCGCATCCGAAGGCAGCGCGACCGCGCCGAGCGTTCGCGCTACCGACACGATGCGGCCCAATGCACCGGCGAATTGATCGTCGTACAGCAATGTAGGCCGCAGGATCGTCCAGCGCACATCGCGCGAGGCGCACCACGCCACCAGCATCGCCTCGGCATCGCGCAAGCGTGCCGACAGCGCGCGCTCATCGGCATCGTCCGAGTGTTGCTTGACGTGGACGCTGGTCGAGGACAGTGCCACCACCCGACGCAGTGTCGACGGCGATTCGCGCTGCAGCCATGCCACGAGCCCGTCGAGCGGACCGGCCGACAGCACGCAATCGCCGGCGAAATCGATCCGGTCGCGAAACAGGTCGCCGACGATCCAGTGCTGTTGCTCGTGCTGCGCGCGTGCCGGTGGCGTGCGCGACAGGCACTCGAGCGGCAAATCTGCGCGCGCGGCGCGCAGGCGCAGTGCGCTGCCGACCATTCCACTCGCCCCCAACAGCAGGGCTTTCAGATCCGGGTAAGACATCGCATCGAGCGTAGCGCCTGCGCCGGCGCTGCCGCCATAGTGCGTCGCCCGGCGCTAGGGAAATTGTTGCTGCTGCGCCGGCTACGCTGCGCGGCGGGGATGGATGCGCCGCAGGTCGGCGGCCAAGGCGTCGCTGGCGGTTTCCAGGTCGTAGCGCGCCTGCAGGTTCAGCCAGCTCTGCGCGTCGGTTCCGAAGTAGCGAGCCAGTCGCAGTGCCGTGTCGGCGGTGATGCCGCGGCGCCCGCGCAGGATTTCGCTGACGCGCGCTGGTGTCACGCCGATGGCCGCGGCCAACGCGGTGGCGCTCAGGCCGAGCGGCAGCAAGAGGTCTTCGCGGAGCACTTCGCCGGGATGGATGGGAGTCAGTTTGCGCGCCATGGAGTGGCCCTCAGTGGTAGTCGACAATCTCGACGCCTTCCGCATCGTGCCCAGTCCCGAGCAGACCTGCCAACAGGAGGCCGAATTCCTTGATCCAGTTCGCCATTTCGTGGGACGGTCGGGTCCATCGACAGGGGGGCCGATGGACCTGACACCCAGACCGACGGCCAGTTGGCGGATCCTGGCCGGGCCGCTGCTGGCGCTGGCCGCTGGCGGCTTGTGCCTCGCGTGGGGCGCCAGCACGGCGGTCGCGATCACGGTCGCGATCACCGCGTGGTGCGCGACGTGGTGGATCCTCGAGCCGGTGCATGGTGCAGTCACCGCACTGCTGCCGCTGGCACTGCTGCCGCTGAGCGGCGTGCTGACCGCGAAGCAGGTCGCAGAGTCCTACGGCAACGAGCTGATCCTGCTGATGGCCGGCGGCTTCATGCTGGCGACTGCACTGGAGCGCTGCGGCGCGCACCGGCGGCTCGCGCTGGGCATGATGCATCTGTTCGGCGGTCGCAACGGGCGCCGGCTGGTGTTCGGCTTCGTGTTCGCGACCGGCTTGATCAGCATGTGGATCTCCAACACCGCGACCACCCTGATGATGCTGCCGGTCGCGATCGCGGTGCTCGCCGATTATCCGGATCGTCGACTCGCCGCACCGCTGGTGCTGGCGATCGCGTATGCGGCCAGCATCGGCGGCATGGGTACGCCGATCGGCACGCCGCCGAACGTGTTCTTCATGCAGGAATACGAGCGCGCCACCGGCGAGCGCATGGGGTTCCTGGAGTGGATGCGTTTCGGCGTGCCGGTGGTGCTGCTGCTGCTGCCGCTGTGCGCGTGGTGGCTGTCGCGCGGACTCGGAAACACGCCGCCCGCGGTATTGCCGCAGGTAGGGCGCTGGACCACCGCAGAGCGCCGCGTGCTGGCGGTGTTCGGGGTCACCGCGGTGGCGTGGATCACGCGCACCGAGCCGTTCGGTGGCTGGTCGAGCGCGCTGGGACTGCCGGGCGCCAACGATGCCAGCGTGGCACTGCTCGGCGTGGTCGCGCTGTGCCTGATCGGCGATGGCAAGCAGCAACGGTTGCTCACCTGGGACGGCGCCGAACGCATCCCGTGGGGTGCGCTGGTGCTGTTCGGTGGCGGCATCGCGCTGGCCACCGCGTTCCAGACCTCCGGATTGTCGGATGCGATCGCAGTGCATCTGGGCGGACTGCGCGAGATTCCACTGCTGCTGATGATCGCGATCATCTGCCTCGGCGTGACCCTGCTGTCCGAGATCGCATCGAATACCGCCGCGGCAGTGCTGCTGATGCCGATCCTCGCCACCGCGGGCGTCGCGGTCGGCGTCGATCCCGCACTGTTCATGGTGCCGGCCGTGCTCGCGGCCAGCTGCGGCTTCATGCTGCCGGTGGCCACCGCGCCGAACCTGGTGGCCTACGGCACCGGCCAGGTGGACGCGCGGCGCATGTTGCGCGAAGGCGCGGTGCTCGATCTGATCGGCGTGCTGGTGTTGACCACGGTGTGCTACCTGACCTTCGCCAACTGAGCGGTGCGCAGCACGCGTCCGGCGAGCGGCGCGGCGTCGGATGCAGTCGCAAGCAGGAAGGTCGACGCGGGCGTGCTCAAGTGCTGCGCCCGGCTGCCGAGCGCCGAATCGGAACTGTTTGCCCGGCGCGCTCGCGGAAACTGCGCACCAACGGCTCGAGCGCATCCGCATCCAGCAGGAATCCGTCGTGGCCGTGCCTCGACTCCAGCGTGGCGAGCGTGGCGTAGGGCAGTGCGTGTGCCAGTTCCTGCTGGTCGGCGGCTACGTACAGCGCATCGCCGGGGATCGATACCACCAGCACCGGCTGCCACAGCTGCGCGGCCGCGGCCTCGAATCCACCGCGCCGCGTGCCGATGTCGTGGCTATCCATCGCATCGATCAAGCGCAGATAGCTGTTGGCATCGAAGCGCGCATTGAGCAACTCGCCGTGATGCGACAGCCAACCGGCGACAGCGTGATCGGCGGGTCGGCGTGCGCGCTCCCCGAACACTTCGCCGCCGGAAGCGCGCCCGTAGCGCGCGGCGAGCGAGCCGGCCGTGCGATAGGTGAGCATCGCGATCGCGCGCGCCGCGGCCAGTCCCGCGAGCGGTGGATCGGCGGGATCGTAGTGCCCGTCGGCGAAACGCGGATCGGCGGCCAGCGCCTGCCGCTGTGCTTCGCTCCAGGCGATGCACCACGACGAATGCCGGCCGCTCGCAGCGATGGTGGCGACTGCCGCGACGCGCTGATCCAGCAGCGCCCACTCCAGCGCCTGCAGGCCGCCCATCGACCCGCCGATCACGAGCCGGATCCCGCGCACCCCCAGCGCATTCAGCAAAACGATCTGCGCACGCACCTGGTCGCGCACCGTGATGCGCGGAAAGCGCGCGCCATATGGACGCCCGTCGGGTGCCACGCTGGTCGGGCCGGTGCTGCCGTAGCAGCCGCCGAGCACGTTCGCGCAGACGATGAAATCGCGCTCGGGATCGAGCGCGCGTGCGGGCCCGAACAGGGGCGCCCACCAACTGTCGGCATCGGCGGTGCCGGTCAGTGCGTGACACACGACGACCGCA
Source organism: Pseudomonadota bacterium (assembly GCA_031412975.1). Taxonomy (GTDB): domain Bacteria; phylum Pseudomonadota; class Gammaproteobacteria; order Xanthomonadales; family Ahniellaceae; genus UBA4656. The sequence continues at coordinate 2,258 of JANOEA010000464.1, read as the reverse complement.
TTGTCGGCGCGCGCATTCAGCCGCCCCCAGGTGCGGAATGCGACCACCAGCTCGGGCAGCGCTGCGCCGCTGTCGAGCGGGAAGTCCCGCCCGATCCTGAGCCGCCGCGTGTCGGGCGACACGGCGAACACAGCGCCGCCCGTGCTCATGCCGCGACCGCCACGCGCGCGACGCGCAGGGCCTCGTCGAGATCGAGTTTGATGTCTTCGATGTGCTCGATGCCGACCGAGACCCGCACCAGGTCCGGCCGCACGCCGGAGCTGAGCTGCTCGGCCTCGCTCAGCTGCTGGTGGGTGGTCGATGCGGGGTGGATCACCAGCGTCTTCGCATCGCCCACGTTGGCCAGGTGCGAGGCCAGCTGCACGTTGTCGATGAACTTGCGCGCCGCGTGGTAACCGCCGCGCACGCCGAAGGTCAGCACGCCGCCGAAGCCGTGGCGCAGGTACTTCTTCGCCAGCGCGTGGTAGGGGTTGTCTTCGAGGCCCGGATAGTCGACCCACGCCACATCCGGATGCGTCTTCAGCCAGCGCGCGAGCTCCAGCGTATTGTCGACGTGCCGCTGCACGCGCAGCGACAGCGTCTCGAGGCCCTGCAGCAGCAGGAAGGAATTGAACGGCGATTGCGAGCTGCCGTAGTCGCGCAGGCCCTCGACCCGCGCGCGGATCGCGAACGCGATGTTGCCGAACGGACCGCCCGCACCGAACACCTCCCAGAAGTTCAGCCCGTGGTAGCCGGGCGCGGGCTCGGTGAACAGCGGATGCTTGCCGTTGCCCCAGTCGAACTTGCCGGCATCGACGATCACGCCACCGATCGCGGTGCCGTGTCCGCCGATCCACTTGGTCGCGGAGGCGACCACGATGTCGGCACCGAAGTCGATCGGGCGGGCGACGAAGCCGGCGGCGCCGAAGGTGTTGTCGACCACCAGCGGGATGCCGTGGTCGTGCGCGATCTTCGCCAGCGCCTCGAAGTCGGGGATGTTGAAGCGCGGGTTGCCGATGGTTTCGACGTAGATCGCCTTGGTCTTCGGCGTGATCGCGCGACGGAAATCCTCCGGATTGTCGCCGTCGACGAAGTGCACCTTGATGCCCAGACGCGGGAACTGCACCTTGAACTGGTTGTAGGTGCCGCCGTACAGATACGAGGTCGAGACCAGCTCATCGCCGGCCTGCAGGATGGTCGACAGCGCGATGAACTGCGCGGCCTGCCCGGAGGACGTCGCCACCGCTGCCACACCACCTTCGAGTGCCGCCACGCGCTGTTCGAACACATCGGTGGTCGGGTTCATCAGGCGCGTGTAGATGTTGCCGAACTCCTTCAACGCGAACAGGCGCGCGCCATGGTCGGCGTCGTTGAAGGTGTAGCTGGTGGTCTGGTAGATCGGCACCGCGCGCGCGTTGGTGCCGGGCGCCGGCGTCTGGCCTGCGTGGACCTGCAGGGTTTCGAAGCGATATTGGCGAGTGGTTTTGCCCATGGTCGTGGCTCCTGGTCGGTGGGTGGACCGAGGAACCGCGACGTGGAAAGCCCTGAAACCAAAAACCCGCGGGCTTGCGCCGTCGCGGGTCTCGGATGTAGCGGTCTAGGGAGTTGCGAGGTCTAGACGGGCCGATCGCCGCGCGTGTGGGTGCACATGCACATGCAACAACACATGCAGGCGGGGACGCGGGCGGCAGCGGTCTGGTTATTCATCGCGATACAGGGATACCTCGCACGGCACGGACCTGTCAAGTGCTGGGGCGCAGGCGCCGCGTTTTTGCGTGCCGCGCGTGCACAATAGCGGCATGGCCAAGACCCTCTACAAAGTCACCTTCTTCAACCAGGGCAAGATCTACGAGATCTATGCCCGCTCGGTCGCCTCGGGCAGCCTGTGGGGTTTTACCGAAGTCTCCGACCTCGTGTTCGAGCCTGCTGGCGAAGGTCTGGTGATCGACCCCACCGAAGACCGCCTGCGCGAGGAGTTCAAGGACACCCGCGTGCTGCACCTGCCGATGCAGTCGATCGTCAAGATCGAACAGGTCGACCGCCGCGGCCCGTTGGCGATCCGCGACGGCGCGACCGGCGAGAAGATCATGCCGTTTCCAGTGATGCCGCCGAAGATGCGTTGAGCGACCAGACTGTCGGCGCCGCGGCTCCATTCCCGCGTGAAGGGAGTGCAGCACACGCACCGCAGCGCCCGAACTCCCTTCCCCCCTTGCGGGGGAAGGGCTGGGGATGGGGGCACGTCGTGCCGCCAGAAAGTACCCCCAACCCCCACCCATCCC
>JANOEA010000463.1:0-14528 GCA_031412975.1 Pseudomonadota bacterium | reverse complement strand
ACATCGGCTCGGGCAGCAGCAGCTGCACGGGGTTACTTTCGACTGTCCAGTTGTTGGACAGCCGGCCGCCACTGACCGGCAGGGCAACACGGGATTCTGGATCGCCCACCCGCGGGACGTCTGCGCCCTCCGGACTACCGGCCCTCGCAGCGAGGGGAGTAACGCGGCCCCGCATCGGGCCGCGCAGCAAGAAAAACGTTCACACGAGCGTGCCGGCGCCGATGCAGCGAATCTGGCGCCACGTCTGCGCGATGCAGTCGATCGCATCACCGCGTTCAAGGTGAACGTCGCCGACCAGTAGCCGCCGCGTAACTAGAACCACGCGCCTACCCCTGCGCATTGCTGCGCGGGTCCGCTTCCGCAATGCCGGTCGCGATTCGACGGCCGGCAATACGATGCATGCAGGCGCTGCGCTCATCGCTGCCACCGCTGCGCTGCCAGCTCCATCGCCGGCACGACGCGTTGCGGCTCCGACGATGCGGTGCTGCCGGTTGGCCTCATCCACTCGGAGGTCGTCTGCTGTCGTGCAGGCTCGGGGTTCGGCGCGCCCCAGCTGTATGCCGCGTTGACTCGCACGAACCCAGCCTCGGGGCCGACGATCTCCACGGAACCAGCACCAAGTGCTGCCAGCGCCAGGTCGGTGATCATCGGCACCAGCTCACCAGGCGCGATCATCTCGCCGTCGACGTGGATTTTTCGAAGGGCGCGACACGTGAGAATCAGCGGTGCGCGCGCACTCACGTCACACCCGTGGCCAGGGTGAATGCAGCGGGCTGGCGCACCACGATGTCCATGCTCAGGAACATGCACGCATTGGCGATACCGGCTTGGAAGTTCGCGTACGGGTTCACGCGAATCTCGACGCCGAGGCCCCATTGCAAAATCAGAACCTGCCCAAAATCACCGCATAGCAGGCTGCCCGCCGGCATCGATTGCGACGACAGCGCAGGGCAGCCGTTGACCTGCCCGCGCGCGAGCGGCCCGGTCCAGATGGGCGCATTCGCGGAGTGGCCGTTGCGCTGCGACAGCACCGACGCTATCGCCGGCCGACACGCGAACGAGACGCCGCCAGCGCGAGCCGCACTCACCGACAACACGTCGGTCTCGGCTTCGCGCGTGTTGGCGTAGGTGATCGACGCGCCGTTGAAGGTACCGATACCCGGCGTGTTGATGATGCCGAGAGGCTGGCCGCCTGCACCGGTGCCGGCGAGGCCGAGCTCATCCTCGAGTTCGGCAGCGGTTCCTGCGAACTCGGTCGGCAACACCTGATCGACCAGCGGGCCGGACTGCATCTGCATGAGGCGGCTCACGTCCACGTTCGCCGTGGCCGTTTTCGGCGACGCGGCGATCGCGCCGAAAGCCAGGTTGGCGGTTTCCGTACCGGGCGTGGTTTCGCTGCCCTGAAAGACGATCGTGGCGCGTGCGGTTCCGCGCGGCACGGTGACGTTGCCGACCAAGCCGGTCACAACCTCCGCGCCGAATTGGCGCAGCACGGGTGCCGCGCGGTTTGTGTCGACGTACGGGCCGAGTCCAGTCGCGACCAATGCGCCGCCGGCACTGGCCGGGTTCACGCCAAGGTCGCGCTGGCCGTAGAGGATCTCGAACGGGATCACGCCGCGCCGCGGATCGTTGATGTCGCGATCGCCGACACGTTTCAGGCAGGTCTGCGCGACCTCCTTTTCGAAGGAGTTGGCCTTCGATTCGGTCATCAAGCTATGGATGTAGCGGGCCAGCGAGTAGTCGCGCCGCTCGTGGGCGGACAGCGACAGCGGCGATGCGCGGTTGGCGATCATGCCGGCGAAGGGTTGCGTGGAGCTGGAGTTGTGCATGGGGTGGGTTCCGTTGTTGGGGCGCGGCCAGTTTCCACACGCGCGCAGGGAGCAGCGGGAGATGCGCTCCCTAGTCCTCCGACGTGACGCGCCAGCGGCCGGTGTTGGCGATCTTCGGCTCGGCCTGCAGGCGCCACCGGCGCCCTTCATGGACGAACACGGCCCAGCCACGGCGCCCGACCGCGCTGCGAAGCCGGCGGCCCAGCGTGTACGCGGTGGCCTGCCCTCCGCACCAGCGCACCAGGGCTGCGTCGAGGTCGGCGGCGCCGTGCTGGTCAGCCGCGGCGAGCGCGTCGGTCGCGAGGAACACGTTTGCACCAAGCGTGCGCCCCAGCGCGTCCACGGCCTCGGCCGCGGGATCGTCCGGATCGTCGCCGCCACTGCATCGCTGCGCCTGGTCGTCGCGGTCCAGTCCGTGGGCGCGCAGTTCCGCGACCAGCTCGGCAGCGGCCAGCGCCCACAACATGCCGTGGTGCTGTGCCTCGCTGACCAGTTCCTCGGGAACGTCGAGCAAGGCGGCGATGCGGGCGGCGACGACGGCCTCGCTCATGTCGTCTACTGCATCGCCACTGGCGGAACCGCCAGCGCTGCCACGCGGCGGTTGGTCTCGCGCATCGCGACGCGCAGTGCAGCCGCGACGGCGGCCTCGCTTCGCGGGGTTGGCATGGCCATGACCGCCATCACGCACGCCTCGGTGGCATCGGCGAGCAAGTGGTCGAGCGCCCACAGCGCCAGGTCAACCCGCGCTTGTGATTCCATTGGCGTCCTCATCGCCGTGCAGCCTGGTCGGGCTCGGCTTGCGGGTCCGGGGCCAGCGCAGCGAAGGCGCGGCTCATATCCCACAGCACCGCGGTGACGCCTTCGGTGAGCTGGCGAATCAGGGTGTCCTTCGTGTCGTCGTCGACGAACACGTGCTCCATCGCGCGGGCAGGCAGCGCCTCGATATGCACGCGCGCCGTGATGAAGGCCTGGTCGAGCCCAGCGAATACGTCGGCGCGTTCGAGCACTTCGCCGCGCTCACGCGCCAGCGCGATCCGCTGTCGGTCGGCCTGCAGCTTGAGCAGCTCGGCGCGGTGCGCGTTCAGTCCGGGGCCCGTGTCGACGGGCTCGACGTCCAGGGCGCCGAGCAGGCGATCACGTTCGGCCTGCAGCTCACGCACCTGTTCCTGCAGGTCGATTACGTCGGCCGGCACCGCGCCAGCGCGGCGGGGCGCCTTGGCGTGGTCGACGTTCGCCTGGTAATCGCGCCGGGCGCGCGCCAGCGGGGCGCGGCCGTCGCTGTCGAACCGGATCAGGCCGGTTTTCTTGTGGGCGTGGACGGTCTGCCTGGACAGCCGCAGGTAGGTCGCCAGCTCCGTCGGCGTGACGCGCAAGTCGGCCTCCGTGACGCCACCGGGCAGCAGGCCGGGGTGATCTGACACCGGGCTTTCGGATGCCCGATCGATCGGCGATCCTGCGGGCACTTTGGGCGTCTCAGTCATATGTCAGGCCTATCGTGTCAGTCGATTTCATAGATGGAGTCTTTACACGCCCGTCGCGGCGATTCGACCCGCTATAGGGGAAAGTCGCAGAGGGACCCATAACCTATTGATGTGTATAGCTTTTGTCGGATGAGCGCCGCGGCGCCTTGGGATGGGCCGGATCCGTGGGATGTCACACGTCACACCCGGCACACCTGTTTCCAACTTTCTGTGGGCGGTGAATTCGCTGGGTTGTTTCTGTGCAAATAGGTGTGTCCATCTGTGTCGGTGTGTCATCGCATTGATCCTCAAAGGGTTTCGGCCGTCACACCTCGACGTCACAACTCTTTCGTCGGCGGGAGGTGTGACGTATCGGCAGAGCGGTGCCAGAAAACCGGCCGGTGTCCGGCGTTGTCGCTGGCGCTGGCGCGCCGCTTGATCCAGCCCAGGCGTTTCAGCGCCTTGCCGCAACGGGTCTGCTCGGGCTTCCCCATCCGGCCGTAATCCATTTGCAGGCCTACCTTCAGCGCGGCGTCGACGGTCACCTGCAGGACGCGTCCGCCACCGGTATCGCGGACGATGCTGGAACCGGCCTCGATCTCCTTCTTCTTCGCCTCGCTGGCCTCGGTCACCGGCGCATCGAGCCACCGTGCGAGCGCCGTCTCCCAAGCGTCATGCTCGTAGCGTTCCTCCTGCTCAGTCTCGGCGCCGGGCGGCGTGCGCCACCACTCGAAGCCGGTAGCGTGGAGGTGCCGGGCCTCGGCGAAGAGCTGCTCGCGCACGGCGGCGATCGCGTCGACGTCGATCCGCGGGCCGCACCGCACAGGCAGGAAGCGCCTCGCGCCGGTGGCGTCGCGCAGGTACTCGGCTTCGTTCGTGCTGCCGTAGAAGATGCATTGGCGCGGGAAGGTCCGCGCGGTGCGGCCATAGGAAGGCCGATAGCGGTCTGAGGTGGTGGTGATGACTTGCTTCGTGCGCGTCACTTCCACCTTCGAGAGGGCGTCCATCTCTTCGAGCATCACGCACCACACGCCGCGCAGGGCTTGGAAGAAGTCCTTGTGTGCAGGGGACTCCATCGCCACGGCGCACCACATTGCAAAGAGTGCCTCAGCCAAGCGACTCTTGCCGGCGCCTTGCACGCCCTCGACCACGATCATGAAGTCGACCTTGCAGCCGGGCGCGTAGATGCGCGCCACCGCTTGCACCAGGAAGATCAGGGACACCGCCTCGGTGTACGCCGTGTCCTCGCCGCCGATCATGCTGCCGAACAGCCGGTGGAGCCGCCGCTTCCCATCCCAGCCCAGGCCGTCGAGCCAGTCGCGGATCGGGTGGAAGGCGAAGGCACGCGCGGCGGCCTCGACGGCTTCGTGCACCTGCCGCGTGCTCACGTTCATCTGATAGTTGCCGTCGGTTGCGCTCAGGTAAGCAGCCAGTCCGAAGGCGTGGTGGTCTTCCCAGGCTTCGCCGGCTTCGTCGAAGTCGCCCCAGGGCAGCGGGCCGCGCTGGACGATTTCGCCGGTGAACTCGTTGAAGGCAAGCTTGCCGACCAGCTCAAGGTCGTTCTTCAAGATCAGGTCGAGGTTGTGCGCCGTGGCGCGCGTGCGCTTGTCGTTGCCGCGGTCGAGGCGGCGCTTCCAGCGGTGGTCGCTCAGGTCGGTGACGGTGGTCACGGGGTCGGGGGCTCCTGACTCCGTTGCAGCTGTTCGATCCACGCCGGGAGCAGGTTGGTGATCATCCCCCGCTGATTAAGCATGAACCCCAGCTCGCCGAAGAACTTGGTCACGTGGTACGCCGGCCAAGCCTCGATCAAATTGGAGGCGTTACGCTGCGCGCTGTCGAGAGCGTCTGCGCCAATCCGCAGCGTCACGCGCCGGCGGCACTGCGCGGCGATGGCGAGCAGCTGCTCACTTCTGGCCTCGCCGTCGTCGGCGATGCACTTGCTCAGTGCGTCCTCAAACACCGGCTCGGGCATGTCCGCCAGGGCGAGGCAGGTGTCGACCTCGGCATCGCTTAAGCCCACGGCCCGGCCGGCGTCGTGCGCGGCCGACTTCGTGCCGATCTTGCTGGTGTCCATCATGGTCGTCGTGCCGTGCTTGGTGACGACCTCGCGCACTCCATCGTCACTGGCGGAATCCGCCAGGCTGGCACGCACAACGCCGACCAGTTCATGGTGAACACCGCAATGCTTTGCGATCCTGCGATCGCCCCATCGGCGCGCATCAGGGTTGTCCAGCACCATCGCCACGGCTCGGCGTTTGTCGGCGTTCGTGCGACGCAGCCCGTGCGTCATGTTCGCGCTGGCGGCGTGGAGCCGCGCATGTTGCCGTGCGATCGCAGGCAGGTCGCCTTCAAGTGTGCCAATGCCGTGCACGTCGGCGAGGATCTGCGACAAGCCCGCGCGGCCGGCACCCGCTACGCGGTGGAATCCATCGGCCAGGATGAAGCCATCGGCCACCTTGCCCATACCGAACACGACCACGGCCGGGAACTTCGCGCCGTTCTGCATCGCCTCGGCGTAGGCGTCGACGGTGGCCTCGTCGATCGCGGTCCGCGACTGCACGGTGGCGTCGACGATGATCGCCTCGATCGACACCATCCTCGGCTTGGCGTTCATCGTGGTGTCGTCTTTCCGATCGGTGCGATCGGATCGCGTGCTGCCCGATCGCCGTCGATCTGCCGATGCGCGCGCAGTGCGATCAGGGTGATCCCGCGAGCTTGAGACAACACCGCGTCCAGCGTTCGCACGCAGGGCTCGGCGTGGGCGTCGGCGGCGAGGTCGCCGAGCACTCGCACGCCGTCGGCCAGTGCGGCCGTGAGCTGCTGCACGGGGATGGTGCTGGCGGTCATGCGCCACCCCGATGCCGCGCCTGGGCGATGCGCTCGTCGAGCCAGCGGTGCACGTCCTGCTTGACCCAGACGCGGGTGCGTGGGGACAAGCTGACTGCGCTTGGGAACTTGCCGGCGTTGGTGAGCCTCCAAATCGTCGTGGAGGACATGTCGGTCAACGCGCACACTTCCTTGCGGCGCAGGAACTCCGGGAGTGTCGGTGTTGGTGTGGTGCGGTATTCCATGCGGGTCTCCTGCGCCCCGCAAAAGCGCCGGCGAAGCTGCCGAACACCCGTGGGCGGATTGCGTGATGCGTCACGCAATCGCATGGTGCTACACGCAATCCGCCCCCAGCGAGGGCGGACGACCAGAATAAATCGGAGTTATTTTGGTTGACGCGGCTCGGTGTCGATGCCGTGCAGTGCGAGGAACCGGAGCACCGCATCGGGTGCCCAGCCGGTGGTGCTCGCGATCTCATCCAGTGACACGCCGAAGCGGTAGGCGTTCAATGCGTACTCGGCCGCGAGCGCGGTGGATTCGTCGGCTTGCCGACCTTTGCCGCGCTGGACGTTGAAGGCGTCGAGCACGCCGCGCCCGATGCCTTCGGCGTCCTTGGCGGTCAACACCGCGTCGAGCACCTGCACCAAGGCGACGCGATCGGCGTCGCTCAGGGTGTCGTGGTCGTAGACCTTGGCGCGCAACTGCTGGATGCGTTGCAGCCACCGCGCCTTCGGGAAGGTGCGCTTCACCCGATTACCCGGCGAGGCGATTCTCGATCATGGTCTGCAAGTCGTCGTGCCATCGCAGGCGATCGCCAAGCTCCACGACCAGCCAATTAAGCGAGTCCACGTCGACGTTGCCGATCTGGCCATTGGAGAACACCAGCGCGCGACCAATGGCGGCGATCTGCATTGCCAATACGCGCCGATCTTCGCGTAGGCGACCGATCACGCGGCGGGATTCATCGACGCCAAGCTGCTGTAGGTGCGCTTCGGGTCCGCTGCCATAGAGCGTGTGCAGCAGGGTCTCGAAGTCATTGCGGAATTCCGGAGACGTGTTGGTCATGGTCGTTCCCTGTCGTGGGTGGTGGGCGCAGGCTTAGATAGCCGTCGTGACGGTTGCGGGGTGCTGATCGACGGCTGCGATCGCGCCCCGGTACGGGTGCGCAACTGGTCGAGGGTGTCGGCCCAGCTCTGCATCATCTTGCGGCGCTCGGGCAGGTACTCCGCGCGGTTGTAGGCCGCGCGAACGTCGTCGGCCGCGCCGTGGGCGAGCTGGCGCTCGATCGCGTCGCGGTTCCAGCCCTGTTCGTTTAGCAGCGTGCTCGCCAGCGAGCGGAAGCCATGCCAGGTCATGGTGTCGCGGTCGTAGCCCATGCGGCGCAACGCGGCGGTGATTGCAGCGTTCGACATTGGGCGCACCGCACCGCGCGCCGAGGGGAACACGTAGACGCCGTTGCCGGTCAAGGCGCGGGTCTCGCGCAGGATCGCAATAGCTTGCTTGGACAGCGGTACGAGGTGCGGAACCCGGCGCTTCATGCGCGCGGAAGGGATCCGCCACTCGGCCGCGTCGAGGTCGATCTCGGCCCACTCGGCCGCACGCAATTCGCCGGGGCGCAGGAACACCAGCGGGGCGAGTTTGAAAGCTTGCCGCACGATGAAGGTGCCGGGGTAGTCGTCGATCGCGCGCAGCAGCGCGCCGACCTCGGCCGGTGCGGTGACTGCGGGCAGGTTACGCACCACGCGGTCACTGAGCGCCGAGGATAGGCCGGCGACGACGTTGGTGGTCGCGCGGCCGGTGGCGATCGCGTAGGTCAGCACTTCGCGCACAATCCAGAACGTGCGGTAGGCGGTCTCGATATGCCCGCGTCCTTCGATGCGCCTTAGCAGTGCGAGCACTTCGGGTGCGGTGATCTGTGCGACCGAGCGGGTGCCGATAAACGGGAACACGCCGCGCTCCAGTCGGCCCATCGTGGTCGCTGCATGTCCGGGCGTCCATGACGTGCGCTTGCCGTGCCATTCGCGTGCGATCGCCTCGAAGCTGTCGCCGGTGTCGGTCAACCTGCCCCCGAGGCGGCGCTCGGCGTTGGGATCGACGCCGAGGCGCGTGAGCTTCAACCGCGCATCATCGCGAGCCAGTCCTGCGGCCTTGACGCCGACGTCGGGATAGCGCCCGAGGGCGAGCAGATTCTCGCGGCCTTGGAAGCGGTACTTCCAGCGCCACAACTTGCTGCCCGAGGGCGTGACCAGGACGAACAGGCCACCGCCGGCGCTGATCTTGTAGGCCTTCGCGGCGGGCTTGGCGCGTTCGAGTTTGTCGGTCGTGAGCATGTGCACTTGAACCCCGATTCGGCCGGTCCGTACCCCAGCCAGTGGCGATATACCCCCATCCTACCCTCGATTTCGGGAAGTTTCACGCGGTTTCGGGTCGGGTCGCCGGGTTGCAGATTTCCGGGTCTGCAACGAAAAAACCCCGCCGGAGCGGGGTTTTAGGTGGTTCGGCGGCCGGTCTGAAACTCCGTGAACCGCGTTGACTGGTGGAGGCGGGGGGAATTGAACCCCCGTCCGAGAGTGATCCGCCACTGGCACTACATGCTTATCGCATCGTTGAGTCTCGTCCGTGGCAACACGATGCGCAGGGCGCACCACGGAACCAGCCGGTTAAGAGTTAGCCGGGCGCCGACAGGCGGCAGCGACCAGCGATCCCGTGATAATGACCCTACATCCGCGAGCACAGGCACAAGCGGGTTCGGGGCTAGGCCTTAAGCGGCCAGTGCGTAGACGTCGTCGTTGGCGTCTAAAAGTTTGCTGCTGGATTAACGAGGAAAGCTGCCCCCTCGACATGCGCCAGAAAACTTCACTACCCCCGTCGAAGCCAATCGCCCCCGGGTTTGCAGTGTGTTGCCAAGTGAGTATATGGGAACCGCGGGCGGCGTGCGCAAGTAACGCGCGAGCGTCGATTCAGCTGCGGTTGCGGGTGCGCATCACGCGCTGCTTGTCGCGTTCCCAGTCGCGCTCCTTCTCGGTCTCGCGCTTGTCGTGCGACTGCTTGCCGCGCGCAAGCCCCAGTTCGACCTTGGCGCGGTTGTTCTTCCAGTACATCGACAGCGGCACCACGGTGTAGCCTTTGCGTTCGACCGCGCCGATCAGGCGGTCGATCTCCTCGCGGTTGAGCAGCAGCTTGCGGGTGCGGCGCGCCTCCGGCACCACGTGGGTCGAGGCCGACAGCAGCGGCATGATCTGCGCGCCGAACAGGAACATCTCGCCATTGCGGATGGTGGCGTAGGCGTCGGTGATCTGGCCCTTGCCGGCGCGCAGGCTCTTGACCTCCCAGCCCTCGAGCACGAGCCCGGCCTCGAAGCGGTCGTCGATATGGTATTCGTGGCGGGCGCGCTTGTTCTGCGCGATGGTGCCACCGCCGGCGTCGCCGCCCTTTGCCGCTGTCTTTGCCATGGGTAACCGCATCGCCTGAGGGTAGAATTGTCGCGCATTTGTCGCATTCGTGCCGAGATGCCGGCACCGCAGCCCCGGAACATGTCCCGTGCCCCAGATCCAACGCAGCGCCATCGTCGCGCGGAGCGCCCGCGTGCTGTACGAGCTGGTAGTCGACGTGGAGCGTTATCCGCAGCGCTTCGAGTGGTGCAAGTCGGCGGCGGTCGAACCCGTCGATGCACTTCAAGTGCAGGCGACCTTGAGCGTCGGTTTCGCGGGAATGAATGCAGCCTTCACCACCCGTAACCGAATGACGCCGCATGAGCGCATCGACCTGGCCTTCGCGGCGGGACCGTTTCGCAGTCTGTCCGGTGCATGGACCTTCCGTGCGCTCGGTGAGCATGGCTGCCGGATCGGCCTGCAGCTCGATTTCGAAGTGAGCAGCCGTTACCTGGGCACCGCACTGGCCACCGGTTTCCAGGGGCTCGCCGATCGCATGGTCGACGACTTCGTGCGTGCCGCGTTGGCCGAGGAACCGATCCCATCGTGAGCGTGATCGAAGCGGAGGTCTGCTACGCCGGCCCGGAAGGCCAGTTCCTGCTGCGCGTGAGTCTTCCACCGGGTGCGACGCTCGCCGATGCGATCGAGGCCTCCGGCATCCGCGCACGCATTCCGGAAATACGGATCGACGATGCGCACGTCGGCGTCTTCGCCAGGCCCGCTACCCTGAGTACCCGCTTGCGCGCAGGCGACCGCGTCGAAATCTACCGTCCACTGAAGATCGACCCGCGGCAGGCGCGGCGGGAGCGCGCCGAGCGTGCACGCCGCCGATAGTTGTTGACGCGGTTCAACCGCCGCCGGGCGGACGCTGCGGTTCCTTGCGGTCTTCGGTCGCATCCTCGAGCGGATCGATCGCGCGGCCGCGCATGCGAATCGCATCTTGCAGCAGGTCGGAGTCCTGCTTGCCGAAGTAATCGCCCTCGATCTTGACCAGCAGGTTGTCCTCGAAGAACAGGGTCAGGTTCTTCACCTCGGGATCCGATCCGCGGCGGCTGATGCTGGCCGCGTAGTCCCAGCGGTCGACGTCGAACGGCGACTGGATCGATGGCGTACCCATCACCAGCGTCACCTGGCGCTTGGTCATGCCCGGCTTGAGCGTCTCGACCATCTTCGGCTCGACCAGGTTGCCCTGGTTGACGTTGACCTTGTAGACGAGGCCACAGCCGACCAGGGAAACGCTGGCGATGGCGAGGAAGGTAGTGCGCAACACACGCATGCGGCGGGCTCCGGCTGGCGAGGGCGTGAATGATACACTAGGGGTCTGAACACAGCCTTTGGAGCGGCCGGTGGAATCGAAAGATCTGCGCAAGGTCGGACTCAAGGTCACCCAGCCGCGGATGCGCATCCTCGAGATCCTCGAGCAGTCCGACGGCCGCCACCTGACCGCGGAAGACATCTATCGCAACCTGCTCGCGCAGGACGGCGATATCGGCCTGGCCACCGTGTACCGGGTGCTCACCCAGTTCGAAGCCGCGGGGCTGGTCTCGAAGCTGAACTTCGAAGGCGGGCAGTCGATCTACGAGCTCGAGCGCGGCAAGCACCATGATCACATGGTGTGCGTCGAGACCGGCAAGGTGATCGAGTTCGTCGACGACCAGATCGAACGCCTGCAGCACGAGATCGCCGAACGCCACGGCTACGCCCTCGAAGACCACAGTCTGGTGCTGTACGTGCGCCCCAAGCGCAAGCGCTGAGGCCCCCTAGCTGCTCAGCTGTCGCGTCCGCCCGCGCGGCGCAGCATGTCTCTGGCGTTCGCGCGGGTTTCGCGGGTGATCTCGACCCCACCGAGCATGCGCGCGACTTCCTCCAGCCGTGCATCGGCATCCAGCAACTGCAGCTGGGTGCGGGTGGTGCCCTCATCGACGGACTTGCTCACACTCAGGTGCCGATTGGCCTGCGCGGCGACTTGCGGCAGGTGGGTCACGCAGAGCACCTGGCGACTGAGGCCGAGTTCGCGCAACTTGCGCCCGACCACCTCGGCGACCGCACCACCGATGCCGGTATCGACCTCGTCGAACACCATCGTGGGGACATCGCCGCGGCCCAATGCGGCGACCTCGATCGCGAGGCTGATCCGCGACAGCTCGCCACCCGAGGCGACCTTGCGCAACGGGCGCAACGCCTGACCTGGATTGGCGCTGACCATGAATTCGACGCTGTCGATCCCGTCCACGCCGGGTGGGCGGGAAGCGTCGCTTTCCAGGCAGGCGGCAAAGCGCCCGCCGACCATGCCCAGCTCGCCCATCAGGCCGCTGATGCGCGCCGACAAGGTCTGCGCGGTGGTGCCGCGCGCGTCGGAAAGCGCCTTCGCGGCGCGGTCGTAGTCGCGGCGCACGTTGGACTGCTGCTCGCGCACGGCGAGCAGGCGCGCATCGGCGCCGGCGATCGCCTCGTGTTCGGCGCGCAGGCTGTGCTCGCGGGCCTTCAGTTCGGTCGCGGCAACCCGGTGCTTGCGCGACAGCTCGTGGATGCGCGACAGCTGCCCGTCGAGCTCGCCGAGGCGCTCCGGGTCGAGATCCTGCTGCGCCCGATAGCGCTCCAGCGATGCCACTGCCTCGTCGACCTGCAGCGCCGCGTCGCGCAACAGGTTCGCGATCTCGCCCAGCTGCGGATCGGTCGCGGTCAGCCGATCGATCTCGCTGGCCAGGCGATTGAGCGCCGGCCGGCTGGCACCATCGTGATCGCCATCGAGCGTGTCCAGCGCGCGCTCGGCGGCGCTGATCAGCTCGCCGCGCGCCGACAGTCGCCGGTGTTCGAGCTCGATTTGTTCGAGTGCAGCCGGCTCCAGTGCGTGGCGCGCCAGCTCGTCGATCTGGAAGCGCAGGAACTCGAGGGCCTGCGCGCTGCTGCTGCCGCCGGCGTGCGATTCGAGCGCCCTGGCCTCGCGGTCGAGACGCTCCCATCCGCGCGCCAGTTCGCCGACCTGCCGCTGCAGCGGCTGGTGCTCGCCGGAGGCATCGAGGATCGCCAGCTGGCGGCTGCGCTGCAGCAGCGCCTGGTGTTCGTGCTGGCCGTGGATCTCGACCAGTTGCTCGGCGATCTGGCGCAAGGTCGCCAGCGTCACCGGGCGATCGTTGGCGAACGCGCGGCTGCTGCCGTCGGCACGCAATACGCGGCGCAGCCGACACTCGTTGCCGTCGTCGAGTTCGAGCTCGCGCAGCATCGCCGCGACCTCGGGCAGGGCCGACAGGTCGAACTCGGCGCTGAGTTCGGCGCGCTCGCAGCCGCTGCGGACCATCCCGCTGTCCCCGCGGCCGCCGCACAGCATCAGCAGCGCGTCGACCATCAGCGACTTGCCCGCGCCGGTTTCGCCGGTGAGCGCCGTCATGCCCTCGCCGGGGACGAGTTCGGCGTGCTCGACGATCGCGAAATCCTTGGCGGTGAGTACGCGCAACATGGGCGGGATCCGGAAGGCGCGCCACGCTAGCATGGGTGCTGCGACGGGCCAACCGGCCTTGAACCCTGCGCGAATGGCCGCATTGACCGGGGTGGTGCGGGCCGTTACGGTCTACCCTGACACCCCCCTCCTGCCGACCGCACGCGAATGTCCCGTAAAGTCGCCGAACTGCTCGACAGCCGCGCCCGCCATCTGCTGCGCGCGCTGATCTCCGAGTACATCCGCGATGGCCATCCGGTCGGCTCGCGTACGCTGGCGCGCACCGCCGGGCTCGACGTGAGTCCGGCCACGATCCGCAACGTGATGGCCGATCTGGAGGAGATCGGACTGGTGGCCGCGCCGCATTCATCGGCCGGCCGCGTGCCGACCGCGCAGGGCTACCGGGTGTTCGTCGATACCCTGCTCGAAATCAAGCCTCTCGATGCCAGCGAGGCGGCGCTGATCCACAGCGGGATTCCCGCGGCCGCCGGCACCCAGGCGTTGTTGAGCAACGCCTCGTCGCTGCTCTCCTGTCACGACCTTTCCGATGGCGGTCTGGCCGTGGCTGCCGCCGAGTCGGCCTTTGCCGGCGGTTTCGGCATGAGCATCGACCTTTCCCGTGTCGCCTGGAACGGTTCGGAAAATGGGTGGACCGACGTGGCACTGCTTTTCTCAGAGTCTGCCTCGCGGCTTTTGGTGACGGTGCGTCGCGAGAACCATGAGACCTTTGAGGCGATCATGGGGGAAACCTGCTGGTCTCGGGTCGGTATAGTAATCGAAGAGCAGATCCTGAGCATCGAGGCCATTGAGGGGCATGACGTTATCATGGCTGATCTTGCAGAACTGAAGGAAGCCTGGCAGAAGACACTGTGGGAACTGTAGGAACATTAACCACAGTGCTGACTATTTGTGTGCTTGACGCTTTGTATGTAACAGACCATAGTAGTCACACGACAAAGACTATCGGGGGCAATTATGCAAACTGCTGCGGTTTCAGAAATAAAAGCATCTCTTAGCGAGTATCTGGGCAGAGTCAAAGGTGGTGAGGATATCATGATCACCGAGAGAGGACGGCCCATTGCCAGGATTATTCCCTTGCGACGCGACCCGCACTGTACTGGACGGCTGGAACATTTGGAAAAAAAGGGCCTGGTAAAAATCGGCATGGGCGGAATTCCTGATGATTTCTGGAACTTCAGCAGACCGCAGGATCCTGAAGGGAATGCGCTTGCTGCCCTGCTTTCTGAAAGGGACGGCGGGAGATGAAGTTCTGGGACAGCTCGGCAATCCTGCCTCTCTGCGTGAAAGAGTCGTACACGGACAGGATGTTGGAAATATCAAAGGATGATTCAAACTTCGCAGTCTGGTGGGGGACGTCCATAGAATGCTGCTCATCATTGGCGAGGCTGAGACGTGAGCATCTTATTACAGAAACCCAGGAGGACATGCTGCGTGGAATTCTGGAGAAGATGCAAGAGTACTGGACAGAAATTGAGCCTACCGATGAGGTTCGCTCCCAAGCCAGACGTTTACTGCTGCGACATCC
>JANOEA010000462.1:0-2182 GCA_031412975.1 Pseudomonadota bacterium | reverse complement strand
ACCGGTCATTGTCGAACTGGCTGAAGTGGTAATCGACGAAGGCTTCCTGCACCCCAAGGAAATGGTCAAGCCGCTCGCTATCCCGCGAGGATTCGACGAACAGCACGCGGCGTTCGGGAACGTCGACAAAGTTGATATTGTAAGCCAGCGTCAGGCGATACTCGATCGTCGGTGGCTTGAAGGTGGTCGAACCCTTGATCAGCGCAAATCCGGCGATGAAGGTCTGCGACAGCACGGTCGACAGATCATTGCCGAACACGTCGTTACGGTCGGGATCCTCGGTGGTCTGCACGCCGACCGGGATCGGGAAGGTGCGCGGTTCGTACACCGTGTCGCTAATCAGGTTGGCGACGAAGAACCAGTCATCGCCCTTAATCGGCAGCCACGGCACCTTGGCCGGATTGATCGGACGATCGCCCTTGTAGGTGTTCTGGTTGTAGGGATCGAGCAGGTTCTCTTTCACCAGCCCCAGGCTTTCGACCAACCGCCAGCGATCGGGGATCGGGATCTGGTCCGTGGCGAACGCTTCGGGCGGCGGTGAACGGACCGCGCCCTGGTTGCTCTGCTCGATCCGCTCAGGCAGCGGCGCAGTGTAGCCGGGCCGCTCGCGCCCGTCGATGATCGCGGGATCGACCGGTGGGATGTCCTGCTCGGCCCAATCCGGCGGGGCTTGCTCGCGCTCCAGTTCTCCGGGCGGGGCGAGCGGTGGCGGCACCACCTCGGGCGGCGGGGCGGCCTGAAGCAGCAGCATCGCAGGCAGCATCAGCGCCATCGCTACAGCCCCTCGCACACGTTCTGCGCCGCCGTGTCGACGAACGGCGCGAACGGGCAATTGACATAGCGCAGCCGCACCTGACGGCTGCCGACCTGCACCACGATCCGGTCAGCGCGGGCAGCGTTCGGCGCATTGCCGATCCCGCCTGCGCGCACGGCGCCATTGTTGAGGCCGAGGAAGCTGATCATGTCATCCTGATCGATCCCGTCGCCCGACACGCCGATCGCGCCCACCAATGCGCCATTGCGATAGATCGGGACCGAGCCGGGGAAGATTTGAATACCGTTGGCGAGCCGCGATGTGCCGCCCGAGGCCGCCGGAAGGCTGGTGCAGCCGCGCGGAGTGTCCGCAGCGCTCGCGCCGGTGACGAAGCCGAGATGCTGCGCCAGATTGCCGACGATCAACGCCGATTGCAGCCCGGTCGAAAACGGGCTGAATTGCGCAATCGGGCGCGACAGCGGGCCATTGGGCTGGCCCACCTCACCATCGGGGAAATAGGGCCGCGCAAGGTTCCCGACCGAGCGGTTGGCGATCCCGAACGCGCCTGTCAGCGCTTGCGGATCGCCGAGGAAGGTGCGGGTGCGGGCGACGAACTGCGGCACCTCGCCACTCGCCGCCAGCAGATCGGCAGCGGCAAAGCGCCCGGAGAAGAAATTGGCGGTGCGCGCCTTTTGCAAGGAAACATCGATCCCGAAAATCGGCGCATCAGGCGACCGCACAATCCCCAGCACGCTCCCTCGCGTATCGACCAGGCTGATGGTCACCTGCGCGCGGCTGTCCAACGGCTGGCGGATCTGCGCGCGCGCGCGGCTCATCACGGTGAAGGCTTCCTCGAGCACTGCGCGCGCCTCGGCAGCGGTGAGCGGCGCGGCAACATCGCCCGCGTCCGTCCCGCCGCGCACCGGGTAGCGGTTTGCGCCAGCCCCGTTCGACAGGACGAAGGCATCGCGGTTCGCGAACTCAGCGGCGGTCGACGCGCGCACGCCCGAAGCCTCGGTGCCATAGGTGCTGCCTGCCAGCAGGCCCGCGCCGCTATAATACCCCGCCACCGGCACCAGCGCGCCCGCCGTTCCGGTAAAGCTCGCCCCCGCCACCGCGCTGATCTGCGGATATTCGACATCGGTGTAGCGCAGCGATGTGCCGTCCGCCGTAATGCGATCGGCGCGGATGCTGACCGGCGCCTCGAAACCCACGGTGCCGGCCAGCGCAATCGCCTCGTCAACGTCGGCATCACGGTCAAGCACGTTGGGATCGAAGCCGTAAACCCCATCGGCAATCACCCCGATGCCGCCCACCACCACGCCGTTCTGATACAGCGGGAAGCCCCCGGCGTCAGCCGCGAGGCCGAGCGGCGAACGCTTGGGCCCGATCAACCCGTCGCTCGCCCGCGCGGACAGGTCAGAGCAC
>JANOEA010000461.1:0-7605 GCA_031412975.1 Pseudomonadota bacterium | reverse complement strand
GTGTATGGACCGGGGACATGGTGAACAGTCGTTCGGGGACATGGTGGACACATCAAGCTAGGGCTTTTGACCGGCGAGGAGCAGGCAGATGCCGTGGCGGGAGGTGTCCGCAGTGGATTCACGAACCGAGTTTGTTGGGCTGGCGACGCAAGAGGGTGCCAATGTACGGGCGCTGTGTCGTCGGTTCGGAATCAGTCCGGGTACGGGCTACAAGTGGCTTGCGCGTGCGCGCCGTGGCGAGCGGTTGGAAGACCGCAGCAGACGACCGCTGTACTCGCCTGGACGGTGTTCAGGTGACCTGGAAGCGAAGGTCGTGGCGTTGCGACAGGCTCACCCGGCCTGGGGAGCTCGCAAGCTGGCGCAGCGTCTGAGCGTGCTGGGAGCGAGTGTGCCGGCGGTCAGCACGGTGCATGCGATCTTGCAGCGCCACGCGCTGATCTCGCCGTCGGCCTCGAAGGCGGTGCATCGCTGGCAGCGATTCGAGCATCTGCATCCGAACGATCTTTGGCAAATGGACTACAAGGGCCATGTGAGCCTGGACCACGGCCGCTGCCACCCGCTGACGGTTCTCGACGACCATTCGCGTTATGCGGTGTGTCTTCAGGCGTGCGCGGACGAACGCGATGAAACGGTTCGGGGATGCCTGATCGGTGCATTCGAGCGATACGGATTGCCCGCACGGATGACCATGGACAACGGCAGTCCCTGGGGTGATGACTCGCAGCACTACACCCGGATGGATGTCTGGCTCATGCGTCAGGGCATCCGGGTGAGTCACTCGCGCCCCTACCACCCACAGACCCAAGGCAAGGACGAGCGATTCCATCGAAGCCTCAAGGCCGAAGTCCTGCAGGGGCCACCGTTCGCCGATCTGGCAACGGCACAGGCCGCGTTCGACCGTTGGCGCTGGATATACAACGCACAGCGCCCCCACCAAGCCTTGGGCATGCAGGTCCCGCTGGAGCGCTACCGCTCCAGCACGCGGGAGTACCGCGAGCACCCGCCGGCGCCCGAGTACGACAGCGGCGAACTCGTGCGACGGGTACACGACCGCGGTCGAATAGGTTGGAAAGGCCGAAACTGGTGGGTCGGAAAGGCATTCAACGGCGAGCACGTTGCCCTTCGCCCGGCAAACGAGCAGGGAAGCTACGATGTCTTCTGGGGCCGTTGCCTGATCGCGCGAATCGACCTCAACGCCTGTACAACGATCACGGGAAGACGGATCGCATAACCGTCCACCATGTCTCCGAACAGGTGTTCACCATGTCCCCGGTACATACACGGGGGAAGGGTTGGGGATGGGGGGCGGGGCTTGCCGCAAGCGCGACCCCCATCCCCAGCCCTTCCCCCGTGAAGGGGGAAGGGAGTAAATGCAAAACGCTCCGTTCGTGATGCGACGCATAAAACCGCCGCAAAACAACTCCCTTCCCCCCTTGCGGGGGAAGGGAGTAAATGCAAAACGCTGCGCTCGTGATGCGAGGCTTCGAACCGCCGCAGCAGAGCTCCCTTCCCCCGTAAAGGGGGAAGGGAGCATTGCGTGCCTCAGTTGAAGTTGAAACCCACGATCAAACCGTACTGCCGCGGTGGGGTCCAGGGGACCAGCGGGGCGGGCACCGAGAAGTTGACGCTGTCGAAGAAGCGCACACGGGTGATCGCGGAATCCTCGTCAAAGGCGTTGTTGACGAAGCCGGTCAAGGTCCAGCCGCCGCTGCGCAGGCCCATCCGCAGGCCGGCCCCGCCGCATGGCCTTGCGCCATGCGCTCAGCGCGATCCATCCAACCGCAGCGTGCGTGCTTCCTGATCCAGTTCGGCCGGATCCGCCAGCGTGTCGCAGACTTCCTGGTTGACGATCTCGCGCAGTCGCTGGCGCAGGCTGCGCAGCGCGAAGCCGGCTGCGGCCGGCGTCAGGCCGGTGGCTTTGGCTACTTTGCCCGCTTCGGCCGGGTCCGGCTCTGCGCGCAGGAACGGCTCGAGCTGCTCGTAGATCGCGAGCCTTTCGCGCGCCTGCGCCTCGATCCACAGGCGCTCGAAGCTGCGCGCGACCAGTGCGTGCGAGAAACTCTTCGCATAACCATGTTCCGCCGAATCGCCATCGCCGACCTCGGCGAGGAAACGGTCTTCGAGGATCTCGGCCGGCAACGGGCCCTGGGTTGCCGTCGACGCCGGCATCGCGCGCGCGTCGCGCCAGCCGTCGTCGCGCGCCGCGCACAGTCGATCGAGCAGGAATCCGCGGAAGCGCTGGCCATTACCGGCACGCACGGTACGCAGCTCTTCGCGCGCGAGCCAGGCGAAGAAACCCGCGGTGGTCTGCTGCGCGACGGCAGGCGGAAATCCGCAGCGCCGCACGAAGGCATAGGCCGCGCACCAGTAGCGCGCGCACAACTCGCCCAGCGCGACGCCCGCGCCGCGGCCGGCGGCGGCGACCAGCGACCAGCGGGTGTCGGCATCGGTCGGGGCCGGTTTGGGGCTGGGTCGCCACTCGATTCGGATATCCATCTGCAGCTCCGCGCATGCCCGCGATGCGGGCTCGACTACCCATACCGGGAAAGCCGGCGGCGATTGCAGGGTTTATGTCGGGTGTCAGCGTGCGGCGCCGGACTCTGCGGCGTTCTCGCGTTCCAGGGTCACCGCATAGAACAGCGGCGCTTCCATCGGACCGTCGCGGGTCTCCAGGCGCAGGCCGTGCACGGGCGGCGTCCCTGCCGGAACATCGAGGCTCACGGCGTACACGAAGGAGGTCGTATCCGAGGCGGTCGGTTGGCCATCGGTGAGGTCCGTGAGGGAGGCGCCGATCCAGCCGATCCGCGCGCTGGGCTCGGCGAGTTCGGGCTGCCAACGGGTAACCACGTCGCGCAGCATCCGGATCTCGAGCTCGCGCTCGCGACCCTCGCGGTCAACCAGCACCACGGTCGCGGCGCGCGAGCCTGCACTGCGGCGATTGGTCGGGATGTGCACCAGCATCAGCACGTGCACACGGCGAGCGGCGATGGCAGATACTGGAATCAGTGCGCTGCTGCGCTGGGTCGGATGCAGCACCGCAGCCGCGCCGCCCCAGCTCAGCTGCACGCCGCCATCGACGTGCCAGTCGATGCCGTGCATGCGCTGCGGGCCCGGAGGCAGGGTGGGCGTATCGCCACCCATCGAGCCGCGCGGCGGCCAGCCGCCATTCAGCGGCACGTTGACCGCCGGCGCCAGATCCAGCGGCACAAAGCGTGGATCCGGTGCCGCCTGCGCGACCGCAGCGAAACTCTTGGGCGCCGCCACCGGGCTTGCAGCGGTCGCCGCGACGTCGCTTGCGCGCAGCATGCGCCGCACGCGTTCATGGGCTTGCAGATCCAGGGGCGGGTCGGCATTGCTCGGATCCATGAGGCTGGCCAACTGCTGCAGCTCGGTGACGCTGCGCGTCGTGGCCGTAAAGCGCCAAACCAGCCAGCGGCCGCGAACGGTGCGCGCGAGCTCCGTGCCGGCGTCGGGAGACAGCGCGAGCTTGGTGATGCTGTCGTCGCTCGCGATCGGCGCGGCCAGCAGGCCCGACAAATGTTCGCCGCGCTCCAGATCGATCAACTGCACCGCATTGCGCGCAGCGACCACCGCCAGTCGACCGTCGCGACTGAGCGCGAACACGCCGAGCGGTCGCCCGCGCGAGAGCCCGGGCACATCGTGGCGGCTGCCGTCGGCGCGGAAGCGGGTCAGCTGGTTGCCGCTCTGTCGATGCGCGATGACCTCGGCGCCGTGCGGGAGCAGGCTCGGTATCGCGCCCTGCTGCAGCGGCAGTCGATCGATCTCCACGCAGCGCTCGAGGTCGATCCGCAGCAGTGCCCCGCGACGCTCCGGCATCGCCGCGTAAATCCACGCGCTGCGACCGTCGCCGGCGAAGGCCAGGTCGACCGCGTTGTGCATCCCTTCGGGCGCGAGCTCCGGGCAGCCGCCGGGGGCATCCAGACGGTGCGTCGAAAAATGCGCGGCACCCTCCTCGAGACGCCAGTTCGAGATCGCGAGGTGGCGGCCCGCGGGATCGATCCGGAACAGGTCCACCGGGCCGGGCGGCAGCAGCCGATTCTCGCGCAAGGCTCCGCTTTCGAGGTCGACCACGTGCAGCCGTTCGTGGAACTCATCGCCCACGTATTCGGCGGTGGTGAGCACCAGCACCGGCGCGGCAGCGCCGATCTCGGCCCGCAGCGGCACCTGCGGCAGCACGATCGGTGCCCCGACCAGGCGGCCGTCGGTCGGATCGATCACCCGCAGCGTACGCCCCGCGACCACCGCGATGCGCCGGCCGTCCGCACTCGGCTCGGCAAGCCGCACCGGATCGGGGAACTCGAATACCGGCGACAGCGGATGGTCGCTGAAAACCTCGCGCAACTGCAGCTTGCTGCCGTCGACCACGAGCACGCTGCGACCGTCGAAATTCTGCGTATGCGTGGGCAGCGGTGCCGCGCGTGCCGTACCCGCCGCACCCGCCGGCAAACGCCACAGTCCGACTTGCCCATCGGTCCCGGCAACAGCCAGCAAGCCGCTGGGCCGGTGCACGCCGAACGCATGCGGGGCGATGTCGCGGCGATTGCGGATCCGCGCGGGCGCGCTCAGCGCGTCGTCGGGATGCATCGAGGGGGGTGGCAGCACGAACGCGCGAAGCTGTTGCCCGATCGCCGAGTACAGGGTTTCGCCATCGACATGCACGATGCCGTAAGCGCCTTCGGCATCGGCGATCGGCGTGATCCGCGGCGTGCGCGTGGCAACGTCCCAGACCGCGATGGTGGCGTTCTCGGCGCGCACGGCCAGGGTGCGTGCATCGGCGCTGAATTCCAGCCAGCGCACCGTGCGGGCAGGCGCCGAGCGCAGATCCTCGCGACTACCGTCGCGCGGATCGACCAGCAACACGCGCCCCTTGTCGGTGCCCAGCGCCAGCCAGCGGCCGTCCGGACTGAAACGCCAGCCGCGCACTGTGTCATCAACCGGCAGTTCAAACTGCCAGCGAACTTCGAGGGTGCCCAGCTCGTGCAGCCGCACCTGGGTGGACCCGCTGGTGCCCAGCCATGCACTGCCGTCGGGCATCGGCAGCCATGAGTCGGTCTGCAGCGCGGCTTCGAAGCGGTGCCGCGGACCGATCGCGCGCCAGTCGTCGATCGCGAAGAACTGGCCGCTGTCCGGAAAACGATGCGACGGGTCTGAGCGCCAGCGCGCCAGCACGATCCGCGCATCGTCGCTGGCCACCAGGTCGAACAGATCGGGACCCGCGAACGGCGGCTTGAGCAGCACGCCGTTGCGCGCCTGCAGCGGCATCGAGTCGGCGAGTCGCGGATACGGGAACGGCGGCTGGTGCGCCATCGTGGCCAGCAGCCGCGAACCGTCGGGCGAATATCGAAGCCAGCCGTGCCAGGCGCCAGCGAACGGCAGTCCCGTGTTCCATACGTCGGTTACGGTCGTCCAGCGCGCGCTGCCGGTCGCAACATCGAAGGCGCGTACCGAACGCGAGCCCTGCGCACTGTGCAAGGCGAGGGCGAACTCGTCGCCGCTCGGCGACACCGCGAGTGCATGGATCGCCAAACCCTGCTCGACCCGCACCAGGTCGATCAACTGCGGCGCATTGGCGAGCAAGGTGCCGATGCGCTGGCGCTCAATCGCGGCATGCGCATGCTGGCCCGCGGACTCCATCTCGGCCAGGTTGGCCACCAGCGGTCGCAGGCCGCGAAAGCCATCGCCCTCTGCGAGCGCGGCTTGCGCGGCCTGCGCGCGCAGCACCCAGGTCCGGTCCTGTGCCGCATGGGCGTTGGCCTCCGCACGCCGCCATTGCAGCGCGGTCGCGGTCAGACCGAGCGCGAGCGCGAGCACGAATGCGCCGATCGCGGTCGCCATTTTCGGCTCGCGCCGTGCGGCACGCAGCAGCCGCTCGGGCGCCGACAGCGGACGCACGCTGACCGGTCGGCCATCGAGGTAGGCGTCGAGGTCGTGCACCAGCGCCTGCGCCGAGCGGTAGCGTTGCGCGGCGTCCTTCTCGAGGCACTTCAGGCATATCGCTTCGAGGTCGGCAGGCAATTCCGCGCGCAGCGTGCGCGGCCGCTCCGGCATCGCGGTCGCGACGCGCTTGAGCGTTTCGTGCGGCGTGGCGGCAAGGAACGGCGGCCGTCCGGTGAGCAACTCGTACAGGATCGCACCGAGTCCGTAGACGTCGGTTGCGGGGGTGAGCTTGCGGGTCTTCAGCGTCGCCTGCTCGGGGGCCATGTAGCTCGGCGTGCCCGAGACCTCGTCGCTGTCCGCGGCCAGCGTGTCGTCGAGCCGCCGCGCGAGGCCGAAATCCGCCACCTGCGGTTCGCCGCGCTGGTCGAGCAGCACGTTGCCGGGCTTCAGATCCAGGTGCAGCACGCCGAGCCGATGCGCGTAGTCGACCGCCTCGGCCACCGTGCGCAACAGCGATGCCGCGCGAATCGGCGCCTGCGGTCCTTCGCGCGCGAGCAGTGCGGCGAGGCTCTCGCCGCGCACCAGCTGCATCGAAAAATAGTTCAGTTCATCGTGCGCGCCGACCTCGAAGATCGCCACGATGTTCGGATGCTGCATGCGCGCGGCCGACTGCGCTTCGCGGCGGAAGCGCTCGATGAAGTCGCGGCTCGCCCATGGCCCGGCTGCGAGCAGCTTGACCGCGACATCGCGGTCGAGCGAGCGCTGGCGCGCACGGTAGACCACGCCCATGCCGCCCTGGCCGAGTTTTTCGAGCAACAGGTAATCGCCAAACTCGCACTGCAGCGGATCCGACAGGTCCAGCTCCAGCACTTCCGGTGGCAGGAACGCCAGATGCCGCGCCACCGTGGCATGGGTGAGCAGCGGCGCATGCGATTGACTGCCCAGCGCCAGGTCGGCCAGCCGGCCCTGCAGGGCCAGCCAGTCGGCGCTGCCCGGATCGGCGATCACCACGGTCGGATGGCTGGCGCTCATCGGCTCATGCCCGGTCGCGCAGCGCGGCGTGCAGCGCGGCTCGCTCGCGATCGAGGTCCTCGGCCGCGCACACGGTCTCGGCCAACTCGTCATCGACCAGTTCGCGGAAGCGCTGGCGCAGGCGCTTGAGCGCTACCACCAAGGCCAGCGGGCGGGTCCCCAGCGCCTCGGACAGCGCGGCGTAGTCGCC
This sequence comes from Pseudomonadota bacterium, assembly GCA_031412975.1. Classification (GTDB taxonomy): domain Bacteria; phylum Pseudomonadota; class Gammaproteobacteria; order Xanthomonadales; family Ahniellaceae; genus UBA4656. The sequence goes on along the minus strand of JANOEA010000461.1, from coordinate 485 downwards.
GGGGCCCGGCTCGACGGTGAGGAACGACTCCAGCCGCCCGAACATCGCTTCGCGACCTGCCTGCTGTGCTTCGCGGCGCAAGCGATTGAGCGCGCGCGCAAGCACCTCCAGCGCGAAGCTGCGCCGGAACCCGAGCTCGGCATTCGGCAGGGCACTGCCTTCGGCGCGATGGCGCGCCTCCAGCAATGTCGCGGGCATCGGCGCGAGCAGCTCCGGGGAGGGCTGCGTGATCGGGTGTCCGCTCCAGACGTGCGCCACGAAGCGCGCGAGCTCGGCGAGCATCCATTCGCGAAAGCGCATCGCATGCGCAGTGCCGACCTGCTTGAGTCGCTCACCGACCAGATAGTGGAAGAACGCCTGGGTGATCTGCTGCGCGACCTCGGGCGAATGCCCGCAGCGGCGCACGTAGGCGAACACCGGATACCAGTAGCGCACGCACAATTCGGTCAGCGGAGCGACCGCCTGGCTGCCGGCAGCCGCGACCA
>JANOEA010000460.1:0-4220 GCA_031412975.1 Pseudomonadota bacterium | reverse complement strand
CGTTGTGCAACGTGGTGCGTGGTTCCTCGCGGCGGCCCTGGTGGTCGCCGCGATGTCCCCGGATGTCTTCGCCCAGGGTCGTTTGAGCCTGTCCGAGCGCATCGAGCGCCTCGAACAGCAGGCGCAGGGCCAGGGCCAAGGCCAGACCACGGTCGAGTTGCTCAACCGCATCAACGAGTTGCAGGCCGAAGTGCAGTCGCTGCGCGGCCTGGTCGAACAGCAGGGTTTCGAAATCGAAACCCTGAAAAAGGCGCAGCGCGATCGCTACGTCGACCTGGATTCGCGCCTGAGCCGCCTCGAGGGTGGTGCCGTGGGCGGTCCGGTGAATGCTCCGCCACCGATCAGCGAGCAGCCCCTGCAACCGGGACAGCTCTCGGCCGAGGTGGTCGATGAGTTGCCGCCGCTGGAGAGCGCGCCGCTGGTTGCTTCGCCGGAGCCGGCAGCGCCGAGCGTCCCGATCGATGCCACCGAGGTGCCGATCGATTCGAGCCTCGACGAAAAACGCAGTTACGACGATGCATTCTCCGCGCTGCGCGATGGTCGCTATGCAGAGTCCGCACGCCGCTTCCAGGCGTTCCTGACGGCTTTCCCCGACGGCGAGCTGGCCGACAACGCCACGTATTGGCTCGGCGAGTCGTACTACGTGACCCAGAACTACCGCATCGCGCTGGATACCTTCGACGGGCTGCTCGAGCGGTTCCCGAACAGCGCCAAGGCACCCGACGCGCTGCTCAAGACCGGCTACTGCCATTACGAGCTCAAGGATTGGGAGCGTGCCGAGGCGGTACTCACCGACGTGGTCAACCGCTACCCCGATCAGACCGTGGGCAAGCTGGCCCAGGGTCGGCTGCGTGCGCTGCGGCTCGAAGGCCAGCGCTGATCTGCGCGAGCTGATCGGCGCACGATGACCGGCCCCGATGGCCGCGACGCTTCCCGCCACTGACGACGGCGCCCGGGTCCAGATCGACCCCGAGCGGCTGCGCATCACCGAAATCTTCCACTCCGTGCAGGGCGAAGCCCGCGATGTCGGCTGGCCGACCGCATTCGTGCGCCTGACCGGCTGCCCACTGCGCTGCACCTACTGCGACACCACGTATTCGTTCTTCGGCGGCGCGTGGTGGAGCATCGACGACATCCTCGCCGAGGTAGCCCGCATCGGCGCCCGCCACGTCTGCGTCACCGGCGGCGAGCCGCTCGCGCAGAAGCGCTGCCTGATCCTGCTCGCGCGCCTGTGCGATGCGGGTTACCGCGTCTCGCTGGAGACCAGCGGCGCGCTCGACATCGGCGGCGTCGACCAGCGCGTCAGTCGCGTGCTGGACCTCAAGACCCCCGCATCCGGCGAAGTCGAACGCAACCGCTGGGAGAACCTCGCGCTGCTTACCCCGCACGACCAGATCAAGTTCGTGCTGTGCGATCGCGAGGATTATCTGTGGGCGCGGAATCAGATCACCGAGCGTGACCTGACATCGCGCTGCGAAGTGCTGCTGTCGCCCGCGCATGGCCAACTCGAAGCGCGGATGCTGGCCGAGTGGCTGCTCGAAGACCGGCTGCCCGTGCGCCTGCAGCTGCAGTTGCACAAGCTGCTGTGGGGCGATGCCCCGGGCCGCTGATGTCGACGCAATCCTCATCGATGGGCAGCACGACGTGAGCGGCGAAAGACAGTGCGCCGTGGTGCTGTTGTCCGGTGGCATGGACTCCGCGGTCGTGCTCGCGCTCGCGCGTGAAGCGGGGTTCAACGCGTTCGCACTCAGCGTGCAATACGGCCAGCGCCACGGCGCCGAGCTGGATGCTGCCGCGGTGCAGGCGCGCATCCTCGGCGCGCAGGCGCACAAGATCGTCGGCGTCGACCTGCGCGCGATCGGCGGCTCCGCCTTGACCGACCAGATCGACGTGCCACAGGCACCGGCCCCCGGCATCCCGGTGACCTACGTGCCCGCGCGCAACACGATCATGCTGTCGATCGCGCTCGGCTGGGCCGAAGTGCTCCAAGCCCGCGACATCTTCGTCGGCGTCAACGCAGTCGACTATTCCGGCTACCCCGACTGCCGTCCGGCGTTCATCGAGGCCTTCGAGCGACTCGCCAACCTCGCCACCAAAGCCGCGGTCGAAGGCCACCGGATGCGCATCCACGCGCCGCTGATCGACATGAGCAAGGCGGACATCGTGCGCCGCGGGCTGCAACTCGGCGTCGACTTCGCCGGCACCGTGTCGTGCTACCAGGCCGATACCGCAGGCCGCGCCTGCGCCCGCTGCGACGCCTGCCGCCTGCGCGCCGCGGGCTTCGCCGACGCCGGCGTACCAGACCCTACCCGCTACGCCGCGTAGACGTTTTCCAGCTTGTCCCCGGCAGTCGCGCAACCTACACTGCGCGGCTTGCCCACGCGGGTCGTTAGCTCAGTCGGTAGAGCAGCGGACTTTTAATCCGTAGGTCGCCGGTTCGAATCCGGCACGACCCACCAGTGCATTCGCCATCCAATCGGCGGGTTGCATAGGGTGCCTCTGATGCTGATCGCGGCGACTGCCCAGCTCACGACGGCTGCTGCGGATCAGCGCCCCGATGAGGGTGCACGGCGCAGTTGCGACGGTCGACGATTCGATCGTGATCGACCTGGGGGCGGCACTGGACTGGCCGACCCCCAACGGAACACAGCGCGTTGCAGGGGAGTGTCCAGCACGACGCGCGACGCAATCTACTGACGACGCGTGGCGGCGAACGGGGCCCGTCATTCACGCAAGCCGCTCGCCAATGACGTACCTTCTGTGGTACGTTTCGCCCGACGTTACGAATGAGCGTGGACTTGGCTCAAAAGACGCCGCTCGTCTTCTACCGCAGCAGCAGCGGGAAGGAGCCGGTACGCGATTGGCTCAAGGGGTTGGACCCGCCGGATCGGCTGGCGGTTGGTCAGGACCTGATGCGGGCGCAGTGGCGCTGGCCAGTTGGTATGCCGCTTTGCCGCGCCATGGGGCAAGGACTCTGGGAAGTCCGTTCGGAGTTGCCCAGCAGCCGAATCGCACGCGTGATGCTGTGTCTTGATGGCGGTGTGCTGGTGGCGTTGCATGCATTCATCAAGAAAGCCCGGAAGACGCCCGAAGTTGAGCTGTCTTTGGCGCGCAAGCGCCAGAAGGAGTTGAAGTAATGAGCAAGCGACATCACGGAAGCAGCCTCGACAGTTTCCTCGCGGAAGAGGGTCGGTTCGAGGAAACTCAGGCGCTCGCGATCAAGGAGGTCGTGGTCTGGCAACTGATCGCGGCGATGGAAAAGGAAGACATGAGCAAGTCGCGCCTCGCTGTCCTGCTCAAGACGAGCCGTTCGCAGGTCGACCGCTTGCTTGATCCGGCGCGCGATGTGACTCTCTCTACGCTGCAGCGCGCTGCGGCGCTGGTCGGGCGCAAGGTGCAAATCGAACTGGTGTAGCAATCCGGGATTGAATCTTGGATGCCAGCGCGCTTGATGTGAATACGGCGGGCATCAATTGCACGAAGGAGCCCTGCTTGCCATCGTGAGACATGAGCCGGTTTGTAGTGAGGCGGCAATGTCAGCAACCGACGATCTTCGCGGTCTGTCCCTTAGGGTCCGCGCGATAGACAATCAGTCGCGTCGCGCCGACTATGACTTGCTGGGTGATTTTCGGACCAGTCGAAAGTTGAGAGTATCCAGGACTCGAAGGCGGTGTCGGATCGATGGCTGTCGCGGGCAGCCTGCCCGTCGGCCGCGAACATCCTGCACCGCGAACCGGGACATCCACAACATTGGCTCCACGTCGACGGTCGGGCCAGGATAGTGCCCACCTCGCGCCTCGCAACCACGGCAGTCGAGGACAGGCATCAAACGGCGACGGGCGACGGGCGGCGGTCAAGGACAGCGACCGCGACGAACGCTGGTGCGGTGCACGCGGATGGGACGGTCGCGCACAGGGTGCGCTCCTACAGAAGCACCTTGTGTGGGAGCGCGCCGCGCGCGCGACCGCGGTGATCGGCCGCGCGAGGATGCGCTCCTCCAACAACAGTCAGGCGGTCGACGACAAGCAAGGCTATTGAGCCCTCGGCCGCACCCGCCGCGGAAAAACGCTCAGGCTGATGCGCGAACGCGCCCTATTCGCAGCTCCTCCAGCCCGGGTGTATGCCTGTCCCAATGTTCGCTCCAATGTTCGTGCCTGTCCCAATGTTTGAGTGGGCATGCAACCGAGTGCAACCGAGGGGTGCAACCGCGAGGGTGCAAC
>JANOEA010000459.1:0-1561 GCA_031412975.1 Pseudomonadota bacterium | reverse complement strand
CGTAGCCGCGGCGCTCTGACCACCACAGCAGGCTGCCGTTCTTGAGGAAGCGGTAATTGTCGCTGAGGTTCACCCAGTAATCGGGACGCGCAGCTTCTTCCGTGACCCACACGGTGCTGGCACCCGTCGCCGGATCGACGTGCAGCATGTCGATCTTAGTCTGCGCGCGGTCCTGCCGCTGGATATAGATCGCGCTGCCATCGGGCGCCCAATCGACGCGCGCGACATAGATATCGAGATCGAGGCCGAGATCGACCTTCACGCTGCCCGACCCATCGGGGTTCATCACGAACAGCTCGACCACCGCATTGTCGGTGCCGGCTGCCGGGTAGCGCTGATCATACACCTTGGTGCCGGTCGCCCCGATCGCCGCGCGGGTGACGATGCCGACGCTCGCCTCATCGGTGCGCTGGACCACGATGCGGCTGTCGTCTGGGCTCCACCAATAGCCCGCGAGCCGCGCCATTTCTTCCTGCGCGACAAACTCCGCCTCGCCCCAGCGGATCGTCTCGCCCTCCTGCGGGGTGACGGGCTTGGCCTCAGCGCCGACCGGCCCAACCCACAGCCGCCGATCGCGCACGAAGCTGACATAGCCGCCCCTGCTCGACAGTTGCGGATTGAGTTCGGTGCCTTCGGTATCGGTCAGCCGGGTGACAGTGCCATCAAGCTTGGCGAGGAACAGATCGCCGTCGAGCGGCACCAGCACGCCAGAACCATCGCTCGCCCATTGGTAGGTGATGATCCCTTTGAGGCTGCCGACCCGCGCGCGTTCGCGCTGCATCTTCTCATCCTCGGACAATTCGCGGCCCGATCCCAGCGCCTCAGAATCGACCAGCATCCGCCATTCGCGGGTTTCGATGTCATAGCCCCACAGATCGTAGCGCTCACGGTCGTCGGCGCGGTTGCGCAGCAAGGTGAGATAGCGGCCATCGGGCGACAGCCGCACCTGCCGCGGCGCGGGGCCATCGAGGCCGGGTGAGGCGAAGACGCGTTCGAAGGAGAGGATGGGCGCCGTCTCAGGCATGGCGTCCTCCGCCATGGCAGGGGCAGCGAGAAGAACGGCAGCAGCAGCAAAAATCGAACGCATCCAAGGCTCACCTCGTTATTGCGAGCCGCCGAAAAGCGGCGCGGCAATCCCTGGCCGATCCATGGATTGCTTCGCTGACGCTCGCAATGACGAAAAAGATGCCGGAATGCAAAAGGGCGGCGGCTTGCGGCACCGCCCTCGAAACTTGCTGGCGATAAAGCCTTACGCCTTGGGCGTGTTATCGCGGCGCTCGACGATCCGCGCGCTCTTGCCGGTACGACCGCGCAGGTAATACAGCTTGGCGCGGCGCACGACGCCGCGGCGCACCACTGTGATGGTTTCGACGATCGGCGAGTAGAGCGGGAAAACGCGCTCGACGCCTTCGCCAAAGCTCATCTTGCGCACGGTGAAGTTGCTGCCCATGCCGCGGTTCGAACGGGCGATCACGACGCCTTCATAGTTCTGAACACGCTCACGGTTGCCTTCCTTCACCTTCACGCCGACGCGGACGGTGTCGCCTGCGCGGAATACGGG
>JANOEA010000458.1:0-1577 GCA_031412975.1 Pseudomonadota bacterium | reverse complement strand
GGGCCAGGTCGGTTCGACCCACGCGGTCGTCGGTGCGCCCGCCGATCAGCGAGTTCGCCGCGCTGATGGTGCCGACGGTGCCGCCGGTGCCGCTGCCCCAGGTGATCGCGCCGACGCGCGTGCGCGTGGCATCGTTCCAGTCCCAGCTCGTCACCACGTAGTGGCCGTTGGCGAGGGCGGTCATCCGGCTGCCGACATTGTCGTTGAAGCGGGTGCCCACCAGGGAGTTGGCCGGCGACAACAGCGCGCTGGTCGGCCCGCTGCCATCGCACCAGGTCACCGCGCCGAGTCTGCTGTTCGTGCTGAGAACCACATAGTGTCCGTTGGTCAGCGGCAGCGTGCCGCCGACACCGGCGCCGGCGGCTGCGCCGATCAGCGAGTTGGCCGGGCCGATCACGCCGACGGTGCCGGTGTCACCGTTGCCCCAGCTCGCGGCTCCCGCATTGGCAATCGCGCCGTTGTCCCAGCCATTGGAATTCACGACGTAGTGGCCGTTGGTCAGCGCGACCACGCCGCTGCGCCCCGACACCAGCGAGGTGCTGCCCACCTGGTCGAACGCGGTGCTGCCGACCAGCGCATTGGCGGCGCTGATCTCGCCGGTGACGCCGATATCGCGGTGGCCCCACACCGCCGCTCCGGCATTCATCGCGGTGCCGTTGTCCCAGCCTTCCGCGGCCACCACGTAGTTGCCGTTAGCCAATACGGTGATCTGCCTGCTGGCGTCGAGGTTGATGTCGCCTATGCGCACCCCGACCAGCGAGTTGGCGGGCGTGATGATGCCGCTGACGCCGATGCCCGCCGCGCCGTAGGTGAGTGCGCCGACGGAGTCGACGCCATTGCGATCCCACGCCCCGCTATGCACGAGGTAGGCCCCGTTGGGCAGTCCGACGATGCCGCCGTTGCCGAGAATGTCGTTTGGCGCCGATCCCACCAGGCTGCCGGCCGCTGCAATCACGCCGGTGGTTGGTCCGCTGCCCGACACCCAGCGCATCAGGCCGCGGAACTGGTCGAAGTTCTGGGTACCGACCACGTAGTTGCCGTCGCCCAGTGCGGTGACCGTCTGCCCGAGCTGGTCCTGGGCAACCTCGCCGACCAGCGACACGGCCGGACCGACTACAACTGCCGCGCTCGCGTTGCCGGGACGCCAGGTCACCGCACCGACATCGGCACGAGCATTCGCGCGGTTGTCCCAGCCGGCCATGGCGACCACGTAGTGACCCTGCGCCAGCGGCGTGATCGTCGTCGGCATGGCCGTGGTCGTGGCGAAGGCGTTGTCCGTGGTCAGTGAATTCGCTGCGCTCACCGGACCAACTTCCGGGTTGCTGGCGCTGCGCCAGGTGATCGCCCCGGCGTTGACCAGCAGATCGGGACCTGCCAATCGATCCCAGCGCGAGCTGCGCACCACGTAGCTGCCGTTGGCGAGCACCACCAGTGCATCGCCGACGTAGTCCTCGGCGCGCGTTCCGACCAGCGAGTTCGCTGCCGACACCGCTCCCACGCAGCCCACACTGCCGGAGCAATGGGTGACCGCGCCGGCATCGACCGCCGCGGGGCCATCCCAGGTCGGCGTCTGGACC
>JANOEA010000457.1:0-17070 GCA_031412975.1 Pseudomonadota bacterium | reverse complement strand
GCGCGCGCCGCGTCCGACAGCAAAATGGTATCGGTCACCACCAGTTCGTCGAGCTGCGAGCCGGTCAGGTTGGCGATTGCCGGACCCGACAGCACCGCATGCGTGCAGTACGCCACCACCTTGCGCGCGCCGGCGTTCTTGAGGGCTGCCGCGGCCGCACACAAGGTGCCGGCGGTATCCACGATGTCGTCGACCAGCACGCATACCTTGTCGGCGACGTCGCCGATGATGTTCATCACGGTCGCCTCGTTGGGACGCGGCCGCCGTTTGTCGATGATCGCCAACTCCGCGTCGTCGAGTCGCTTGGCGATGGCACGCGCGCGCACCACGCCGCCGACGTCCGGCGAGACCACCAGCAAATTGCGGGTGCCCTGGTGGCGCCAGATGTCGGCCATCAACACCGGCTGCGCATACACATTGTCCAGCGGTATATCGAAAAAGCCCTGGATCTGGTCGGCATGCAGGTCGACGGTCAACACGCGGTCGGTGCCGACCGCGCCGATCATCGTCGCTGCCACCTTGGCGGTGATCGCGACCCGCGCCGAGCGCGGACGTCGATCCTGCCGCGCATATCCGAAATACGGCAGTACCGCGGTGACGCTGGCTGCCGATGCGCGCTTGAGCGCGTCGATCAGCACCAACAGCTCCATGAAGTTGTCGGCGGTCGGGGCGCAGGTCGGCTGGATCACGAACACTTCCTGCCGCCGCACGTTCTCTTCGATCTCGACCTGCACTTCGCCGTCGCTGAAGCGGCCGATCTGCGCCTTGCCCAGTGGCACGCCCAACTCGCGCGTGATCGCCTGCGCGAGCGGCCGGTTGGCATTGCCGGAAAACACCAGGATGCCCTCGGTATTCACGTCCGCAACTCCCGCAACGATCAAACCAAGGAAAATCAAACCAAGGGAAATCAAACCAGGGGAAATCCGACCGGATGGCTGGGACGGTAGGACTCGAACCTACGAATGCGGGAATCAAAATCCCGTGCCTTAACCAACTTGGCGACGTCCCAATCCGAACCCAACTCAGCGCAGCGCCTGCTCCTGATCGAGCCGGTCGAGCAACCGCGAGCGATCGCAGGACTGCACCACGATCGCGCGCCACGGCTGCGGACATGACCGCGCCAGGCGCTCCGCTGTGGTGCGGTCCGGCAGCGCAGCAAACACGCAACCGCCACTGCCCGTCAAGCGCGCCGGCGCGAAACCCTCCAGCCATTCGATGGCGGCTGCCACGATCGGGTAGCGCCGACACACGACCGGCTCGAGGTCGTTCCGCGTTGTATCGCCCTTCAGGAAGCCTGCAATTGTGGTGCGCGGGGTGTTGCGTGTCAATTCAGGGGCCTGGAAAACCGGCCCGGTGGCGACGCGCACCCCAGGGTCGACCAGCAGGTAGACCTGCTGTGGAAGCTCGAGCGGGCGCAGCCGTTCTCCGACGCCATCGGCCCACGCACTGGTCCCGCGAACGAACAGCGGCACATCGGCACCCAGCGCCAGTCCCAGTTCGGCAAGGCGATCGACGCCCAGGCCGCAGCCCCACAGCCGGTCGAGCGCGCGCAGAACCGTCGCGGCATCCGAACTGCCGCCACCAAGGCCCCCGCCGACCGGGATCTGCTTGCGGATCGCGAGGTCGGCACCTTGGCGGGTGCCGCTGGCGGCCTGCACGGCGCGCGCGGCCCGCACCGCCAGATCGTGCTCGGCGGGCACCTCGTCCAGCCCCTCGATCCGCACGATGTCGCCGTCATCGCGTAGACGGATCGCGATCCGATCGCTCAGGTCGAGCAGTCGGAACACCGTCTGCAGCTCGTGATAGCCATCGGCACGCCGGCCGACCACGTGCAGGAACAGATTCAGCTTGGCGGGCGCCGGCCAGTGGGTCCACCCCTCAGTCGGTTGCATGCAGGTTCCAGCGATCCACGGCGATGCGGACCTCGTAGGGCGGCTTGCGGGCAACCAGTCGGCGCGGCATCTGCAACCCATCGCCGGCGTCCATCCAGGCGCGGTATTCGACCTGCCACCCTGCCTCGCTGATGTTGCGCGGCAGGCCGCCGGCATCCGCCTCGACCCGCGCTTGCGCAGGATCCAGTGGCAACCCGCGGATCCAGGCGCGGACCTCGTCGAGCGGCAGATGCCAGCCCAGTTCGCGTTCCAGCAGCGTCGAGGCGCGATCGCCCAGCAACCGATGCTCGCCGACCCCGTCGAGCTGGGCCAGCCCCGCATCGCCACTGAGCCGCCAGCTACCGCCCGCCACCGGGGCGCGCACCGCGATGTCGAAGCTTGCGCGGTCCTGCGCCCATTCGATGCGTCCGCTGCCGCCGTCGCGACCGTCGCTGACCGCGATCCGCCCCTGCAGGCTCCAGCGCGGCATTTCCGCGAGACGGGCGCTGCGGGCGTCCGCCGCTTCGGTGGCCTCGCCCCGCGTGACCGTCCGGGTGCTCGCGCACGCGGCAAGCCCGAGGCATGCCGCGATCGCCAGCGCACGCTGCGAGGCGCCTCGCATCATGGTGCCAGGCGCGATCGGGTTTCCTTCAAGGACCGGTTGTCGGCATCGATGGCGGCACCCTTGTCCCAGATCGCCCGCGCCTGCTCCCGCTGGCCGCTGACCCACAGCACCTCGCCCAGATGGGCGGCGATCTCCGCATCCGGCTGCAGCTCGAACGCGCGCTGCAGGTGCTTGATCGCTTCCGGGAAGCGGCCCAGGCGGTACTGCACCCAGCCCATGCTGTCGATGATCGCCGGTTCGTCGGGCTTGAGCTTGAGCGCCTTGTCGATCAGCTCGAGTGCTTCCTGGTAGCGATCGGTGCGATCGGCCAGCGTGTAGCCGAGCGCATTCAGCGCATCGGGGTCTTCCGGATGCAGGGTCACGATGCGGCGCAGGTCGGCCTCGCATTCGGCAACACGATCAAGCTCCTCGAACAGCAGCGCGCGCCCGTACAGCAATCGACGCTCGTCGGGCAGCACCTTCAGGCCCCGCGTGTACGCGTCGACTGCAAGCTGCGGTGCGTCGCGGCGGCCCTGCAGTTCGGCCTCGAGCAGGAACGTGTCGGCCAGCCGGCCGTCGTCGTCGATGCCTTCGGCACGCAAGGACGCCAGATGCGCGAGCGACGCGTCGATGCCCTCGCTGGCATCGAGCAGAACGCCGATGCGCAGCTGCGCGTCGAACCAGCGTTCGCCGCGTGGGATCTCGCGATACCAGCGCAAGGCGTCGGCCGGGCGCTCGCCGAGTTCAGCCAACTGGCCGAGCAATTCGAGGCGTTCGGCCGGCCGCGGCGGCGGCAGCGCCTCGATCTGTGCGGCGACCGCCGCCAGCAGTCGCGGATCATCGGCGCGCGCGGCATAGGCGGCGCGGGCCGCCAGCACCTCGTCGTCGGGCGCGATCTCGTCCAGCGTGCGCGCCGCGTCCGCGGCCTGGTCGAGCTCGTTGAGCAGCGCGGCATAGGTCAAGCGCGTGGACTTGTCGTCGGGCGCCAGCACCACGGCACGTTCGAATGCTGCGCGGGCGGCGGCCCGGTCGCCGGCACGCAACGACACGTGACCACGCCAAAGAGCGGCAGGTGCGGACTTCGGATCGCGCTCGACCGCCTGGGTCGCCAGTTGCCCTGCCAGCTCGGGCTTGCGCAGTTGCTGCGCGACCTGGCTCAACATCAGCAGGGTCTCGACGTTGTATCCGGCACCCGGCGTGTCCACCAGTTGCTCGAGCACGCCGACCGCTGCATCCGGCTCGCCGGATGCGAGCAGCACCTGGCCGACCATGCGCCGGCTGTCGGCGTCATCACGCGCCAGCAAGCTGCGCAGGTGCCGCAGCGCAGTGGCGGAATCGTTGCCGCCCAGCGCGATGCCGGCCTCGGCCTGCACGATGCCGGGCGCCTTCGGGGCCAGGGTCTTCCAACGCGCGAGGGATTCGCTGGCGCTCGCCCATTCGCGCGCCACGATCGACACCCGGGTGGCATGTTCGGCGATCGCTGCGTCGTCGCTGAGCGCTGCGGCGCGCGCATAGTGGCGTGCCGCCGATGCCGCTCGGCCGTCCTGCCAGGCGAACTCGCCGGCCATCAGCGCCGCCGTCACGTCCTTGTCCTCCGACGCCAGCATCTGCGGCGCGGCGGTTTCCGGCGGGTCCTGCTGCGCGGGCTGGCCTGCGCAGGCCGCCAGCGCAACGGCCAGCAAGGCGGCCAGGACCAGGATTGGCGGTGATGTCATGCGCTGTTTGCTCCGTGATGTGGTTCGGATACCGCTGCCGCAATCGCTACAGCGCGTACCATGTAATGTCCATGATGCTGATCAAACTCGCCCGGGCGCTCGCCCCGGTTCGCGCGAGACTGTCCTTGATCTCCCGCGATGCGGGCCCGACAATCTAGCGGTACCGACCCACCCTGCGCCATGACGCTTATCGCCCTTGGACTGAATCACCAGACCGCCCCCGTCGCCCTGCGCGAGCGGGTGGCGTTCGACCAGGAAACGATCGGCACGGCCCTCGGTGCGCTGCGCACGATCGATGGCGTGCAGGAAGCGGCGATCCTGTCGACCTGCAACCGCATCGAGGTGTACGCCAACGTGCGTGAGGGTTGCGAGGCGACGGTTGCCGAATGGCTGCATCGCCACCACGGTTTGACCGCACCCACGCTGGACGAGTACCTCTATCGACATGATGGCTCGGCGGCGGTTCGCCATCTGTTCCGGGTCGCTACCGGCCTCGATTCGCTGGTACTGGGCGAGCCGCAGATCCTCGGCCAGGTCAAGGCGGCCTATCAGGTGGCGCGCACCGCGGGCGCACTCGAGACCGCGCTGGAGCGCTTGTTCCAGAACACCTTCGCGGTGGCCAAACGGGTGCGCACCGACACCCGGATCGGCGCCAACCCGGTCTCGGTGGCGTTTGCCGCGGTACGCCTCGCGCACCAGGTATTCGCCAGCCTCAACGAGTCGACCGTGCTGCTGGTAGGTGCTGGCGACACCATCGAGCTGACCGCGCGCCATCTGGTCGAGTCCGGCGTGCGTCGCATGCTGGTCGCCAACCGCACCCTGCAGAACGCCGAGACCCTGGCGCTGCGCTTCGGCGCGCAGGCGATGCCGCTGTCGGAACTGCCGCAGCGCCTGGCCGAAGCCGACGTGGTGATCGCCTCCACCGCCAGTCGCGAGCCGGTGATCACCCGCGCCGATGTCGCGGCCGCGATCCGCAAGCGCCGCCGCAAGCCGATGCTGATCCTCGATCTGGCGGTGCCGCGCGACGTCGAGGCCAGCACGGTCGAACTGGAGGATGTATTCCTCTACACGGTCGACGACCTCGCCGGCGTGATCGAAGACAACATGCGCTCGCGCCGCGAGGCCGCGCGCGAGGCCGAGGCGATCATCGACCTGCAGGTCGGCCACTTCATGGACTGGTGCCGCGGCATCGACGGCCAGGGCACGGTACGCGCGATCCGCCAGGCCGCCGAGCACGAACGGGACAGCCTGCTCGCGCGCGCCAAACACATGCTCGAGGTCGGCAAGGATCCCAACGAGGTACTGGCCTTCCTCGCCAACACCCTGACCAACAAGATCCTGCACTCGCCGAGCGCAAACCTGCGCCATGCCGCATTGCGCGGCGACACCGATCTGTTGCGCGCGGCCGAGCGGCTGTTCGCCCATGCCGACGACCTGCGCGAATCGCGCCACGAATGACGCCGTCGATCCGCCGCAAGCTCGACGCACTGGTCGAGCGGCACCAGGAAGTCGCGCTGCTGCTGTCCGAACCCACGGTGATGGACGACCAGGCGCGTTTCCGCGCGCTGTCGCGCGAGTATGCCCAACTCGATCCGGTGGCTCGCGCACTCGGCGACTTCGATCGCAGCGATGCCGAACTGGCCGCCGCGCGCGCGCGCTGCAGGCCGAAGGCGATCCGGAACTCAAAGCCATGGCGGCCGACGAGGTCGCAACGCTGGAGGCGCTACGGGCCCAGCAGGAGGGCGATCTCGAACTGCTGCTGGTCCCGCGCGATCCGCGCGACGATGCCAACATCTTCCTCGAAGTGCGCGCGGGCACCGGCGGCGACGAGGCCGCGCTGTTCGCCGGCGATTTGTTCCGGATGTACAGCCGCTACGCCGAGCAGCGGCGCTGGAACGTGGAAACCATCGACGCGAGCGAAGGCGAACATGGCGGGTTCAAGCGCGTGATCGCACGCATCGAGGGCCAGGGCGCGTTCTCGCGGATGAAATTCGAGTCGGGCACCCATCGCGTGCAGCGGGTGCCGGCTACCGAGAGCCAGGGCCGCATCCACACATCGGCCTGCACGGTGGCGATCCTCGCCGAACCTGAAGAATCCGAAGCGCCGGCGATTAACCCGGCCGACCTGAAGATCGACACCTATCGGGCCTCCGGTGCGGGTGGCCAGCACGTCAACAAGACCGAATCGGCGATCCGCATCACCCATCTGCCCAGCGGGATCGTCGTCGAGTGCCAGGACGAACGTTCGCAGCACAAGAATCGCGCTCGCGCGATGGCGCTGCTGGCGGCAAGGCTTGCCGATATCCAGCGCGAACAGCAGGAAGCCGCAACCAGTGCCGCGCGCCGGCTGCAGGTCGGCAGCGGCGATCGTTCCGAGCGTATCCGCACCTACAACTTCCCGCAGGGCCGGCTGACCGACCACCGGATCAACCTGACCCTGTACTCGCTCGAACGCGTGATCGCCGGCGACCTGGACCCGGTGATCGATCCGCTGACCCGCGAATACCAGGCCGACCAGCTCAAGCTGCTCACCGACGCCGCGTGAGGCATCGCTGCATCTCGAACCATCGCGCACCGGCGAGTCGCGGCGCGGCTATCATGCATCGATGAGCAATGCATCGGACTTCATCGCCCTGCGCATCGCGGTCCTCACCGTGTCGGACTCGCGCACGCTCGACACCGATAGCTCGGGCCAGTACCTGGTCGATGCGCTCGCCGCTGCGGGTCATCTGCTGGCAGCGCGATTGATCCTGCCCGACGATCGCTGGAAGCTCCGCGCGGCGGTCGCCGTCTGGATCGCCGACGACGACATCGACGGCGTGATCGTCACCGGCGGCACCGGGTTCACCGGTCGCGACTCGACGCCGGAGGCGATCGAGCCGCTGCTCGACAAGCCGATGCCCGGATTCGGCGAGATGTTCCGCGCGCTGTCGTATGCCGAGATCGGCACCAGCACGCTGCAGTCGCGCGCATTCGCGGGCCTTTCCAACGGCACCTTCGTGTTTTGCCTGCCAGGCTCCACCTCCGCATGCCGCACCGCGTGGGAAAAGCTGCTGTCGGCGCAACTGGATGCGCGCACCCGCCCCTGCAACCTGGTTTCCCTGCGCCCGCGCCTGCGCGAGGATTGAGCCCGGCCACTATCCGACTGCACGAGGCACACGACGATGAAGGAACTCAAGAAGAAGGAATACAACGACCTCCTGCTGCCTTTGCAGACGGAGCTGTCGGAAATGCACCGCTGGCTGCAGAGCAACGGGCGCCGGCTGCTGGTCCTGTTCGAGGGCCGCGACACCGCCGGCAAGGGCGGCGCGATCAACTCCTTCACCAGCGTGCTCAACCCGCGCTACTGCCGGGTCGTCGCGCTGCCCAAGCCGACCGAACGCGAGCGCACCCAGTGGTATTTCCAGCGCTACGTCGAGCACCTGCCGGCTGCCGGCGAGGTCGTGCTGTTCGATCGCAGCTGGTACAACCGCGCCGGGGTGGAGAAGGTGATGGGATTCTGCTCCGATGCGCAGTACCGGCAGTTCCTCGACCACTGCCCGACCTTCGAGCGCATGCTGGTCGACGACGGCATCCTGCTGTTCAAATACTGGTTCTCGGTCGACCAGCGCTTCCAGGAGGAACGCTTCGCCGAGCGCATCGAGGACCCGATCAAGCGCTACAAGATCTCGCCGATCGACCTCGAGGCACGCGAACGCTACGGCGAGTACACCAAGGCCGCCGAGACGATGTTCCGACGCACCCACATCGCGGAAGCGCCGTGGTACGTGGTCAATGCCAACGACCAGCGGCGCGCGCGGCTGAACTTGATGCGTCATCTGCTGGACGCTCTGCCGGATCACCACGTCCCGCTGGAGAAGATCGTGCTCAACCCGCTGGCCGCACGACCCGCCACGCATCGGGTCAAAGCCAGGGTGGAGCGGGTTCCCGAACGCTACTGAGTTCGCGCAGGCTTCGCGCGGGCGGCAGGCACACGGTCAATAGCAGGTTGCGCCATCGACGCGCAGCAGCGTTGCGTCGCTGCGGCGCAGTTGCACCCCGGCGACCTCGAGCGCCATGTCGACACTGGCACTGCCCTCGACGCGGCCGCAGGGCCCGCTGAAGCGATAACCGAGGGTTCCGTGGGCGACCGCGCCCGACCCGGGCTCGCTCACGACCAGCGCGGCGCGCCCGTCGCGCTGCTCGCCGCGACCCAGCGCCCATCGCGGCTGGCCGTCGGCTCCGAAATGGAACAGCAGGGCACGCTCGGTGTTCGCGTCCGTCCCGCTGCCCGATTGCAGCGCGATGCCCCAGCCGCCATCCGGCGTGGTCCATATGCCGGAGCCATCGGTGGCCGCACGGATCGACCCCGTTGCGCGCAGCGGTTCGATGCAGTCGCTGATCGAGATGCCGTCGACCTCGATCCGCAACTCACCCAGCGCCGCTGCGCCGTTGCGCCCGGCATCCGCACACGCCGCATCGGCAGCCTCGAGTCCGAAGCGCAAGTCCAGCGTCCCGGCCGCTTCCGCGCGCTGGCCGCCGCCCTGCACGTCACGGCTGTAGCGCAGCAGGCCCTGCGGCGACTGCCAGCGCTGATCCTCGATGCTGCCGCTGGCGGAGTACCAGCGCGGCTGCCCCGCGCCGTCGCGCAGATACAGCAGAACCAGCCAGCCGTCGCCGCTGCGCTGCAGGACCAGGCCACGATCGCTGCGCGTTCGGTCGGCCCAGAAACCCTGTGCGAGGCGCGGCTCGCTGAGCACGCCCCGCAGCAGCGGCGCGTGTTCCGATGCGGTCAGCGCATGCACTGCGGCGCCGGCATCACGCACGAACGGCGACGCAACCAGCCCGCGCAGCATCGCGTCGGTGCCGCCGTCGGCCACCCGATCCGCGGCACGGCCGTATGCATAGCGGCCACCTGCCTGCCGCACCACGTACCAGCCGCCGCGTCGTTGTACCCGTGGGTGGCTCACGCGCAGGCCGGCAGCAAGCACCCGATCGCCGCTGTGCGGATGCACGAGCTCCACGAAGCCCGCGTCCGCCAGTCCGATCCCCGCGCTGCCCAGACCACCCCAGTTGGCGCCCAATGCGCCGATCAAATCGGTTTCGACCGTTACCTCGCCGCGCGCGGGATCGATGCGCACCAGTTCACCGTTGCCGAGCATGCCGATCAGGGCCGGCGCCTCGGGCACCAGCGAATGCAGGCCGCTGAGCGCACCGCGGGCGGCATTCCATGCGGCCGCGGTGGTCCACACGCCTGCGGGGCCGACGCTGCGACGCAGGACCCGTCCGCCTCCCGCCTCGAATACGGCGGCATAGGCACTGCCCTGCATCACTGCCATGCTGGTGATCTGCACGCCGCTGGAAACGCCTTCGACCGCCACCCGGCCGTCGACCACGCGCAGGATCGCCGATTGCGCGCCGGCGTCGAGGCCCACCAGCACCACGCCGGCGGCCGTCAGCGTCGGTGGCAGTGCGATCACCCACGCGGCGCGCACGCTCGCATCGACCGGGCGCAGGTCCGCCTCTGCATGCCAGATCGAAGCGCCGGGTGGACGCCGCCACAGTTTCAGGCGGCCGTCGATGGCGGCCAGCAGCACGGCCTGTTCGCCACCGAGCGGCCAGGTCACGTTGCCCATCCACAGCAGGCGCCCGGCACCGGCGTCGAGATCCTTGCGCCATGGTCCATCCGCCGCGTCGCGCCGCCACACGCTCAGGTTGCTGCCCACGGTCGCGGCCAGCAGGGCTTCAGGCTCGGCGACCAGCGCGGCAAGCCTGCCGGCCTCCGCAGGTGGACCGACGTCGGCGGCAAAGCGCATCGATTCGAAACGCGATACGCGGTTGATCGCGACGGTCGGCAGCCATGCGAGCAACAGGTCGGCGATCGACTCCGGCAACACCGGATCGGCAGGCGCACCCACAACCTCGGCGGCGGCACCCGCCGCGCGCCAGCGCTCGGCAAGCGCGACCGCAGCCAGCGCTGCCGCGCGACGTCGCGGCTCGGCGCCGGAGATCAGCAGCAGCGGCGGCAACGCCGCCGTCGCAGGCGTAGCGACGGTGCTTGCCGCTTCCACCGGCCCAACGATCGCGATGCCGCGCAGCGCAGTCGCCGACACGCCCGCATCGCGAAGGCTGCGCGGGTCGCCCGCGCGCGCCAAAGCGGCGCCGGCCGCAGCGCCGGTCACCAGCAGGTGCAGGCGGTTCGGATCGCCGGTGTAAGTGGTGCCACGCCGCCATAGCCATACGATCGCGGCGTCCAGATCGGCGGCGAGCGTCCTGGCGTCGACGGCGACCACCGCCACCACGTTTCCCTGTTGTGCGAGGCCGCGCGCGAGCACCTCTACCCCGGTAAAGCCGACGATCGCGATCATCGGGTGCGGACCGGGCGTGCCCGGCGTGTGCAGGTCGATCCGCCGTGGATCGGCTGGATCGCCGCTCGCCCCGTAGGCTATCGCGCTGAACACGCGCGCCTGCACGATCTCGCTCGCACCCAGCGCGACCAGCAGCATGATCAGCATCCATGCCCGCCACATGGTGTTCAGCCGATCTCGAATCCGGGATGTGCTGGTGGCGTTGCCGGCTCGCGCTGTACGGATTCGACCCGCGCGTGCGGCGACCCCGTCCACAGCCAATCGCCCAGCGCATCGATCGCTGCGGGCGGTCCGGCCACCAGCACCTCGACCTGGCCATCGGCCAGGTTGCGTGCGTGGCCGCGCAGACCCAACGCATCGGCACGCTGGCGGGTAAAGGCGCGAAAGGCCACACCCTGCACGCGACCGGCCACGATGAAGCGCGCGGCCGCTGGTGTCATGCGCCGGCCTCGTCCGCGGCGATCGCCTTGGCCAATTGTGCGGACGTGATCGGGCCGATGAAGCGCTCGGCCAGGCGTCCATCCGGGGCGATCAGATAGGTCGTCGGCAAGCCACGTGGCACGTCGAAATCCTTCGGCGGATCGTAGACATCGACCACGGCGATCGGATACGAGGCCGGATGCCGCTTGAGGAAGGCCAGCAGGTCGTCCAGTTCAATCTCTTCGAACGCCAGGCCGATCACGCGCACGTCGTCGCGTTCGGTGTCGAAGCGCGACAGATCGGGGATTTCCTTGATGCACGGCGCGCACCAGGTGGCCCAGAAGTTCACCACCACCCACTTGCCGCGCTGCTCGACCAGGTCGAAGCGGCCATCCGCGATGGTCTGGACCGACAGCGCCGGAAACCGCGCTGGCGGCGTCTGCGGCGCGACCGGCTCGACGCCGACAGCGGAAGCGGCTGCGAGCAGCAGCAGCGGAAACAGGAGCTTGCGCATGATCCAGGATTCCGGGGCAGGTGCGTGCATTATGCGGCGATCCGGGTTGCGATCGCGCGATGGCCGGCAGGTCAAGCGGGCGACAGCACGCTGGCCACGGGGTTGCCCAGGAGCCCGTCCTGCGCGTTGGCTGCCTGCTCGAGCAGGGCCAGCAGCGGCTGGTCGCCGGGCGTTGCACGCGCACGGTAGCGGGCCAACTCGTGCTGGGTCGGCCAGCGGTAATGACCGGCCTCGAACAGTTCGGCCAGCGATACGGTCGCCGGGTCCCGCAGCAGCACCCACGTACCCAGTTCGGTGCGATGCGCGCAGCGCGCATCGCGCAGTTCACCGAGCATGCGGTCGAGCTGGGTGTCGCTCAGATGCGGCTCGCGCGCGGCCAATGCGTTGCGATCGGGCGGCTCGCCGACGCGGGTACTGCGGGCGATCAGATCGAGCACCCGCATCATTGCGGGGAACTCCAGTCCGCGGCTGATCCGAAGGTCCTGCGGCACGTAGCGATATGCCGACATGCTGGCCACGATCGACGCGCCGACCAGTACCACCACCCACGACACATAGATCCAGATCAGGAAGATCGGCACCGCCGCCAGCACGCCGTAGATCTGCTCGTAGCTCGCCTGTGCGAGGTATTTGCTGAATACCTGCTTGGTCAGCTCGAACAGCGCGCTGGCCAGTGCGGCGCCGAACAATGCATGGCGAAAGCGCACCCCGCCGTTGGGTATCACGAGGTAGGCCAGCGTGAGGGCGCCCCAGGCCACGATGCTCGGCAAAACGTACAGCAGGCGTTCGGCCAGATGCAGCTCGCCGGTGGCATCGCCCAGACCGGGCAGCGCAAGCAGATAGGAGCTCAGCCCGAGGCTCGCCGCGAGCAGGATCGGACCCAGCGACAGCACGGTCCAGTACACCACGAAGCGGGCCAGGCGACGGCGGCGCGGTGGCGCGCGGAAGATGCGGTTGAACGACTCCTCCACGCTGGACATCATCAGCAGTGCGCTGACCACGAGTGCGATCACGCCCGCCGAGGTCAAGCGGGAGGCGTTGCCGGCGAAATCCAGCAGGTAGGCCTGCATGGTCTTGGCTGCCGCGGGAACGAAGTTGGCGAACACGAAGTCGGTCAGCGCCGCGGACCATTGCTGGAATACCGGGAAGGCGGCCAGGATGCCGAACACCGCGGTGGTCAGCGGGACCAGCGCGAACACCGTGGTGAACGAGAGTGCGCCCGCCGCGGCAAAGCAGTCCTCGTCGAGGAACTGGTGCCAGACGAATCGGGCGAACGCGAGACTGCGTTCACGCTGGATCCGCGAGACTAGGGTTTGGATGAAGTTCACCCGCACAATCTAACCCAAGCCGCCGTCCGCCACCGTGTGCAGCCACACCCGGCGGAACCCGGCACCACCAAGGCCATGCGATCCGATGAGCGATGTACTGGTTCTGTACTACTCCCACCATGGGTCGACGGCCGAACTGGCGCGCCAGGTCGCACGCGGCGTGGACGAGGTGCCCGGCATGAGCGCGCGCTTGCGGACCGTGCCGCCGGTGCAGCCGGTCACCGAAGCTGCGAGCCAGCCGGCGGTGCCCGCCGACGGGCCGCCGTTCGCGACCCGCAGCGATCTCGCCGAGTGCACCGGCCTGGTGCTCGGCAGTCCGACCCGCTTCGGCAACATGGCGGCAGCGCTCAAGTATTTCCTCGATGGCAGCGTGCCGGAATGGATGTCGGGCGCGTTGAGCGGCAAGCCGGCCGGGGTGTTCACCTCGACCGGATCGCTGCATGGCGGCCAGGAATCGACGTTGCTGTCGATGATGCTGCCGCTGTTCCACCATGGCATGGTGCTGGTCGGCATCCCCTACTCGGAGCCGGAGCTGTCCAGCACTCGCAGTGGCGGCACGCCCTACGGCGCAAGCCACGTGGCGGGCGCGCGCGGCGAGTTTCCGGTGTCCGACGAGGAGCGCGCCTTGGCGCGAGCCCTGGGCCGACGGGTCGCCACGCTTGCCGCGCGGCTCGCATCATGAGCGCACGGCTGCGCACGCTTTCCCTGGCCTGCCTTGCCGGGCTGCTGCTGCTGCATGTGGCCTGGCACCTGTGGTGGTTCGTGCCCACCGCATTGCCGGTGGTGCTGGTGGTGGGCCTGGCGACAGCGCCGGCCGCGCTCGCGCTGCTCGCGTGCGCATTCAACTTGCGCGATGGACTGCTGATCGGCGGAATCTTCGCGCTCGGCTACTTTTGCCACGGCGTGATGGAGGCGTGGGCCGTTCCGGCGGAGCGGATCCCGGCGCTGCTCGCAGTGCTGCTGGCGAGCGGCCAGATCGTGCTGCTGGCGGCCGCCGCGATGGTCGAAAAGCGCGAACGCCGGAAAGCTGCGGCAGCGCTGGCATAGCGCAGGGGTCGCGAGCACGCGTTGCCGCCGCCTGCGGTTCGTGGCACAAGGGTCGAACATCCTGGAGCGACCCATGGGCTTTACCCAGCACGGACCGGTGCTCGACAACCAGTACCTCGAAGACCGACTGCTGCGCTCGCTGCTGCGACGCGTCTTGCCGCAGGCGCTGCTGGACGCGCTGGAGCCCGGCCTGACCGACTTCGGCGAGCTGGTCGCCGACTGGTATCCCGCGCAGGTCGCAGCCCACGCCGAGCAGCCGGTCCTGGTGCCGTTCGACGCGTGGGGCAACCGCATCGACCGCGTCGAACCCGGCGCCTTCTGGCGCCGCGCACCGGGCCTTTCCGCCGAGCACGGCCTGGTCGCGAGCGGCTACGACCAGGCGCACGGCGCATTTGCCCGCGTGCACCAGTTCGCACGCGCGTACCTGTTCACCGCATCGAGCGAGATCTACTCGTGCCCGCTGGCCATGACCGACGGCGCCGCGCGCTGCCTGCTCGACTCCGGCAACCAGGTGTTGATCGAACGCGCGGTGCCGCGCCTGACCAGCCGCGATCCGAAGCAGTTCTGGACCTCGGGCCAGTGGATGACCGAAACCACCGGTGGTTCCGACGTCAGCGGTACCGAGACGATTGCGCGTGCCGACGACAGCGGGCGCTGGCGGCTGTACGGCCGCAAGTGGTTCACCTCCGCGGTCGCCTGCGATATCGCATTGACCCTCGCGCGGCCCGAGGGCAGCGGCGCGGGCGCGGACAACCTCGCGCTGTTCTACGTCGAACCGCGCCGCGAAGACGGCAGCTTCCGCAATCTCACGGTGGATCGACTCAAGACCAAGCTGGGTACGCGCAAGCTGCCGACCGCCGAGATCACGCTCGACGGCACCCCCGCCCATCTGGTCGGCGAGGCCCGCCATGGGGTACGCCTGATCGCGCCGATGCTCAACGTCACCCGCCTGTGGAATAGTGTCGCGGCGATCGCGCTGTTCCGGCGCGGTTTGGCGCTGGCGCGCTCCTACGCCACCCGCCGGGTGGTGTTCGGGGTGCCGCTGCTCGACCATCCCCTGCACCAGGAGACGCTGGCCGATTTGCAGGCGGAACTGGAAGCCGGCTTCCATCTCACCTTTTTCGTGGCCGAGTTGCTCGGCCGCGCCGAGCACGGCGAGATCGACGACACCCATGCGCACCTGCTGCGCCTGATCACCCCGGTCGCCAAGCTGATGACCGCCAAGCAGGCAGTGGCGGGACTGTCCGAAATCTGCGAGGCGTTCGGCGGCGCGGGCTATATCGAAGACACCGGCATACCAACCCTGCTGCGCGACGCGCAGGTGCTGCCGATCTGGGAAGGCACCACCAACGTGCTCGCGCTCGACGTGGTGCGGGTGCTGGGGCAGATCGGGGGATTGCAGCCATGGCTGGTCGCGCTGCGCGGCCTCACCGCACAGGTCACCGCGAGCGAACTCGACCCGGTGGTCAGGCTGGTTCGCGAGAACACCACGCGCACCGCCGAATGGCTGCTGCAGCATTCGAAATCGCGCGATGCGCTGGGCGCCGGCGCACGCGGACTGGCGATGACTCTGGGCCGCACACTGGCGCTCGCGCTGCTGGCCCGCCACGCCGACTGGACCATGCGCGCCGAAAACGACCCGCGGCCGATGGCCGCCGCGCGGCGCTTCGCGCGGCTCGGAATCAACCGGCTGGTCGATCCGGCGTCGGTGGAGGCGCGGATGTTGGCCAGCGATATTTATGCGTGAGCGCTTCGAGCGGGGTATAGGGCACGGGGTATGGGGCTTCAGGCTATAGGGCCCAGGGCCCAGGGCCCTCAAAATACCATCGTAGCCCCAGGCGTCCACTACCCGACGCCCGGCTAGAATGCCGCCATGGACCACCTCACCATCGTCACCACCGGCGGCACGATCGACAAGATCTATTTCGACGACAAGTCGAGCTTCCAGATCGGTGCGCCGCAGATCGGCGCGATCCTCGACGCGATCGGGGTGGGCTTCGGATTCGAGATGATTCCGATCATGCGCAAGGACAGCCTGTACATCACCGACGAGGATCGCGAGCTGCTGCGCCGGACCATCGAGGCGCAGCCCGGCCGGCACGTGCTGGTAACCCACGGCACCGATACGATGGTCGAGACCGCGCAGGTGCTGCAGTCGATAGCCGGCAAGGTGATCGTGCTGACCGGCGCGCTCAATCCGGCGCGCTTCACCGGAACCGATGCCGTGTTCAATATCGGCGCGGCGGTGGCCGCAGTGCAGGTCCTGCCCAACGGCGTCTACATCGCGATGAACGGGCGCATCTGGGATCCGCGGCACGTGCGCAAGAACGTTGCGGCGAATCGTTTCGAAGCCAGCTGAGCGTTATCCCGGCGCTCAGTCGGACCCGGTCAGCGACTCGGCGCGCGCGCGCGATTGCGCCGCAGCATCGGTTTGCCCCAGCTGCTCGTACGCCTCCGCCATGCGCGCATGCACCTGGGCATCGGCGGATTGCAGCTGCAGTGCGCGCTCAAGCGCCTGCAGTGCTTGCGCGGGCTCCCCGGTGAACAGCAGCGCATAGCCGAGCATGTAGTGGTTGACATGGTCCTCGTCGTCGAGCTCCGCGGCCTTGCGCAAAGGCGCGATCGATTCACGCTCCCGATCGAGGTAGAACAGCGCCGCGCCCTCGTAGTACCAGCCCTCGTCGAAGTCCGGGCGGAACTCGCGCAGGCTGCGCCCCGCAGCCAGCACCGGCTGCAGTCGGTCGCGCAGGAAGTGCTCCTCGATGGCGTCGGTGCATTCGCTGCGCACCAGTGCCATGCAGGCACGCCACGATTTCGCCGCGCCCGCGTGGTCCCCGCTGGACTCCTGCGCGAAGCCGAGCTGCGCATGGGTGAAAGCGCGCAGCTTGACGACTTCGGACAACGACCTGCTGTCGCTGCCGGTCGCGCGCAGGTCCAGCGCCTTTTGCAGCGGCGCCAGCGCTTCCGCCGGGCGGTCGAGGAACAGCAGGCTCGCCCCGAGCAGGAACCAGGCGCGATCCGACCGCGCTTCGACCTCGGTCCAGAAGCGTGCCGCAGCGAGCGCCACCGCATCGAAATCGGACGTGTACCAGTGGCTGGCCCGGGCGCCGAAGGCCTCGACATCCAGGTCGAAGGCGCGCCTCCACGCATCGAGGGCCAACTGCGGTTCGTCGCGCAGCGCATGCGCCCTGCCGAGTTCGCTCCAGTTGTAGGCATCGTCCGGA
>JANOEA010000456.1:0-2225 GCA_031412975.1 Pseudomonadota bacterium | reverse complement strand
TGCGTTCCTCGACCTGCTGCGGATCCGCGCGGGCAGCACGCTGTTCCGCTTGCGCGATGCCGAGCAGATCGGGCAGCGGCTGCGCTTTGCGAACACCGGACCGCAGCAGGTGCCGACCGTGCTGGTCGGGCATCTCGATGGCCAGGGCCTCGAGGGTGCTGCTTTCCGCGAGCTGATCTACATGGTCAACGTCGAACCGGTCGCACGCGCGGTGGTGCTGGCCGACCAGCGCGACCAGCCGTGGACGCTGCATCCGGTCCATCGCACGGGGGCTGATCGGCGACCCGCGGAGCTATCTCGTTTCGACCCGGCGACCGCGCGCTTCGAGGTGCCGCCGCGCACCGCGATGGTGTGGGTGATCGCGCCAGATGCCGACTGAGACGCAGCACCGGTGACGCCGGTCTCGATCATGGTCAAGGTCAAGCCGAACGCCCGCGCGTCCGACTTGACCGAAGGCGACGACGGGGTGTGGCTCGCTGAGCTCAAGTCACCGCCGGTCGACGGCAAGGCGAATGCGGAACTGGTCGCGCTGGTGGCCGCGTTTTTCGACGTACCGAAATCGCGCGTGCGGATCGCGCGCGGTGCGGGCGCGCGGATCAAGCGGGTCGAGATCGACTGAGCAGTCGCTGGACGATCCCGCCAGCGCGGTGTCGCCAGCCTCGCCGCAACAGCAGTGTTCCGTTGTGGGAGCTGCCATGGCAGCGACCGGAGCCGCGGCAACCTGCGACGTTGCAGTCGCCGGCATGCCGGCTCCCACAAGGCGGTGCAAAGCTTGCAGCAAGAGCCGCTACCGTTTATCGCCAGTGGCACGGCAGACTCGCCGCAACAATGGCAACGCCTTGTGGGAGCTGCCATGGCAGCGACCGAAGTAACGGCAATCTGCGATGTTGCGGTCGCCGGCATGCCGGCTCCCACAAGGGGTGGCGTTGGTTGCCGCAACAAGCGCGGCTACAGCGCTTCGCGATAGGCAGGCGGCGGCAGGGCCAGGGGCTGCGGCCGCGGCGTCGCCGCGCGAACGACCAGCCACACGACGCCCGCGATGATCGCGAGCGGCAGGAGCAGTGGCAGCGCCAGCGCACCGAACACCAGCAGCACGATACCGCCGGCGAACAGCAGGGCAATGCCGCCAATCAGCAGTCCGAACACGGTGCCAATCGCACCGAGCACGATGCCGAACAGGCCGAACACCAGTTCGAAAATGCCGCCGACCAGCTTGAATCCGAATCCGACGATCGCGAATCCGCCGAACAGCAGCAACAGGACGATTGCAGCGACAGCCAACAAGGTCATGGTCATGGGCGTGCTCCGCGATGGCGACGTAACCACACGATCCAAGCCTAGTGCCTTCCGGGCGGCTGCGCGTGTGCCGCTGGTAACCCCCGGCGTGCGCCGCGTGGAGCCGCGCAGACCGCGGCACCGGTGGTTGGGTTGATGTTGCCAAGGCGGCAAAGGTGGTACTACACAGGCTCAGACTCGCTCGCACCTCTGACCCCGATACCTCCATGGCGCTTCCGAAGCGTTACGTCGCCTTCATCAGCTACAGCCATGCCGACGAGCGCTGGGCCAAACGCCTGCAGCGCTGGCTCGAGCGATACCGCGTTCCCAAGCGCCTGCGCGCCGAGCGGCCGGAGCTGCCGGCGCGGCTTTACCCGGTGTTCCGCGACCGCGACGAGCTGGCCTCGGGCAGCGATCTTTCCGAATCCGTGCAGTCGGCGATGGCGGACTCCGGCGCGCTGATCGTGGTCTGCTCGCCGACCGCGGCTGCCTCGCGCTGGGTCAACGAGGAAATCAGCCACTTCCGCGCGCATCACGACCGCAAGCGGATCTTCTGCCTGATGGTGGCAGGCCAGCCCAACCCCGACGCGCCCGACTGCGCCTTCCCGCCCGCCCTGCTGCACGATGACGAGGGCAATCGGGTGCATGAGCCGCTGGCCGCCGATGTGTCGGCACGAGGCGATGGCCCGCGCAATGCGGCACTCAAGATCGCCGCGGGCCTGCTCGGCGTCGGCGTCGACGAGCTCAAGCAACGCGACGCGCAGCGCCAGGCCCGGGTCTGGTCCGCGGTGGCCGCTGGTGCACTGGTGGTCGCCGCGCTCACGATCGGCCTGGCGGTGGCCGCGATGCTGGCCCGCGAGGAATCCGAGCTGCGCCGCCAACAGGCCGAGAACCTGATCGGCTTCATGCTCGGCGATTTGCGCGGCAAGCTCGAGCCGATCGGCAAGCTC
>JANOEA010000455.1:0-4142 GCA_031412975.1 Pseudomonadota bacterium | reverse complement strand
GCCACCGGGATGGTGATCATGGCCGCGATCACGCTGTCGATCATGATCGGCAACCACTGGCTCGCGCCCGCACTGCTGCGCGGCGCGGTGGCTGCCGGCGCGCCGCAGCGCGACCTGCGCGGCACCGTGCTGCTGCTGCGGCGGCTCGCCATCGGCGCGATCCTGCTGCTGGCCTGGGGCTACAGCCGCGCGGTCGGCGACGACAGCGCGCTGGCCGACATCGGTGCGTTGAGTTTTTCCGCGCTGGCCCAGCTGGCGCCCGGCGTGGTCGCCGCGGTGTATGCCGCGCAGCTGCCGCGGCGTGCGATCGAGGGCGGATTGATCGCGGGATTGCTGCTGTGGAGCTACCTGCTGCTGTTGCCCGAGGCGGTCGCCGCCGGTGCACTGCCGGCTGCCTGGCTGCAAAACCTCGGGCCATTCGCGCCGCAGGAATTCCTCGGCCTGCAGGGCTGGGATGCACTGACCCGCGCGGTGCTGCTGAGCCTCGCGGCGAACGTGCTGACCTTGATCGTGCTCGCGCGCCATCCGCGCAGCCCGCCCGAGCGCGAAGCGGCACCGATCGCGGCCGGCGAGCTGCGCTCGCTGGCAGCACGCTTCCTGTCGGCCGCGCAGGTCGAGCGCACGCTCGGCGACTTGCCCGACAACGCTGCGGTGGATGTCGAGCGCGTGGCGCGCGTCGAACACGAACTGGCCGCCGTGCTGGGGGCGGCCTCGACCCGCCTGTTGCTGGATACCGCGCGCCGTGGTGGCGAGGTGGCCACCGTGGCGCAGATCGTCGGTGAAGCGTCCGCGGTCGCGCGCTTCAACCAGGCGCTGCTGGAAGGCGCGCTGGAGAACATGAGCCAGGGCATCAGCGTGGTCGACCGCGAGCTGCGGCTGGTCGCCTGGAACCAGCGCTATGCGGATCTGTTCGGCTATCCGCGCGAGCTGCTGGTGGTCGGCACGCCGGTCGAGGCACTGGTGCGGCACAACGCGGCGCGCGGATTGTTCGGCGACGAGGATGCCACGCAGATGGTCGCGCGCCGGCTCGAACACATGCGCGCGGGCACGCCCTACGTCACCGAGCGCGTGTTCGCCGACGGCACCGTGGTCGAGATCCGCGGCAATCCGATGCCCGGCGGTGGCTTCGTCGCGACCTTCACCGACGTCACCGCGTTCCGCCGCGCGCAGCAGGCGCTCGAGCAGTCCAATCTCACCCTGGAGCAGCGCGTGGCCCAGCGCACCCGCGAATCGGAATCCGCGCGCGACGAAGCCGAGCGCGCGAATCGCGCCAAGAGCCGCTTCCTGGCCGCGGTCAGCCATGATTTGCTGCAGCCGATCCATGCCGCGCATTTGTTTACGCATGCGCTCGCGCAGCAGATCCAGCATCCGCAATACCGCACGGCGGTATCCGACATCGACGGCGCGCTGACCTCCACCGAAGGCCTGCTCGCGGGCCTGCTGGATATCTCGCGACTCGATACCGGTGGTTTGGTGCCGCGGATCGCGCGGTTTCCGATCAGCGATCTGCTGACCAGTCTCGCGGCCGAGTTCGGCGTGCTCGCGCGCGAACGCGGCCTGCAGCTGTCGCACGTGGGCTCGTGCGCATGGATCGAGAGTGATCCGCAATTGCTGCGCCGGGTGGTGCAGAACTTCCTGTCGAACGCGGTGCGCTACGGCGAGCGTGGGCGCGTGGTGCTGGGCTGCCGCCGCCGCGGCGATCGTCTGTGCATCGAGGTGTGGGATACCGGCCCCGGCATTGCGGAGTCCGATCGCGACGCGATCTTCGAGGAGTTCCGCCGGCTCGAGCGCGCCGGCGGCAGCGAGGGCCTGGGCCTCGGCCTCGCGATCGCCGACCGCATCGCGCGCCTGCTCGGCCATCGCATCCTCCTGCGCTCATGGAGCGGCCGCGGCAGCGTGTTCGCGATCGAAGTGCCGATGGTGCCCGCCGCGCAGCGCGCCGAGCTGCCGCGCCCGCCCGTCGACAATGCCGTACCGCGTGCGCGCGTACTGGTGGTCGACAACGACCCGGCCGTGCTGCGCGCGATGCAGGCACTGCTCGGCGGCTGGGATCTCGATGTGGCACTGGCCCGCGATGCGACCGAGGCGTTGTCGGCGGCGCTGTTGCGGCGGCCGGAGCTGCTGCTGCTCGACTACCACCTCGACGGTCGCGAAACCGGCCTCGGCGTGCAGCGGATGCTGGTCCAGCGCTTTGGTCACATTCCCGCGGTGGTGATCTCGGCCGACCATGGCGAGGCGGTACGCGCAGCGGTGGCTGCCGCCGGCATGCCGCTGCTGATGAAACCGCTCAAGCCGCTCGCGTTGAAGTCGCTGATGGCGCGGTTGCTGTCGGCGCGCGGTGTCGGGGCCGCGATGGCGGCTGGCGACGCAGCCGGCTAGATCCGAAGACTTGCAGCGACGATGCCTGAACTGCTTGCGGTCGCGAGCGAATCCTCGGACTCGCTGCGGCAATGCCTGGACTCCTTGTGGGAGTCAGCGGAAACTCGGACTCGCTGCGGCAATGCCTGAACTCGTTGTGGGAGCCACCATGGCGGCGACTGCAGCAGTCGGGCGATTCCGCCGTCGCCGCTATAGCGGCTCCCACATGGCAGTCGGGGATTCCGCCGTCGCCGCCATAGCGGCTCCCACATGGCAGTCTGCGGGGCCCGCGGCATGCGCGCAGCGCGACCGCGGTCACGAAGTGGCCGCGAAATCAGCCGCATAATCGGGGCGAAAACCCGGGAGCTTCAACATGACTGCGGCGAGACTTTTCACCATGGTGCTTTGTGCCGGCGCCTTCGCGCCAACCGTCCACGCCCAAACCGTGCCTGCCGACCTGACCCTCGTGCAGGTGACCCAGGGCCTGAACCAGCCAGTCCAGGTGGTCAACGCCGGCGACGGCAGCAACCGGCTGTTCATCGTCGGCTTGCCCGGCAGGGTCTCGGTGCTCGACCCGGGCGCGAGCACGGTGCGCACCACGCCGTTTCTCGACATCCCGCAGTGCCAGAACGTGCCGGCACCGGCGCTGTGCGTGCGTACCGACTACGAGAACGGCCTGATGGGGATGGCGTTCCATCCCGACTACGAGAACAACGGTTTCTTCTACATCCACTACATCGACCGCAACGACGACAGCGTGTTCGCGCGGGTGCGCGTCTCGCAGACCGACCCGAACGTGGCCGACCTGTCGACATTTACTCCGATCCTGCGCATCGACCACGGCTGGATCTTCCACCGTGGCGGCGACCTGGCCTTCGGTCCCGACGGATATCTCTACATTCCGATGGGCGACGGCTCCAACCAGGGCGATCCGTGTCGGCGCGGGCAGACCCTCACGCCCACGCAACTCGCCGCCAACGACAGCCGCAGCAGCGACTGTCCTGCCGATGCGAACTTTGTCGGCGTCGGCGCCAATTCGCGCTCGCGCGCGCTGCTGTCGAAGGTGATCCGGATCGACGTGAATGGCAGCACGCCTGCGGGCAGCAACGAGCTGTGCGGCAGCAATGCCGACGGCAGCGCGTTGTACGCGATTCCACCCGCCAATCCCTATGCCGGCCCGAATCTGTTGCCGGGCGCCTGCGACGAGACCTTCTCCTACGGCTGGCGCAACCCGTTCCGCTTCTCGATCGATGCGCCGAGCGGCGAGATGTTTCTCGGCGATGTCGGCAACAACTCGCAGGAAGAGATCTCATCGGACAACCTGACCGGCATCGGCAACCGCGACTTCGGCTGGTCGAATTGCGAGGGCACGCAGTCGGGTCCGAACGGCAGCTGCGCGGGCTCGGTCCCGCCGATCTTCCCCTACCTGCGCAGCACCGGGCTCGGCTCGTCGGTGACCGGCGGCTTCGTCTATCGCGGGCCGATCTATGGCCTGCAAGGGATCTATGTCTGGAGCGACTTCACCACCGGGATCATCAGCTTCCTGCGCCGGCCGGCGCCGCCGTCGACGAGTTGGACCAATACCGTGTGGCGCGACACGCCGCAATCGCTGGTGAGCTTCGGCGTCGGCGAGAACGGCGACCTGTACACCGTGGACATCGGCGGCGGTCGAATCTGGCGCTTCTCATCGGCGCAGGTCGGTGTGCTGTTTGCGAGCGGTTTTGATCCCTGATCGGGCTGCAACCCTGTGCGGGCGGCACTCGCGGTGCGACGAGCGTCACGCC
>JANOEA010000454.1:0-5933 GCA_031412975.1 Pseudomonadota bacterium | reverse complement strand
GGTGATGCAGCACGCCACCGCCGGCGAGATCGAGAATCTTGCGCGCACCGAGGGCATGCGCACGATGTACGAGGATGGGTTGGTGAAGGCCTTGAGTGGCACGACTACGATTGAAGAGGTGTTGCGCGTTACACAGGAAGGGTGAGGTTAGGAGCAGGGTATAGGGGCCCTGGGCCCTATACCCTGGGCCCTATACCCTGATCCCTAACCATCATCCCCAACGCCAACACCCGGACCCCGCACCCCCCACATGCCGCTCTTCCGCTACAAAGCCGTCACCGCTCAAGGCGAATCCATCGAAGGCCAGATGGAAGCGCTCTCGCGCGAGGACGTGATCGGCAAGTTGCAGGATGGCGGCAACTTGCCGCTGGAGGCGCGCGAGGCGCAGCCGGGTGGCCTTGGTGGTGGGCTCGGGCAGATGTTCCGGCGCGCGCCGATGTCGAGCGCCGAGATGGTGTCGTTCACCCAGCAGCTCGCGACCCTGATGGGTGCCGGCCAGCCGCTGGACCGCGCGCTGCAGATCCTGATCGACCTGCCCGACAACGAGCGCGCGCGGCGTTTGATCGAACAGGTGCGCGAGGTGGTGCGCGGCGGCTCGCCGCTGTCGGCCGCACTCGAGCAGCAGCACGGCGTGTTCTCGCGGCTGTACATCAACATGGTGCGCGCGGGCGAAGTCTCGGGTTCGCTGCAGGCCACCCTCAAGCGACTGTCCGAATACATGGAGCGCTCGCGCACGGTGCGCGACGGCGTGCTCAACGCGCTGGTGTACCCCGCGATCCTGATGACGATGGTGGTGCTCGCGCTGGCGCTGCTGCTGACCTTCGTGGTGCCGCAGTTCGTGCCGCTGTTCGAGGATCTCGGCCAGGAACTGCCGTGGTACACCGCGGTGGTGCTGTGGATCGGTGAATTCCTCGCTGGCTGGTGGTGGGCGATCCTGCTCGCAACGGGGGCTGCGATCTACGCGCTGGTGCGGCAGTTCAACGATCCGCGCGGGCGCTTGCTGTGGGACCGGCGCCTGCTCGACTGGAAGCTGACTTCCTCGCTGGTCACGCGGATCGAAACCGCGCGCGTGGCGCGCACGCTGGGAACTTTGCTGACCAATGGCGTTCCCTTGTTGACCGCGATGTCGATCGCGCGCAACGTGCTGGGCAACCTGGTGCTGGTGCAGTCGCTCGACGAAGCATCGGTCGACGTGAAGTCCGGTGCCGGCCTCGGTTACGCGATGGGCAAGGGCAAGCGCTTTCCGCGCCTCGCGCTGCAGATGATCGCGGTGGGCGAGGAATCCGGCGAGCTCGACCAGATGCTGCTCAAGGTCGCCGACACCTTCGACATCGAGGTCAAGAACACGATCGATCGCCTGATGGCGGCCCTGGTGCCGGTGCTGGTGATCGTGATGGCGGCGGTGATCGGCGTGGTGGTGCTGTCCATCCTGATGCCGATCCTCGACCTGAGCAGTTCGATCGGTGGCTGAAGATCGCCGATCGCAATCAACCTGAACCACGGAGTGCGTCCATGAATCGTCCACACACCATCGCCCGCGCGCAGCGCGGATTCAGCCTGATCGAGATCCTCGTCGTAATGGCCCTGATCGGCATCGTGATCGCGCTGATCGCCAACCGGATCGGCGATGGCGCGGTGCGTGGCAAGGTCAGCGCCACCAAGATCGCGCTCGATTCGCTCAGCGGCAAGATCGAAACCTATGCACTCGACAGCGGCAGCGCGCCGGACCGCATCGAGGACCTAGTCAGCAAGCCGGGCAGCAACGACAACTGGAACGGACCCTACGCGCGCGAGAAGGAGCTCAAGGATCCGTGGAACAACGCCTTCATTTACCGCAAGCCGGGCAGCGAAGGGCGCGATTACGATCTGTATTCGTTCGGTCCCGATGGCAAGGAAGGCGGCGAAGGCCTCAAGGCCGCCGACATCCGCAACGACAACTGAGCCCCGGCACGGCGCCTGCGCGAACGCCCTCATGCACCCGCGCAGCGTAGCAACAGCGTGCGGTCGCCGCGCGCGCGGCTTCACCCTGATCGAATTGATCGTGGTGCTGATGCTGGTGGCGCTGGTGATCACGGTTGCCGCGGTGAGCCTCACCCGCGGCCTGTCCGGTGCGAAGGTGCGTGCCGCCGGCCAGGATCTGGTCGCCGCGCTGCGCTACACCCGCGCGCAGGCGATCGTGACCCACAAGCAGCAGGCGCTCGAGCTGGATGTCGAGAAGCGCAGCTACACCGCGCCCAAGCGCAAGGAAGTGCAGTTGCCCAAGGACATGGAGCTGCGCCTGCTGACCGCGGCCGAAGAACAGACCGGCGAGACCACCGGGCGGGTGCGCTTCTACCCCGATGGCAGCTCCACCGGCGGCCGCATCAAGCTGGTCGCCGGTGCGCGCGCGTGGGACGTCGAGATCGCGTGGCTCACCGGCGAAGTGCGGCTGCGCGAAGGCGAGGTCACGCCGTGATCCGCCAGCGCGGCTTCACCCTGATCGAGATGCTGGTCGCGTTCATGATCTTCGCGGTCGGCGCCGGCGTGCTGATGCAGGTCGCGGCCAGTTCGCTGCGCGGCGCGCGGCAGGCGGCGGATTTCACCCAGGCCGCGCTGTACGCGCAGTCCACGCTGGATGCGATCGGCGTCGGCGATCCGCTGCGCGAAGGCGGCGACAGTGGCCGTTACGACGAACGCTTCGAGTGGCAGGTGGAAGTGCGCGAGGAAGAGGGTCCGCCGAGTGCCACCGGCCTGCTCGAAGAAGTGCCGGTGTCGATGTTCCGCGTCGACCTGACCGTGCGTTGGCGCGAAGGCGAGCGCGAGCGGCAGGCGAAGTTCGCGACCTTGCGTGCGGTGCAGCCGGGCGGGGTCAATCCATGAGCCGCCGCGCTCCCCGCGCCGCGCGCGGCTTCACCCTGATCGAGGTGTTGCTGTCGGTGATGCTGCTCGCGCTGCTCAGCGCCGCGGCCTATGGCGCGATCCGCACCGCGACGCGCGCGGTCGAGCGCGGCGAGGCGTTGATCGACCGCACCAACAAGGTCCGCGTGGCGCAGGAGTTCATGCGCCGGCAGATCTCGCAAGCGCTGGCGGTCCCTTTCGACCGCAACGAGGCTGATGGCCAGATCACCAGCTTCGTCGGCGAGCGCGATCGCGTGATGTGGGTCTCGACCATGCCCGGCTACCTCGGGCGTGGCGGCTCCTACGTGCAGGAGCTGTCGCTGGAGCGCGGCGAGAACGGCACCGCGCTGGTGTTCCGCCACGCGATGCTCAACGGCTTCAAGCTGCGCGAGGGCTTTCCCGAACAGCCCGGCCCGGTGACCCTGATCGAGCGCATCGCCGACGCGCGCTTCGAGTTCCGCGGGCTCGACAACCAGGGCCGCCTCGACGACTGGGACGACGCGTGGGACAAGCCCGGCCCGCTGCCGGTGCTGCTGCGCCTGCAGGTCGAATTCGAGCGCGGCAGCCAGTTCGTTTGGCCGGAACTGGTGGTGCCGCTGATGGTCGATGCGGGCGCGGCCGGCGCGGCACTCGAGCCGTCGTTCTTCGCCCCGCCGGCAACCGGTGGCTGAGGTGCGCAGGCATCGACAGCGCCGCGCGCGGCAGCGTGGTGTCGCCCTGCTGCTGGTGCTGTGGGCGATGGCGCTGCTGGCCATCGTGCTCGGCGGTTTCGTGCTGGTCGCGCGCACCGAAACCCTGCAGTCGCGCTTCCTGCTCGATGCCACGCGCGCGCGCTATGCCAGCGAAGCGGGCATCAGTCGCGCGGCCTACGAGCTGCGGCGCGCCGATCCGATCACCCGCTGGGTCGCCGACGGGCGTCCCTACAAGATCACCTTCGACGATGCCGAAGTGGAGATCGCGCTGATCGACGAATCCGGCAAGATCGACTTCAACGTCGCCGACGAAGCGCTGCTGCTGCGACTGTTCCTCGCGATCGGCGTCGAGGAACCTCGGGCGCGATCGCTGGTCGATGCCATCATGGACTGGAGAGATCCCGACGACCTGGTGCGCGCCAACGGCGCCGAAGAGCGCGACTACGACGCCGCGGGCCTGGCGTACAAGCCGACCAATTTCGGCTTCCAGACCGTCGGCGAGGTGCAGCAGGTGCTGGGCATGACGTGGGAGCTGTTCGAGAAGCTCGAGCCCTACATCACGGTGTATTCGCGCAATCCGCAGCCGAATGCCGCGTTCGCGGCGCCGCTGGTGCTGCAGGCGATGGCCGGGATGAACCCGGGCCTCGCGCAACAGCTGGTCGAGCAGCGCTGGCAGCTCGATCCGCAGCAGCTGGCGGCGACCCCGCTGACCTTGCCCGACGGCACCCCGTTGGTGGCCGCTGGCGGGGGCCTCACCTATACTGTGCGGGCCAAGGCGACACTGCCGAACGGCACGTGGACCCTGCTGGACGCCACCATCCGCCTCGGCGGGCAGCCCGGGGGCCGCGCCTACAGCATCTTGCGCTGGCGCGAAGGGAGCGCCGAATAAATGTCCGAGTCCGTGGTGGCCCGACAAGCCGCGCGCCTGCGCATGGCTTATGCCGCGAGTCCGCTGAGTCGCTTCTTCACCTGGTGGGGTGGCGAGCTCGCGGGACTGCTGCCCGCGCGCGCGCGCAAGCTGCTGGCCGAACGCCGCGACGAAGTGCT
Source organism: Pseudomonadota bacterium (assembly GCA_031412975.1). Classification (GTDB taxonomy): domain Bacteria; phylum Pseudomonadota; class Gammaproteobacteria; order Xanthomonadales; family Ahniellaceae; genus UBA4656. The sequence goes on along the minus strand of JANOEA010000454.1, from coordinate 1,317 downwards.
GCTGGGCCTCGCACCCGACGCGGTGCGCATCGAACGCCGCGGTCGCCATCCGATGGCGGAGGCGAGCCTGCCGCGCGAGGGCGATGTCGCCGCGCTGCGTGCCGCCATCGCGCAGCGCATCGACGGCCACGAGGATCCGCCGCAGGTGCTGCTGTGCCTGCCGCCCGAACGTGTGCTGTTGCGCCAGCTGCCGCTGCCGCAGGCGGCCGAACCCAACCTGCGCCAGGTGCTGGCCTTCGAGATGGATCGGCAGACGCCGTTCCGCGCCGACCAGGTGCACTACGACTGTCGGGTGCTGTCGCGCGATGAAGCCACCCGCACGATGGTGGTCGAACTCGCGCTGGTGCCGCGCGCGGCGATCGACCCCGACCTGGCCGCGTTGGCCGAGGCGGGCGTCGCGCTCGACGGCATCGACGTGCGCGCACCCGATGCGCCGCGCAGCGGCTTCAACCTGCTGCCGCCCGAGCGCCGCGCGGTGCGCCGCAATTTGTGGCTGCAGATCGACTTCGCGCTGGTCGGCGTGGTGGTGGCCCTGCTGCTGCTGGTGATGGCGCAGTCGGTCGGCAATCGCGCGGTCGCGGTGGAATCGCTGCGCGCGCGGACCGACGGCGAACGCGAGCAGGCGCGCGGGGTGGCCGCGCTGCGCACCGAGCTCAAGACCGCAATCGAAGGCGCCAATTTCCTCGCCGAGCGCAAGCGCGCGCGACCGCCGATCAGCGACATCCTGCTCGACATCACCGGGCGCCTGGGCAACGACACCTGGCTGCAGCGGTTCTCGCTCAATGGCGACCAGCTGCAGCTGCAGGGCCAGTCGCGCGAGGCGGCCGGACTGATCACCGTGCTGCAGCAGTCGCCGTACCTCGAAGCGCCCGCGCTGCAGGGTGCGATCACGCCCGATGCGCGCACCGGCAAGGAGCAGTTCCTGATCCAGGCCAAGGCGCGCGCGGTGGTCGTCGCGCCGGCCGCGACGCCGGCCGCGACGCCGGCCGCGACGCCGGCAGCAGCACCGGCCAGCCCGGATTCCACCAGCACACCACTGCCCACGCTCGCGCCCGATTCCGCGCCCGCCCCCGAGCCCGCGCCAACTCCCGCGCCCGCGCCCGCCACCACAAAGGAGGCCGACGATGCAGCTGCTCCCCGGTCCTGACAGCGGGCGCTTCATGGCGATCGCACTGTTGCTGGCGGTCGTGCTGCTGGCCTACTTCGGCGGCGTGCACTGGTGGTTCACCGCGCGCCACGTCGAGATCGCCACCGAGATGGCCGATTTGCGCGACCAGGAAGTGCGCTTCCGCCGCACTGCCGCCGAGCGGCCGCAGG
>JANOEA010000453.1:0-5845 GCA_031412975.1 Pseudomonadota bacterium | reverse complement strand
GATTGGCAGTACACGGCGTTCGGTGAAGTAGTCAGCGGAATGGACGTGGCGGACAAGGTGGTCGGTATGAAGCGCGACGGCCGGGATAATCCCCTCGAACGAGTCGAGATGACAGTCACGATCACCGAATAACGTGAGGGGCACCGTCCCCGGTCCCCTTACAGTCCCCCGACTGCAATGCCTTCGCCTTGCGACGATGACAGCCTGGGAGGACGCCGACGCGCTTGCGTGGCAGTCGAACCTCAGCCGCCCTGAAAGAACGCGGGGAACCAGGTCGTGTTGGACAGAACTGCGAAATGGACGATCAACGAGATGACCAGCACGGTGCCCAGGAAAAGCGGCAGGCCGACGGTCGGTTGGACCACGCACCAGATTCTACCTTGGTTCATGATGAACTCCTCTCAGCCAAGCCACGGGGTGTAGGCATACGCAAGGATATGCGCAATCAACGCGATCACGAAAAACACGCGGGCTCCGTCGATCACGTGCTTGTGCAGTTCCTCTGATTCCCCAATGGTCAAGCCAGTGGGCCATACGCGGTTCGGATCATCGATATCGTGTGCCATTGGAATCACTCCTCAAGGAAGCAGTTGTCGATACGCACTGCAGTTTGCGTCGTGCGATACCCGCACGGGGATTTTCCGCCGTCTTGGGATTTCAACGGCGAAGAATGCTTTGTTCTCGAGCTGGCCCATGAATCCGCATTGTCGGTTGCCTGATCGAAGTGCACTGCCTGCGTTCGCCACACGCGCGATGCACACCACACTGGCTCGATTCACTGCCGATTGCCTGCGGGTGCGGATGTTGCTTGTGCTCGAAACTCCGCCCAGCAGCCGTTGTTTGCTTGCTCCACTGGCATGCTAGGCGTGCAAATTTCGCTTGTCAACAAATTGTGATTCCGTGAGTCCGCCGAGTTGAATGGAAAGTCCCAACCGTCTTTGTCGGCTTGATTCGGATCAACCTGCAAGCCTCCGGGCCGCGGATCCGCGGCAGTCCTGAAACCGTTACCCGCAGCCCCGATGCGCTCACCGCTCTCGACGCGACTTCGTCAGTAGCGGCAACCCGATCATCGACGACAGCGCGAACCGCGGGCTGGCCAGGCCACCGAAGTGCGGCTTGCCACCGCTCGACAGCAGCGGCAGCCCGAACATCGAAGACAATGCGAAGCGCGGCCCCGTTAGTCCGCCGAACATCGGCTTGCCACCGAACGCCTTGGTGCCGAGCCCGAACATTCCAGAAAGCGGCGCGGGATCATCGAGCAGGGTCGTCATCGACAGCCCCGACGACAGCTGCGCGGCATCATCCCAGTCCCTGAATGCCTCCCGTCGCGCACGCAGGCCCGAGTCGACCGGTGAATAGGTTTGCATGATGTCCTGCGCGAGGACCGAACGGCCGAACGGTGCCCGCACCGCCACCAGCGAACGTCCGCCGTGCACGCTGGCCGCATACACTTTCGCGTGTGCGCGCAGCACGTGGCCCGCGGCAATCCTGTCGGTGATCGACTCGAGCGAGGTGGACGCATCGCCGGATGGCTTGACGCAGTTGATCGTGTCGCTCGGGAACCCGCGGCGGATCAAGTGCTCGACAGCGGACTGCGCATGTTGTTCCGTTTCGAACAGACGAACGACTGGCTCACTCATCGGTGCTCTCCGTGGACTGGTGGGAATGTTCGACCGGCGCATTGCGAGCCCGGTAGCCGAAAGCGACAACCTGTTGCAGATCGACAGCGGATCGCAACCGCACGGCGGCCGCGAGCAGACGGAAACGGGATTCCATGGGTCTCATCGATTCAGCTCCCCGGCCCGGCAGGTGCGGGCGCTGCGCGGCGCGAAGACAAGGCCCACTCCCACAGCGCGCCGAAGTTGATCGGCACGACCAGGAAAAGGTGTTCGACCACCGCGAGGGTCGCCAGCATGGCCAGGAAGCACAGCGCGACCGCATCACCGGGACCAGCGCCCGCGAGGATCGTGGCCCGCCACAGCGTCACCGCGACCAGCGTGCTCGCGATCAGCGAGAACGGAAACAGCAGGTTCATCGGGCGTCGGGTGAAATACGACTGGATGTATTTCAGATGCTCCGGCAGGAACTCCTCGCTGTGGTTGCGCACCCCGAAGAACAGGTTGAGCTTGGTGCTCAGGCGCGCGACCCACAGCAGCAGGTAGGTCCACAGGGCCAGCTGGTTGGGTGCACCCCTGGTGGCGATGGCGATCAGCAGGGCGCCCGCGAGCAGCGCGAGCTCGTGATACGCGATCGCCTGGAAGGCGAACCACGCCCTGCGCCAGCGATTGGCGGTGGGCGGGCACGCGGTCACGCGCGGGCCGGTGATCAAGCCCATCAGGAACGACATTTCCACCCAGCCCCAGACCACGATCGCCCCGCTGAATGCGACATAGGAGGCAAACACGCTGCTGTGGTCGGCAGTCGCACCGATCGCTGCCAGCGCGCCGGCCACCACGATCGTCGCAGCGGCCAGGCTCCAGCGGAACGTACGCCGCGGCAGCCCATCCAGATACAGAATGGCGCCCGTACTGAACCACCACAGAAACAGGGTGAACAGGATCGGATACCAGTGGCTGGCCAGTGACATCGACTTTCCTACCAGGCCGGAACCATGCGCACTTCCTTGGGCACTTCATTGGATTGCGTGGGCAGCATGTACAGGCGCATAAAAGTGAATACCGCGTTCGTCGCAAGGCCCACGCGCTTGATGGCTCCGATCACGCCGCCCTGGGCGGTGGCCTTTTCGACCCGCGAATTGATCTCCAGCAGTTTGTCCAGGCACGCCTTGAAGCGCGGATCGTCGAGGTTCACGGTCAGCGGAAACACCTGGCGGGTGCAGTCGCTGGTGATGCGGAACACCGTGAAGTCGTATTCGGTCGGGACCATGCCCATGGCCTCGAACAACACCGGGCGGCTGTGGTCGCGCACGTACATGGTGGCGAATACGGCCAGCACGAAGAACCGGATCCAGAACTTGTTCAGCCCGCGCATCAGGTGCGGCTCGGCGCGCATCAACAGCGCGAAGGCTTCGCCGTGGCGGAACTCGTCGTTGCACCAGCGATCGAACCACTGGAAGATCGGATGGAAGCGCAGCTCCGGATGTTTCTCCAGCTGACGGAAGATCGTGATGTAGCGCGCGTAGCCGATCTTCTCCGACAGGTAGGTCGCGTAGTAGATGAACTTCGGGCTGAAATACTTGTACTTCTTGGCGCGCGTAAGGAACCCGAGGTCGACCGCGATCCCGAAATCCTTCAGCCACTGGTTGATGAAGCCGGCATGCCGGGCTTCATCGCGCGCCATGTAGCCGAACAGCTTCTGCACGTCCGGGTTGGTCGCGCGCTTCTTGATGTCGGTGTACAGCACGCAGCCGGAGAACTCGGCGGTCACCGAGCTGATCATGAAGTCGACGAACTCTTCGTACAGCCCGGGCGGCAGGTGCGAATAATCCTTGTTGAGGTCGCTCGGGCGCTGGAAATGATCGACGTTCGAATCGGCTTCGAATTCGGCCATCAAGGTTTCCCATTCGGCGCGGATCGGCTCGACGTTGATCCGGTCCATCGCCTTGAAGTCGGTCGTGTAGAAGCGCGGCGACAGGATCGTGTCCTGCTGTGCGCGCTGGGTCGACTCGTTGGGTGGGCGTCCTGCGGCGGGGGTCGTGGTCATGGCTTGCTCGCTACGTTTCGGGTAGTGGGTTCTATTGCTGACGCGCCGCGATCGCGGCGGCTTGATCGTGGCCCGCCGGCCCGGCTTGCGCCGCGCCTTGCAGCAGCAGCTGCGGCTCGGGTATCGGCTGTGCGGTCAGCAGGCGGGTAAACACCAACGCGTTGGTGGCGCCGAATGCGCCGAGATCGACCAGGCGGCCGGTGGAGGGATCCTCCAGCAGCAGCCGACCGTCGAGGCGACTGGTGAGCCGATAGGGTGCGGTGGGACCCAAGCCCGAGCGCTTGCGCTCGCGGGCCAGGCCGCGCAGCGTGCCGCGCAGGAATCCGTTGGTGCCCGGATCGACGCGACCGATCAGGGCATTGTCGGTCCCGTCGCGCACCGAAATGCCGCCGTCGGAATCGTCGGCGAAACGCAGCATGCGCTCGGCGGTCACCGCCGTGATCGGCGTCTTGACCTCGCCGATGCCGGTCAGCCGGACCAGCACCACCAGCAACAACGTGGCGACCACCAGACCCACCGCGGCATAGAGCGGGACCTTTGGAAGCGCGTGATCGTGGTGGTGGCTCATCGCATGCCCGCCAGTTCTGCACCGCTGGCCGGCGAAGGTCCGGCAACCGCGCTGTTGGCTTTGGGTCGGCTCTCGCCACGGCCGTCAGGCACCAGCGCCTTGCCGCCGCTATGGTCGACGATTGCCTGCGCAAGCAATGCGGCCACGCGTGCGGCATCCGGCACGCAGCGCAGCATCGGTTCGCTGCGCTTGAAGTGCCACGGACGCGCGTGCGGCCACAGGTGCGCATAGGCGATCTGCTCGCCGGGCATGAAGCGCAGCGAGATGTCGCCGGTGCCGTCATGCAGCATGCGCAAACCTGCCGTGTCGATCACCTTGAACGGAAAATTGAAGGTCACTTCGAGCACCACGCCGATCCGCATCACCACGCGCTGGCTGGTGATCGTGTACCAGGTGGTGCGCGCGATCAGGAACGAAACCAGTGCGAGCACCGCCAGCGCGAACAGCGCTGCGGGCAGCAGCCACAGCATGGCGACCTCCGCAGCGCCCAGGCCGCCGCCGTCCCAGATCACGTTCAGGCCGCGCAGCGACAGCAGGATCGCGAAGTACAGCGCCAGCGCCCGCGCGTGGAACACCACCCGGAACAGGTCGCGCCAAGCCGGCGCGCCCTGCCACAGTACGCGCTCGCCGGGCGGCAGCGGCCCGGGCAGTGCGCGTACCGCGTGGGTGATCTCCAGGGTCACAGCAATGGCTCCTGGCGCGACGGTGTCGCGTACAGGGTGCCCGCGCCGTAATAGGCCACGACCTTCTCCTCTTCCAGCATGGTGATCTGGTCGGGATTGCTCACGAAGGGCGCATCCGCGAACTGTTCGCCGAGGATCGCGCGCACGGTCAGGGTGCCATCGCCTGCGACCGTGCAGAAAGTGGCCGGGACCAGCACGTGCCGACCGCCTTTCACCTCGATCTCGTAGTAGCGGAACATTTCCTCCGAACGGTCGACCCACAGGTCGGTCACAATGCCGCCCGAGATGCCATCGGCGCCCAGCGCGTCCCTGCCGCGCGGATCGGGATCATGCGGGCTGACCTTGTGGTGCGGAGACACGCGCAGCGGCACGATCTTCGGAGTGCCGGCCAGGGTCAGGTCCGGACGGTCGGGGCGATTCGCCCAGGATCCGGGACCTACGCCCGCCAACAGCGGATTGCCGATCGGCTCCAGCGGCTCCAGGCTCCACGGCCCTGCGGGCTTGGCGTTCAGCGGCGAACGCTCGCCGGGAACCCACGGTTCCGGCACGCTGACCGTGCCGCCGTGCGGCAGCAGGTAGGTCTTGGGCGTGGGCATCGCCGGGAAACCTTCGCGCAGCGAGTAGGGCGAGGCATCCGAGTCTTCCAGCGGATAGCCCTCGCGCTTGCTTTCGCGATGCAGGTAGTAGACCAAGCCCGCAAAGAAGGCCCAGAACAGCCAGATCGCGATCTGCGCGACGTCGATGGAACCGAAGATCAAACCGCTGTTCATGCAACTGCCTCCCGATTGAGGGAATGGACTTCGAGGGATAACGTCTGTGGCGCGACGGAGGTCGCATCTGCGCCCCGCGCGCTACGCACCAGTGGGCCGAGCGCGATCAGGGTCGCGAACAGCAGCAGGATTTCGATGTTGTAGACCACCCCATAGCCGGT
>JANOEA010000452.1:0-11531 GCA_031412975.1 Pseudomonadota bacterium | reverse complement strand
ATCTTGGACCCAAACTGGGGCGATGCCGATCCGCCAGTCGCGCGGTACCGCAGCGAAACCACACACCCGTAGGGCGGGCCTCGGCCCGCCACCGCAATGCAACTCCACCTTCGCGGCGCAAACCTCGGGAATGCAGCGGTTGCGGCTCGGCGGGCCGGAGGCGCGCCCTACCGCGCGATGTCCACGCGTTTGCGATTGTCGCTGGGCACGCGGTCGATCAGCTTGTTGTATGGATCGAAGCCGGCGTCGTAGGGCTCCTCATCGACGGTGATGGTCACCGTCGGTTCGGCCTCGGTGATCCGGCGACGTTCGAGGAACAACACCTTCTCGTCGCTTTCCTCGGCGCCGGCTGTGCGGGCAAACACGCCGATCTCGATTTGATCGTCGATTGCGGCCGCCGTTTCCTTGCCGACACCGTCGCTGTAGATCTTGGCGGCCTTCAGCGACAGCGTGACGTCCCAGCGCCCGTCGTCGCGCTTGCGGGCCTTCGCGTCCACTACCCGGTTGTCGTAGAAGGCGATCTTCTCGAACAGGTCGGTGATGAGCTGCTGGGTCTCGGGTGGCGCCTCGGCACGGATGTATTCGAGCAGTTCCTTCGAGGTGGTGTAGGGCGGCTGCTGGAACCCCTTGTCCTGCAGATAGCGCTTGAGCGCGCGGTTGAGCGCTTCCTCGCCCATCTCCTCGCGCAGGCGATAGAACACCAGCGAACCCTTGCGGTAGTGGATGTACGGCTGGTTCTCGACCCGGTACAGCGGCAGCTCCTCCACCAGTTCGCCGCCGCGCCCGCCCAGGTAGTTGTCGAGCTCGTACTTCAGGAACCTGCGCATCTGCGCACGACCGTACTTCTTCTCCATCACCATCAGCGCCGAATACTGCGACAGCGACTCGCTGAGCAATGTCGAGCCCTGCATCGCCGCGCCGATCACCTGATGCGCCCACCATTGGTGCGCGATCTCGTGGGCCGTGACGTAGTACACGTAGTCGATCGCGTCCCTGTCGGCGAGATTGGCGATGAAGCCGATGCTCTCGGAAAACGGAATCGTATTTGCGAAGCTCTGTGCGAACTGCGCATAGCGCGGGAACTCGATGATCCGCACCTGCTTGTGCTGGTAGGGCGTGAAATTGCTGGTGAAGTAGTCGAGCGAATCCTTGCTCGCCTCGATCATGCGGTCGACGTTGTACGGGTGGGTCTTGTGGAAATAGACCTCGATCGGGATGCCGTTCCAATCGTCTTTCCGGACCTCCCAGCGCGCCGACAGATACGCGAAGAACGGCAGCATGGGGCGGTCCATCGCGTAGCTGAAGCAGCTGCGACCGTTCTCCTGCGTCTGCGCGAGGAGGTATCCGGGCGCCAGCGCGATCTGGTCGGGGGCGGTGCAGACCTTGGTCTTGAAGTCGATCCAGTCCGCGTCGTTGCTGATGTAGGTGTTGGCGCGCGCCGCCTCGTCTTCCAGCTTGGCCATCCGCGGCGCCTCGCCGAGATCGCGCTTGCGGCGTTCGTTGCGGTCGATGATCTGCGCATTGCGGTTGTAGCCGAACTGCGGGAACACGCTGGAATTGAAGAAGGTGCCATTGCCGACGACCTCGGTCTGCAGCACGTTGTTGCCGAAACCGCGTTCGCCGCCACTGATCGTGAAGCGCATGGTCATCTCCTCGCCCGGCGCCATCGGTCGTTCGAGGCGATAGATGCGGTAGCCCAGTGGTTCGTCGTGCTTCTCCAGCGTATGCGGGGCGAACTCGATTGCTTCGAGCGCGATCTCCTGCGGCAGCGAAACGTGCAGGGTATCGATCGCGACCGGGTGGCGGTTGACCAGCCGGTAGCTGCCGCGGATCGTCGCGCTGCGGGTCTCGGGGCGGATGTCGACATCGGCCTCCACCGCCACGATGCGAGGCTGCGGCAGGTCAAGATACTGCGCGTACTCGCGCTCGTAGCGTGCACGTTCGTCGAGCGCGACGTCGCCGGGCGTGTAGCGGTTGATCACGTTGGCGTTGTAGTAGATCCAGCCGCCCACACCGACCCACGCGAGCAGCGTGCCTGCCAGCGCTGCACCGAGCGGACCGCGCAGCTTGGATGCAGCCTGACGGCGCCGTTCGCGACCCGAGGGGGACGTGCCACGGACCCAGAACGCCGCGGCCAGCAACAGCAGTGCTGCGACGAACAGCAGCCAGTAGGTCGAGAACCAGCCATAACCCTTCAGGTAGTGGCCGAAGCCGTTCATGTCGGAGTACGGCGCGATCGGCGCGCCACCGAACTGCATCAGGTTGTGGTCGAAGTCCAGCAGGCCGAGCACGAGCTGCGAGACGTAGACCAGGATCACCACCAGGTAGCCGGCGAACTTGTTGTTGGTGAACACCTGCACGGCTACGCCGAGCAGACCCATCAGCACGAACGGAATCGAACCGAGCGCGATCGATTGCAGGTACAGCACGACCTCGAACTGGGTATAGCCGCGGAACAGCTGGAAACCCATGCCGGCCAGGGCTCCGACCAGGCCGAAGATCAGCACCACGGCGATCACCGCGCCGCATTTGGCCGCCAATGGCGCCCAGTTGGGCACCGGCATCGCATCGCATACTTCGCTGAGCTTGGCCTGGCGTTCCTTCCACACCAGCTCGCCCGCGTAAAAGGTCACGATCAGGAACAGGAACAGCGCCATGCTGCCTTGCAGCGCTTCCAGCATCAGGTAGGTGACCGGATACACCTTGGTGCCGAACAGCGCGTCGACGAACTGCGCGCCTCCGGTGAAGTTCACCACCGCGAACACCAGCATCACGAGGAACGGGATGCTCCTGAGCACGCCCATCGTGTCGAAGCGCAGCAGCGTCCAGAACTGCGCGAGCGCCGTCGCGGCACCGAAGCGGCGTGACGGGTGGCTGTGCAGCACCGACACCGGAGCCGCGCTGGGGGTCGCGGCGATCGGGCCAGCGGTCGCTTTGCTCCGTTTGCCCGGTTTGCCCGCGGTCCCTGCACGCATCGGCTTGAACAGCGCGAAAGTCGCTGCCAGCAGCGCCAGCGCGATCGCACCCCACAATGCGCGATTGGCGATCAGGTAACCGGCCAGTTCGGGCAGCCGCGTATTGCGCTCCTCGACCGACCAGTAGCGCACCGTGCGCGACATCGCCCGCAGGCCGAAGGGATCGAGCAGCGCGCCGATCCACACGTTGTCGAGGTCCTGGGTGACGCTGGCGGCGACGATCCACAGCACGAAGAAGGCCAGGATGCCGACGTAGACCATCAGCAGGCTGCGCGTGATCGCGGCGAGCAAGGCCAACAGTGCGCCGCCGAACAGCAGGTTCGGCAGCACGAGCACTCCGAAGCCCCACAGGAACGGCTCCAGCGAGAAGGGTCCGAGGCGCTTGGGATCGATCCACGGCATCAGCTGGCCGGCGATCATGCCGATCGCGACGCCGATGAAGATCACCGTGCAGGCCAGCAGTCCGGCGCTGAAGCGGCCGAACAGATAGTCGCGTTTCCGGATCGGACTGGCGAAGAACAGCTCGGCGGTGCCGAGCTCGTGGTCGCGCAGCAAACCGTTGGCGATGAAGATCACGATCAGGAACAGCCCGAGCAGGCTGAAGCCGCCAAGCAGGTCGGCGATCACGGTCGGCGCATTGCGATGCACGTTGCCGATCGCGCTGCCGACCTGCACCGCATCGGTGCTGGTCGCACCGAAGGCGAGCAGGCCGAACACGGCGGCAATCAGCCACAACAGCGGGGAGCCGAGCTGATAGCGCAGCTCGAAGCGGAATATTTCACCGAACATGGGGGCGCGCTCCGTCCGGCTCAGGCGGCTTGCGCGTGCTGGCGCAGGCGCTGGAAGTACACGTCCTCGAGATCGGGTGCGATCTGCGCGAAGCCGGCTTCCGGCTGCGACTCGGCGAACACGTGGATCACCGGCTGGCCACCGACCAGGCGGGTCGACAGCACGTTGAAGCGCTGCTGGTATTCGGCCAACTGCGCTTTCGATACGGTCGCTTTCCAGACCCGATCGCGCAGCCCGTCGATCGCCTCCTGCGGCTTGCCGGTGAGCAGTACGGTGCCCTTGTTGATGATCGCCATCCGCGGGCACAGGTCGGTGACGTCCTCGACGATGTGGGTCGACAGGATCACCACCACCTGTTCACCGATCTCGCTGAGCAGGTTCAGGAACCGGTTACGTTCTTCGGGATCGAGTCCGGCGGTGGGTTCGTCGACGATCACCAGTTTCGGATTGCCGATCAATGCCTGGGCGATGCCGAAGCGTTGCCGCATGCCGCCCGAATAGGTGCCCAGCTTGCGTTTGCGGGCCTCCCACAGGTTGGTCTGCTTGAGCAGCGTTTCGACCACGTCCTTGCGCTCGGCACGCGCGGCGTAGCCCTTGAGCGCGGCGAAGTGGTGCAGCAGGTCTTCCGCGCTGACCTTTGGGTAGACGCCGAAGTCTTGCGGTAGGTAGCCCAGGATCCTTCGCACTGCATCCTTGTTGTCGCGCACGTCGATGCCGTCGAATACGATCTTGCCGCTGTCCGCATCCTGCAGCGTGGCGATGGTGCGCATCAGCGACGACTTGCCCGCGCCATTCGGGCCGAGCAGTCCGAACAGGCCCTTGGGAATGTCGAGCGTGACATGGCTCAGCGCGCGCACGCCATTGGCGTACGTCTTCGACAGATCGGTGATCGTGAGCATGGTCTTCCCCGGCACGTGGTTGCCGCAGCGCACTCCGCACTGCGGCCGAATCGAACCGCATGGTTGCCGCAATGCCGTGGCTCGGCATGTGTGGCAGGTCATGGGTGACGAAGGTCACGCAGACGCACCTAAAGCAATCGTAGGGCGGTCCTCCGGCCCGCCGCCAGCATTCCTCAACCCCCGAGAGATGCCTCAGGCCGCAGGGCGGGCCTCCGGCGCCGCCGCGTTGCAATCACGACTACGCGGCGCCACTCTTGGGCATGCACAGGTTGCGGAGCGGCGGGCCGAAGGCCCGCCCTACGCCGCGTGCTTCAGGCCCACTCGGTCAGACCTTCACGCGCATACAGCGTGGCAAACGAAGGTCGCGCCTTCATGCACATCGCATAAGCCGCGAGCGCGGGCCATTCGGTCGCCGGGCGGGGCATGTTGCGCGACCAGCGCATCAGCATGGTGGCGAGGAAATCCACCGCGCTGATCGATGCGCCCGCGACGTACGGACCGTGATCGGCCAGATGCGCATCGAGGCGTGCGAACACCGCCTCGATGCGCGCACCTGCGAGCGCCTTGGCCTGCTCGGACACCGCCTCGCCTGCCGCCTCGTGCGGATAGAACCAGGTGCGAAATGCCGGCTGCAGGGTGTTGGCCAGGTGCAGAATCCACTGCAGGTACAGCGCCTCGGCGCGCGTGCCGGGGGCCGGGCGCAGCTGCGGATGGCGTTGCGCTAGCAGCAGCAGGAGCGCTGCGCATTCGTAGACCGGTTGACCGTCGACCAGCAGGGTCGGCACCACGCCGTTCGGGTTCAGTTGCAGGTACTGCGGCGAACGCTGCGCGCCGGCGGCGAGATCGACCAGTTCCAGGCTGTGCGGCAGCCCGGCATCGATCAGCAACCAGTGCACGGCGAGGCTGGCCGAGCCGGGCGAGTAATACAGCATGTAGGGCGCGCTCATCGGGCGCGGTAGGTGCAGTGGCCGGCATCCAGCGAGCGATCGAACGATGGCATGACGGTACTCCGGGGCGTGGCTGGCCCGCGATCATACAACTGCGGTCTGCGGATCGGCGGACCTCCGTGGCGGCTTGTGTCCGCACGCGCTGGCAACCGATGATATCGACCACGCACCGATCCGGATCCGTCGATGAGTTCCACCGCCCCAGGCTTGCGACAGAAGGTCCGCGCACTCGTCGATGCGCCGCTGTTCCAGCGCACGATCATCGTGGTCATCGTGCTCAATGCGATCTCACTGGGGCTGGAGACCTCGCCGCAGATCGTCGCGCGCTTCGGCGCGCTGCTCGCCGTGGCCGACCGCGTGATGCTGGCGATCTTCGTGGCCGAACTGCTGCTGCGACTGTTCGCCTACCGCGCCGCGTTCTTCCGCGATCCATGGAGCGTGTTCGATTTCATCATCGTCGGCATTGCGGTGTTGCCGAGCAGCGGCGCGTTCTCGGTGTTGCGTGCGCTGCGCGTACTGCGCGTGCTGCGCCTGATCTCGGCGGTGCCGAGCATGCGGCGGGTGGTCGGCGCGTTGCTGTCGGCGCTGCCGGGCATGGGTTCGATCGCCGCGATGCTGTCGCTGGTGCTGTATGTGGCCGCGGTGATGGCGACCAGCCTGTTCGGCAGCATCGCGCCGGAGTACTTCGGGCACCTGGGCACCTCGCTGTTCACTTTGTTCCAGACCATGACCGGCGAAGCGTGGCCGGATGTCGCGCGCGCGGTGATGGTCCAGATGCCCTACGCGTGGATCTTCTTCATCGTGTTCATCCTGGTCAGCACGTTCTCGGTGCTGAACCTGTTCATCGCGGTGGTGGTCAACGCGATGCAGGAGCAGGTCGCCGACGAGATGCGCGCCGAGGAGGACCAGCACGCAGCAGAGGCCAGCAGCGAACGGGCGGTTCTGCTCGAGGAACTGCGCGCGGTGCGCCGCGAGGTCGCGGAGCTGCGCCAGCAACTGCCGCGCGCCGATTGAGCCAGGCGTATCGCCGGCGCGTCCGGTTGCGGTTTAATCGACGTCATCGCACGGGGAGCGCGCCATGTTGACCCTCATCCTGTCCCGACTGGGCTGGTTCGCGGTGGCGGCGATCGCCGCGGCCTGCCTTGGCGTGCTTGCCCTGCATCGCGGCGAGACGATCAACGCGGTGTGGGTGATCGCCGCGGCGCTGGGGATCCAGCTGATCGGCTACCGCTTCTACAGTCGCTTCATCGCCTATCGCGCGTTGGGTCTGGACCCTACCCGGCGCACGCCGGCAGTGCGCCGCAATGACGGGCTCGACTACGTGCCGACCGATCGCTGGGTGGTGTTCGGACACCACTTCGCGGCGATCGCGGGCGCCGGCCCGCTGGTAGGTCCGGTGCTCGCCGCGCAGATGGGCTATCTGCCGGGACTGCTGTGGCTGCTGATCGGCGTGGTGCTGGCAGGCGCCGTGCAGGACTTCATGCTGCTGTTCTTCTCGCTGCGGCGCGACGGCCGTTCGCTGGGCGAGATGATCCGCAGCGAGATCGGGCCGGCGGCGGGCACCATCACCCTGGTCGGCATCCTGCTGATCATGATGATCCTGCTCGCGGTACTCGCGCTGGTGGTGGTCAAGGCGCTGGCGATCAGTCCGTGGGGCACCTTCACGGTGGCGATGACGATTCCGATCGCGCTGCTGATGGGCGTGTACCTGCGCTACATCCGGCCCGGGCGGGTGCTGGAGGTGTCGCTGATCGGCCTGGTCCTGCTGCTCGCGTCGATCTTCATCGGTGGCAACGTCGCTGCCGATCCGGTGTGGGGACCGCGCTTCACCTTCGATGGCCCGGCGCTGGCGTGGATGCTGATCGGCTACGGGTTCTTCGCCGCGGTACTGCCGGTGTGGCTGCTGCTGGCACCGCGCGACTACCTCAGCACGTTCCTCAAGATCGGCACCGTGGTGTTGCTGGCGATCGCGGTGGTGATCGCGATGCCGCAGCTGCAGATGCCGGCGGTCACGCGTTTCATCGACGGCAGCGGCCCGGTGTTCGCGGGCAGCCTGTTTCCATTCCTGTTCATCACCATCGCCTGCGGCGCGGTATCCGGCTGGCACGCACTGGTGTCCTCGGGCACCACGCCGAAGCTGATGGCCAACGAAGCCGACGCGCGCATGATCGGCTACGGCGCGATGCTGATGGAGTGCTTCGTCGCGGTCACCGCATTGATCGCGGCCTGCGCGCTCAACCCGGGCGTGTACTTCGCGATGAACGCCCCCGCGGCGTTGATCGGCACCGACGTCTACCAGGCCGCGGCGACCATCACCGAGTGGGGCTTCGTGCTGACCCCGGAAATCCTGACCCAGACCGCGAACGACATCGGCGAGAGCACGATCCTGTCGCGCACCGGCGGTGCGCCGACGCTCGCGGTCGGCATGGCGCAGATCCTGCACCAGGTGGTCGCGGGCGAGGGCATGCTGGCGTTCTGGTACCACTACGCGATCCTGTTCGAGGCATTGTTCATCCTGACCACGGTGGATGCCGGCACCCGCGTCGGGCGTTTCCTGGTGCAGGACCTCGCCGGCATGGCGTGGGCGCCGCTGGGGCGCACCGATTCGTGGTTCGGCAACGTGTTCGCGACCGCGATATGCGTCTCCGCGTGGGGCTATTTCCTGTATCAGGGCGTGGTCGACCCGCTCGGCGGGATCAACACCCTGTGGCCGCTGTTCGGGATCGCCAACCAGATGCTCGCCGCGATCGCGCTGAGCTTCGCCTGCGTGTGCCTGGTCAAGATGAAGCGCGAACGATACCTGTGGATTCCGTTGCTGCCGACCATATGGCTGATCATCTGCACGATGACCGCGGGCTGGCAGAAGCTGTTCCACGAGGACGTGCGGATCGGGTTTCTGTCGCATGCACGGATGTTCTCCGAGGCGCTCGCCGAGGGTCGCGTGCTGGCGCCCGCGCGCAGCCTCGCCGACATGGAGCGCGTGGTGCGCAACGACTACGTCAATGCCGGTCTCACCGTGGTGCTGATGAGCCTGGTGGTCGCGATGGTGTACTTCGGCCTGCGCGCCGCGCTCAAGGGCTGGCGCGCGCAGTCGCCGACCACGATGGAGACCGCCCGTGTCGCGATCTGACTGGATTCGCCGGCTCTGGCGGCGCGCGGTGCAGGCCGCACGCAGCACCATCGGGGTGCCGGACTACGATGCCTACCTGCGCCATCTGGCCCGCCACCATCCGGAGCGCACGCCGATGAGCTATCCGGAATTCTTCGCCGATCGGCAGGCTGCGCGCTATCGAGGAACCGGCGGCCGCTGCTGCTGAGCGCGCAGCCGGTCAGGCGCGGAATTCTTCGCGCAGCAAGCCGAACATCAGGCTGTCCTGCACTTCGCCGTTCCGCGCATCCGGTTTTCCCCCGTCCGAACTGGCAGCAGGGGGCGCTGCAAGCGCTCATCGAGCGCTTGCACCGCCCCCCTGCCTTCCCCCCGCCAGCGCTCACCCTGCGATGATGCGGGTCAGCGCGAGGATCAAACCGGTCATGCAGCCGGCGAGACAGAACGACACGGCCTCGTGGAGGTCGAATCCGCGCCGATGGGCGTTGCGCAGCAGTCGAATCGTCATGGCGTACTCCTTGGGTGGGGTGGTATCGCGGTCCGCATCTGCTGCGGCCCGCAGGTTCAGTCAGCAATCGCCGTGCCAACCGCCTGCAAGCGCTGCAAGCGAGGCGTGGCGCGGCTTTGCGGCATCGGCATGGGTGCCGTTGTCCGCGTCCGTGCGGACACCGGTGCGATGCCGGACAGTGCAATCGAAATGGTCGCGTGACCTTCGGCAGGGGGCGCGTTCGTTTTCGATGCCGATGAGCGTTCACATGGTTCGAGACCACCGGGAGTCGTGTTCCATGCGCCTGCGCATCGCAAGTTGTGTCCTGTTGCTGTGCATCGTTGTCGCCGGGCCCGTGAGCGCCGATGCGAGCCTGCGTGCCTATGCCAGCGTGCTCGGCCAGCGGTCGGCGGAACTCGACGATCGCATCGATGCCGCGCGCGCACTGGGTCGCTACTTTCCGGTCCAGGGCGTGGCCGCAATGGCCAAGGCACTCAATGATCCGGAACCCGCGATCCGCGAAGCGGCGGCCGCTGCGCTGTGGACCGCTGCGCTGTCCGACGAGCCCGGTGCGCGCGAGGCGGTGATGGCCGATGCCGATCGACTCCGCACCGCGCTCGGTGATCGCTCGATTGAAGTCGTGGCACTCGCGGCAGCGGCACTGGAAGCGGCTGGCGAACCGCGCGAATCGCTGGTCGAGGTGCGCCTCGATGTGCTGAATGCGCGCGATGCCACCCCGTATGCGCGCTTCATCGTCGCGCGCGGCTTGATCGGCCTGCAGCCACCGAAGTTGCTGGCGCCGGCGCTGGTCGCTTACGGCACCGAGGTCTACGCGCAGCAGGCGCGCGGGCAGCGCGGCAGCATCGGCGATGCGCTGGAAGTGTTCGATGACGCGCTGGTGCGCCTGCTCGACGAGGGTGGTAGCGGTGCTGCCGATGCGCTGGCCGCCGAAGCAGGCACTGCGAGTCCCGCGACCCCGCACGTGCTCAAGGCGCTGGCGACCGCGCCGCCATCGGGCTGGGTCGAGTTGCTGCTCGCCGCGGTCGATTCACCGCACGCGCCGACCCGTGAGGCCGCGTGGCCGTTGCTGGGAGCGCAGCGCTCGGCCGAGGCGCGTGCACGCTGGCTGCCGCGCGCGATCGACGCGTTGGATCAGCCCGATTCGGTACTGCACGCGCTGTCGGCGCTGCAACAAGTCGCCGGCTGCTGCGCCGACGGACTCGAACGGGTCGGCGCGCTGGCCCGCGCAGGCCAACCGGCGGAGGTTCAGCTTGCCGCACTGCGGCTGCTCGCGCGCGCCAGCGACAGCAGTTCGGAGACTGCGGATGCCGGAGTGCTCGCGGAGGCGCGGCCCGCAGCGCTCGGCGCATTCGAGCCGCTGCTCGCGCGCGCGCCGCGTGGCGAGGCGTTCGACGTCGCCCTCGATGCGATGCCCTACACGATCCCTGACGACGGCGAACGTGCTGTCGTGTTGGCTGCTGCCTTGCGCGCCAACACCGACCCTGCCGCGCAGCGCGCGATCATCGGCAGCCTCTCGATCGGCGGCACCCGCAGTGGTGCCGCGGTCGATGCACTGCGGCCATTCGCGGAGGCTTCCGACCCCGCGACCCGCGAAGCTGCCCTGCGCACGCTGTCGGCAATCGCCCCTGCATGGCGCGAGAGCGCACAGCGCGCGGCTGCAGGCGTGCCTCGAGCGGTCGCGCCGGTCGCGCCGGGCGTGCGCGGCGTGGCCATGATGGCGATGATGGAGGCGGTGCGCAGCGGCGATGCGGCGGCGATCGCGAAGCTGGTTCCACCGGACAAGGCCAACGCGCCGATGGTGATGCCCGACGGCAGTGCACCCGGGCGCGCGCCACTGGATAACGCGATCGACCACTGCGGCCTGCCGCAGATCGACACACCGCGGTTGCTGATGGTGGTGCGCACGCTGCTTGCACAGGGTGCCGATCCCGAACGCCCTGGTCCCGACGGCGATACGCCGATGACGCGGGCAAAATACGCCTGCCCGCCCGAGGTGATGGCGGTGCTTGCAGGCGACTGATCCCGCACTGCCCTCGATGCTCGAACGGTGCGTGGCTGGCGCCGGTCGGCGTTTGCCCGCCACAATACCGGCCTTGGGGCCGTTCGCCGCCCCGTGCCGGACGGTGAGGCGCCATGGCTGCGATCAAGGAAGCGAAGGTTCCGGATATCGGCAACTACAAGGACGTGCCGGTGATCGAGTGGCTGGTCGCGGTCGGCGATACGGTCAAGCCCGAACAGGGGCTGCTCAGTCTCGAATCCGACAAGGCCACGATGGAAGTGCCCGCGCCGTTCGGCGGCGTGGTGCGC
>JANOEA010000451.1:0-3405 GCA_031412975.1 Pseudomonadota bacterium | reverse complement strand
GCACCGGGTGCGGCTGGTTTGTAGGAGCCCACCCTGTGGGCGACCGATGACGCGGGGATTGTCGACCGTGCCGGGCGCGGGTTCGGCATGCGATTACAGCGCGCGCAGCCAGAACGCGAGCTGGTGCGTCACGGGATCCGGGTGCCCGTGCTCCTGCCACGCCAGCTCCGCGCGCATGCCCGCGCGTGGCGCGTAGCCGCGGCGCTGCCACAGCGTTTCGTTGCCGTGGTGATCCGATGGTTTGCGCGGATCGTCATGCGCACGCACCACGCTGCAGAATGCGGTCCAGCGGAACCTCGCGAGCGCCCGCGCGCGCGCCTCGCGTGCATCGAAGAAGCGCCCGCCGATCCCGCGCCCGCGGTAATCGCGCAACAGCACCGACTCGCCGAAGTAGTACACCTGCCCGGGATCGATGCCCTGCGCGACGAACGGCGTGCGGAATGCGTCGACCTCGTCGGCGAGCGGCACCGCGGTGGATGCGCCGATCACCTGCACGCCATCGAACGCCAGCACGAACAGGCTCTCGCGCGAGCGCGCGTAGGTTTCGAGATAGTCGCGCTCGTACTCGAAACTACCGTCGTAGAGATACGGGTAGTCGCGGAACACGGTCATCCGCAGGCGCGCGACGTCGGCCAGCCACGGGCCGACGTCGGGACCGGCGAACTCGCGCAGTTCGATCAACGCGCCGCGAGCGCGGTGGGCGAGGCCTTTTTGGTGGCGATCCAGTTGTCCACCACCTGCTCGAGCACGGTCAGCGGCATCGAACCGTTCTTGAGCACCGCATCGTGGAATTCGCGGATGTCGAACTTGTCGCCGAGTTCGGCCTTCGCACGCTCGCGCAGTTCGAGGATCTTCATCATGCCCACCTTGTAGGCCAGCGCCTGGCCCGGGTTGACGATGTAGCGCTCGATCTCCGCGGCCACTTCGTCGTCGCCCATGCCGGTGTAGTCGACCATGTAGCCGATCGCCTGCTCACGGGTCCACATCTTCGCGTGCAGGCCGGTGTCGACCACCAGCCGCACCGCTCGGAACATCTCCGCCTGCAGGCGTCCGAGGTTGTCCAGCGGGTTGTCCTGGAAGCCGGCCTCCCACGCGATGCGCTCGGAGTACAGCGCCCAGCCCTCGGCATAGGCCGTGAACGGCAGCAGCTTGCGGAACATCGGCAGGCCCTGCAGCTCCTGCGCGATCGCGATCTGGAAGTGATGCCCGGGAACTGCCTCGTGATAGGCGAGCGTGCGCATGCCGAACTTGGTGATCTCGTTGACGTTGCGCAGGTTGGCGTAGAAGGTGCCCGGACGCGCGCCATCGAGCGAGGGCGGCTGGTAATAGGCACCGGGTGCTGTGGCCTGGGAGAACTCCGGCACCGGCTCGACCGCCACGCCGGCCTTCGGCTTGACCGCGAACCACTGGTCGAGCCCGCTGTTGATCTCGGCGATGATGCGCATGTATTCCTTGAGGATCTCCTGCCGGCCCTCGGGCGTGTCGGGGTACAGCTGCGCGGGATCGCTGCCGAGCGCGCGCACGCGCGCGCCGATGGTGCCCTCGGTCAGGCCGGCACCGATCAGGATGGCGTCCATCTCGGCGGCAATCCGCGCCACCTCGGCCAGACCGATCTGGTGGATCTGCTCGGGCGTCATCGTGGTGGTGGTGTTCGAGTACACCTCGTAGGCGTAGTACGCCTCGCCGTCGGGCAGGCTCCACGCGCCATCGTTGGAGGTCGCGCGCGGCTGGATTTCCTCGAAATAGCCGATCATGCTGCGGTAGGCCGGATACACGCTGGCCTCGATCTCGCGGGCCACCGAGGCCAGCAGCGCGTCGCGCGTGGGCTGGTCAATCTTGTCGGCGGCGATCTTGTCGAGCTTCTTCTGGAACGTGGTGTAGAGCATGTGTTCGGTGGGCTTGGGCTCGACGAAACCGCGCATCTGGGTCAGCACCTTGCTCACCGTGAACTCGCGCGGCAGCACGCCGGCTTCTTCGCGCAGCTTCAGGCCCGCGATCACGTCGTCGAAGGACTTCGGGAATTTCTGCAGGCGCGCGATGTAGTTGTCGGCGTCGCGGCGGTTCAGTACCAGGTGCTGGTCGGCCATGAAGTTGGGCAGGCTCGACTGCACGCCGAACATCTGGTTGACCGGGAAGTTGTGGTATTTCCAGCGCTCGCCGTCGACCTGGGTCTTCATGAAGAAGTCCCAGATGTCGTAGGACAGCAGTTCCTGCCCGCTGTAGCCCGCGCGATCGTAGCTGCGGAAGGTCTGGTAGTCGGTTTTGAGCTTGGCCAGCGCCTCTTCGGCCGCGGCCGGCGAGGAATCCGACAGTTCGTCGGCGGTGAAATTCAAACCGTACTGGTCGAGGATGCGCAGGCTGGTCAGGATCTCCGGATTGACCAGCGCGAATTGCGCGAACACCCGGGTGTAGAACCAGTCGACCTTGGCCGGCTTGAAGTACCACACATGGACGAAGAAGGCGCCAGCGAGCACCACCACCACGCCCACCAGTCCGGCCAGCCATTTCAGAATGCGCTTCATGTGAACCCCTATCGATCGAAGCGCTCAGGGTAGCAGCGCCGGCGCGCGCTCCAGCAGCCCGGAAGTCATGGTTGGGCAGCCGGGCCGCCCATACCTGCCCGATATACTCGTGCGGCCCGCCCACCTGTCGACCCGAATGAACTACCGCCACGCCTACCACGCGGGCAACTTCGCCGATGTGCTCAAGCACGCGGTGCTGGTCGCGCTGCTGCAGGCGATGACCCGCAAGTCCGCGCCGCTGGCCTACATCGACACCCATGCCGGCGCCGGGCGCTACGACCTGGGCACCGTCGAAGCCCAAAAGACCCGCGAATACGCCGACGGCATCGGGCGCCTGCTGGAGCACGGTGGCCTGCCCCGCGCAGCCCACGATTACCTCGATCGCGTGCGCGCGCTCAACCCCGCCGATGGCGCGTCGCTCGCGCAGTACCCGGGCTCGCCGCTGCTGGCCAGCACCCTGCTGCGACCGCAGGACCGACTGCTGCTGTGCGAACTGCAGGATGCAGAATGCGCCGCGTTGCGGCTGGAGTTCGCCGGCGATCCGCGGGTACAGGTGATGCAGCGCGACGGCTACGCCGCACTGCGGGCCCTGCTGCCGCCGCGCGAGAAGCGTGGGCTGGTGCTGATCGATCCACCGTTCGAACAGCAGGACGCCGAGTTCGCGCTGATCGCCGATGCCCTGACCGCGGCGTTCGCGCGCTTCGCCACCGGGGTATATGCCGTGTGGTATCCGATCAAGCTGCGCGCCCACATCGTGCCGTTCCATCGCTGGCTGAAGTCGTGCGGGATGGGCAAGGTGTTGATCGCCGAGTTGCTGCGCCACCCCGACCAGTCGCCATTGCGACTCAACGGCTGCGGAATGGCGATCATCAACACGCCGTGG
>JANOEA010000450.1:0-7235 GCA_031412975.1 Pseudomonadota bacterium | reverse complement strand
CACGATGGCGTTGGAGTTGCTGCAAGCGCAGCAGCGTAGTGGCCGGCAGCGCGCCGCCGAGCTCAGGGATGTCGGCGATCGCTGCCTGCTGCTCGCCGGCTTCTATCCGGAACTGGCCAACCGGCGCTGCGTGTCGCTGGCGTATTTCATCGAGTTGGGACGCAGCGCCTACGCGCAGCTCGGCGCGGATATCCGCGCGGGGCTGTCGGCCCTCTACAGCCAGCTTGCGCAGGAGTTCGACCGCCTGGTGCGGGTACTGCTGGCGGTGCGCGCGATGTCGCGCGAGTGGCGCGGGCCGGATCCGCTCGCCCTGCATGACCTCGCGCTGGCCGCGAAATCGGCCCCGTGCGACGGTCTGATCCGCAGCGTGGCGCCCCGCCGCCTGATGTAGGTCGGGCCTGCGGCCCGCCAAACCCGGCTGCCACGAAGATCACCCCCGGGCGCTACTGCCGCGCGGGCGATGGGCAGGGAATAATGTTGAGGCCACGTGGGCGGCGGGCCGCAGGCCCGCCCTACAATCGCGCATCGCCCCCCTGGTCCATCGCCATGCGCATCTGCGTCTACGCCGCCTCCTCCGCGCACTGCGCGCCGCAGTACCACGACGCCGCGCGGCGGCTCGGCCGCTTGCTGGCCGAAGCGCACTGCACCGTGGTGTATGGCGGCGGCGGCAGCGGCCTGATGGGTGCGGTTGCCGACGGCGCGTTGGCCGCCGGCGGCACGGTGATCGGGATCATTCCGCGCTTCATGACCGAGGTCGAGTGGCAGCACCCGGGCATCGCCAGCCTCGAGATCGTCGAGGACATGCGCGAACGCAAGCATCGGCTGCTGACCGGCTCGGATGCGGTGGTCGCGTTGCCCGGCGGCTGCGGCACGCTCGAAGAACTGTTCGAGGCGATCACCCTCAAGCGCCTCGGGATCTACTTCAACCCGATCGTGCTGGTCAACACCGATGGCTTCTACGACGGCCTGCAGGCGTTCCTGCTCAAGACCATCGACGAGCGCATGATGAACCGCGAACACGCCCACATGTGGTCGCTGGTCGATACGCCAGAGCAGGTGCTCGAGCGGATCCGCGATACTCCGCGCTGGCGCGAGGATGCGCGGCAGATGGCATCGGTCAAGGCTTGAGCGGCGAAATCCCTGCGGTCCACATTTTCCTTGTGGGAGCTGCCATGGCAGCGACTGGTGCGAGCCAGCGGTCCTGCTGTCGCCGCCATGGCGGCTCCCACAAGGTGAGTGGGAGTTCGCTGCAAGACCTGCCTGTCGACTACCACCAGATGAGGCGGAGATCGCTGCGAGACCGCATTTTCCTTGTGGGAGCTGCCATGGCAGCGACTGGTGCAAGTCAGCGGTCCTGCTGTCGCCGCCATGGCGGCTCCCACATGGTTACCCCAGCGTTGCAGTCAGGTCGGTTCCGCTGGCGACTCGGCCGCCGGCTGCTCGTCGCCCGCCGCATCCGGCTCATCGAACAGCGACGGTGCCGCCATCGACTCTTCCACGCGATCCTCGCGCGGCGGCGTGACATCGCGTGCGGGCATCACGAAACTCTTCGCCGCCTTCGCCGCATCTTCCAGCGCGCTGGCCTCGGTGACCAGGCGGTTCTTCTCGTCGGCACTCAGCGCGGTCCAGTGGCAGCCCTGCTCGGCACCGGCCAGCGCATACAGGAGATTCAGGCTCGGCTTGAAGCCGGCCTTCTTGACCTTCCAGAACGCGCCCACCGCGCCGTGGGTGCGCAGATCGTCCATCGTGCGCACGCCCACCTGGCGCAGCCACGCAGCCGATTTGGGTCCGACATTCAGAAGCTTGGGGTCGCTCATGCGTTCGAGTCTACGGCCAAACCGCTTCAGCCGTGCGCGCTGGCCTGATCGGACAGCGAGTCGACGAACAACTGCACCAGCGCTTCCATGCCCGCGCGGTCGTGTGCATCGAAGCGACCGACCAGCGGACTGTCGACGTCCCACACCCCGACCAGCGCGCCGTCGCGCGCGATGATCGGCACCACGATCTCGGAGTTCGATGCCGCATCGCAGGCGATATGACCCGGGAACGCATGCACGTCGTGCACCAGTTGCGTGCTGCGGGTCGCCGCCGCGGTGCCGCACACGCCGCGCCCCAGCGCGATGCGTACGCACGCAGGTTTGCCCTGGAACGGGCCGACCACCAGCTCGCGACCGTCGAAGAAATAGAACC
This sequence comes from Pseudomonadota bacterium, assembly GCA_031412975.1. Classification (GTDB taxonomy): domain Bacteria; phylum Pseudomonadota; class Gammaproteobacteria; order Xanthomonadales; family Ahniellaceae; genus UBA4656. Next base: position 5,045 of record JANOEA010000450.1, on the reverse strand, counting down.
CGACCCAATTGAGGTCCGGCAGCGCATCGAACACCAGCGCGCTGAGGTTGGCCGCGTTCGCGATGCGATTGGGTTCACCCGCCAGCAAACCGCGCGCTTGTGCGAGCAGCTGCGCGTAGGCCTCGGGCTTGTTGTCGGCATCGATCCTGCTGGCGGTGTACATGCTGCAACTCTCCGTTCGGGCGCGAAGTGTATCGGCTCGCGGCGCGAGGTTCGATATGCTCGGCGGATGACCGCAGCACGCCCACACGTTCCGACGGCTTCCGCGAACGCGGCGACCGGGGGACCCACTTCAAGACCTTCGTCGGCGCCGCGTTCGCGTTCGCCGTGTCGATGCGGGTGATCTCGAAGCGGCGTGAGCGGCCGGCCGCAGGCCGAGGCCGATGGTGCCCCGCACTGAGGCCGATGGTGCCCTGCACCAACTGGCGCGGAACTGGCCGGGCCACCGGGCCTGTGCTAACAATGCGACTCGCCCCGGCGGCCTTGCGAAGCCTCGGGCAGTCGAGGGTTCGGCTTTGTGTTCACCGGTGTTGCCGCGGGGCAAATGAACTGTGGCGCTCACCGCACCACGTTCCCGGGGGTGGGCTTCGGGAGCGACTACAACAACGATCCACCCGTGCGCAGACACGGTGGGGTCACCATGGGGGATTCCATGCGCATCATCCAATCACTCCGCCTGCTCGCCGCCGGCGCGATGCTGGTTTCTTCGTTCGCGTTTGCGCAGAACGTCTCGGTCAACCCTGGCGCCGGTTCCTACCCGGACCTCGGCAGCGCATTCGCGGCGATCAATGCGGGCACCCATACGGGCGCGATCACCGTATCGATCACCGGTGACACCACCGAGGCGGCGACCGCCGTGCTCAACGCGAGCGGTGTCGGTGCTGCAAGCTATACCAGCATCGTGGTCACGCCCAGCGGCACGCGCACGGTCAGCGGCGCCGTGGTCGCGGGCAGCCCATTGATCGACCTCAATGGAGCCGACAACGTCACCTTCGATGGCCTCAACAGCGGCGGCAACGCGCTGACCATCGCCAACACCACGGTCTCGCCGACCTCCGGAACATCCACCATCCGCTTCATCGGCGGCGCGACCGGCAACACGATCACCAATGCAAGCGTGCTCGGCTCCGGAACCATGTCCGTGGCCACCAACGGCGGCAACATCTTCTTCTCCACCGATGCCATCACCGCCAACGGCAACGACAACAACACGATCTCAAACAGCAATATCGGGCCGGCGGGCGCGAACCTGCCGAGCAAGGGGATCTACGGCAACGGCAGCCAGACCACGACTGCGATCGGCAACAGCGGCATCACGATCACCAACAACAACATCTTCGACTTCTTCGCGGCCGCGGTAAACAGCGCCGGCGTCGCCACCGGCAGCGGTTGCAACACCTGGACGATCAGCAACAACCGCTTCTACCAGTCTGCTACCCGCACTTGGACCACGGGTGCCAACCACCGCGCGATCGATATCGGCGGCTCCACCGCAGTTCATGGGGCGCAGGGCTTCACCATCACCGGCAACACCATTGGCTACGCCAGCAACACCCAGACCGGCACCTACAACCTGACCGGCTCGACGGGCAAGTTCCTGGGTATCCAGTTCAACGGCATCACTGGCGGGGCCGCCACGACGATCAGCAACAACACGATCGCGGCGGTCAGCCTCAGCGGCGTGACCTCCAGCGGCACCGGCACGTCAGCCCCGCTGATCGGCATCCTGGTGACCAACGGACCTGCCACCACCAATGGCAACGCGATCGGCAGCCAGACGGCGATCGGCTCGGTGGTGTTCTCGACCAACACGACGACCGCGACCGACGTGTATGGCATCTACAACTTCAGCGTCGACCCGTGGACCTCGATCGGCAACAGCGTCGGGGGATTCACGCTGTCGAATGCCGGCGCCACGGGCACCTTCATTTTCTACGGCCTGCGTGCGAATACCGGTGGAACGCTGCCGTGGATCGCGCGGGACAATCTGGTCGGCGGGACCATCGCCAACTCGATCCAGAACAACTCGACGTCGACGGGGGCACAAACCATCGGAATGCTCTCGTCGCTTGCGGTCAGCGGACTGCGGGGGAACACGATTCGCAACCTGACCGGGGCAGGCGGCACCGGCACGGCCGCGAGTGCGTCAGTCATCGGCATCTCGTTGACCAGCACGACTCCGAATCACGTGGTAGAGCAGAACACCATCAGCGCGCTCTCCAACACCAGCGCCACTGCCGCGACCACCGTGGCCGGCATCCAGTTCACCGGCGGCACCGGCAGCAACATCGTGCAGCGCAACCTGATCCATTCGCTGTCGGTGGCCAACGCCACCGGCATCATCAACGGGATCAACGTCAGCGGCGGCACCACGACCTACCGCAACAACTTCATCCGCCTCGGTACCGACGCTGCCGGCAACGCGATCACCGTCGGTGCCGCGATCAGCGGCTTCAACGAATTCCTCGGCACCAACCAGGTGTTCAACAACAGCATCCGGATCGGCGGCAGCGGCGTCGACGGCACGGCCAATACCTTCGCGTTCAATGGCCAGCAGGTCGTCAATACGCGATCGTTCCAGAACAACATCTTCGTCAACGCGCGCAGCAACGGCGCGGGCACCGGCCGCCACTACGCGATGCGCGTCGGCGGCTCCACGCCCAATCCGGCCGGCCTGACCAGCAACTTCAACCTCGGTTTCGCCAACGGCACCGGCGGCGCCTTCGGCCTGTTCAATGCCGTCGAGCAGGCCGACCTCGCGGCTTGGCAAGTCGCCACCGGCCAGGACGGCAACAGCATCTCCGCCGATCCACAGTTCGTGTCGGCCACCGACCTGCACCTGACCACGGGATCCCCCGCGCGCGACATCGGCCTGGTGATCGCCTCGGTCGGCAACGACTTCGACGGCGACATGCGGCCTGGCGCGAATGCGCTCTACGACATCGGCGGCGACGAGTTCGACGGCATCCCGCTGGCGGTCAACGATGCCCAGGCCACTGCGTTCGTCGATCCCACTGCACCCGGTTTCAAGCCCGCCAACGTGGCGTTCGCCCCGCAGGCTTCGTTCACCAACAACGGCACCGCCGGGCAGACCAACGTCAGCGTGCGCTATCGCATCCTCGATGCAGGCGCGAACGAGGTCTACAACCAGACCGCGATCATCGCGACGCTGGCGTCGCTGGATACGGCCATCGCCACTTTCCCGAGCGCTACATTGGCGACCGCAGGCACCTACACGGTCAGCGCACGGGTCGAACTGGCGGTGGACAGCGTACCGGCCAACGACACGATCACGGGCACGATCCAGGTATCGGCTCCGCTGGCCGGAACCTACAGCGTCGGCGCGGCGGCCGACTACCCGACCCTGTCCGGCGCAGGCGGCGCCTTCCAGGCGCTGAACACCTTTGGGGCCTCTGCCAACGTCACCCTGAACATCGTGTCCGACATCACCACCGAAACCGGCGCCAACGGCTTGAACGAGCTGGCCGCGGGAATCGCGGTGCGCATCCAGCCGACCGGAGCGGCGCGCGCGGTCAGCGGCGCGTCGAACCTGTCGCTGATCCGGATCAACGGTGCCGATAACGTCACCATCGACGGCTCGCTGACCGGCGCGACCGCCGCGGCGGTGGTCGGTGGCGATCCCGCGCTGCGCAACCTCGGCATCACCAACACCAGCACTGTTTCCGGCAGCAGCGTGGTGCAGGTCGCAGCGGGCGCCACCGGTGCGCAGAACGTCGTGCTGCGCAACCTCAACGTGTCCGGCTCCGACCCCACCCTGACACTGATCGGGATCGCCGTCGGCGGGGCCACCGCGGGCACCACGGGCACCGACAACGACAACATCCGGATCGAAAACACCCGCGTCCGGCGCGCGATCCTCGGCATCTACAACGCCGGCCTGAGCGCTGCGAACCAGAATACGGGCAGCGTGGTGACGCGCAACGACATCACCGGCAGCGGGCCGGACCGCGTGCGGCGCGGCGGCGTGCTGATGTTCAACCATGATGGCGCGGAGGTTTCGCTCAATGCGATCGGCGGCATCGACACCAACGAGGGTTTCGACGCCTACGGCATCGCCCTGGGCACGCAGGACACCACCGCGACCCAGGTAGCAGCGGGCGGCATGACCAATACGCTGGTGTCGCGCAACCGCATCGGCGGGATCGTGCACTCCAGCGCCGTTGGATTCTCGGCGTTCGGCATCGCGATCTCCGGCCCCGCCGTGGGCACCAACACGCTGGTCAACAACATGATCTCCGGCGTAACCGCCCCGTCGACCCTCCCCGACATGCCCTCGGGTATCTTCGTGGTGGGCGTGGCCGGCTCGTCGACCCGCCTGCATCACAACTCGATCGCACTGACCGGCGACCGCGGCACCGTCGTCAGCCAGACACCGAGCTTCGGCATCGCGATCACCGGTGCCACCGTGGCGGTGGAATTGCGCAACAACGCGGTATCGAATTCGCAAACCACCACCGGCGGGGGCGCGGGTGTACTGGCCTATGCGATCGGCACCGCGAGCACCACATTCGGCACCCTGAGTGCCAGCCACAACCTGTATTTTGCGGGCGGTCCAACGCCCGGCTTCTTCCGCAGCGGTTCGCTGGCAACCGGCGCGGGCATCGATTACGCCACCCTCGCGCTGTGGCAGGCGGCCACCGCCGGCGACGCGAATTCGCTGTTCGGCGATCCGCTGTTCATATCGGCTTCCGACCTGCATCTGACCGCGACCAGCCCAGCGATCAACGCCGGCACGCCGCTGGCATCGGTCACGATCGACATCGATGGCGACCCGCGCTCGGCGACCGCACCCGAGATCGGCGCCGACGAACTGGCCAACCCGAACACCCCGCAGACGATCACCGCCCCGCCCACCCCCCGCCCCGAAGGCACCGCCGTCGCGGTGTCGCCCTTCGCCACCGCCACCGAAGCCGAGGACGCCGAACCCGCGCTCGCGGTGACGGTCAACGGCGGCGCTTCGGCGACCGTCAACGGGGTTGCGGTCGGCGGGATCGCGATCGACGCCAGCGGCGCGGTGACCGCCA
>JANOEA010000449.1:0-2680 GCA_031412975.1 Pseudomonadota bacterium | reverse complement strand
GGCCCGCTCCCGCGCAGCTGCTGCACCAGTGCCATCCCGGACGCGCGCCGCGCCGGCCACCATGCGGCCAGCACCGCTGCCAGCGTCGAGACCCCGATCGCGGTCATGATCTGTCCCCATGGCAGGTCGAGCTGCATGCTCCAGCCGAAGCTGCGGCGATTGATGACCTCGATCAGCAGCACCGCCAGACCCAGCCCCAGCGGCAGCGCGCACAGGCCCGCAAGCAGTCCCAGCGCGCCGCCCTGCAGCAGCTGCAGACGCTGCAGCTGCGCGGGCGTGTGCCCGATCGCGCGCAGCAGGGCGAATTCGCGCTGGCGCTCGATCGCCAGCGCCGACAATGCACCGAGCACCGCCACCACCGCGATCACGCCGGCCAGCAGGCGCAGCACGTCGGTAATCGCGAAGGTGCGTGCGAACACTTCCAGGCTGGCCGCACGGATTTCGGCGGCGGTGACCACTTGCAGGGTCGGATCGTCGTTCGCCCATCCGCGTAGCGATGCCGCAAGATCGGCTGCATCGTCGGGTTTCGCGTAAAGACCCAGTGCGCCGATCGCGCGATCGCCGAATGCGCGCTGGTAGTGCGGCAAGGCCAGCGTGAGCACGCCCTGCGGGCTGCTGTAGTCGCGGTAGATCGCGGCGATGGTGAAATCGCGCGGGCCCTGCGCGGTAGGTACACTCAACACATCGCCGACGCCGAGTCGCAGTCGCGTTGCCAGCGGCTCGCTTGCCAGCGCTGCACCGGCTTCGAACGCGGTCCACAGGGTGTCGTCGTCGCCGGCGAGGATCTCGAAACCGGTTCGGCCGCGTTCGGGCAGCTGCATGCCGACCACTTCGAGCGGACCCGATGGCGCGAGCCGCTGGCTGCGTCGCGTGAGCCCGATGCCGAGCACGCCGTCGAGCGACGCCACGCGTTCGACCAGGTCCGCGGGCAGGGCAGCGCGTCCGCCGGCCGACAGATACACCTCGGCCTGCAGGCTGCGTTCGATCCATCCATTCAGCGCGACGCGGAAACTGTGGATCATGCTGCTCATGCCGATCACGGTGGCGATCGACAGACTCAGCGCAGCCAGCGCGATGCCGGTGCGCCCGAGCGTGCGCCGGCTGCCCGCGACCAGCCATTGCGCCAGCACCGGCGCGTCGCGCAATCCGTACTCCAGCGCGCGCAGCAGATGCCGCGCCGCCCACGGAATCAGGCCTAGGCTGGCGATCAGGCACGCGAACAGACCCGCGAAGCCCCAGAACAGTCCGTCGGGTGCGAAGCGGATCAGTGCCAGTCCGGCGGCGAACAGCGCAAGCGCCGGCCAAAACAACGCCTGCAAGCGCGCATCGGGCTCGCGCATTGCCGCACTGGGTCGGCCCAGCGCATCGAGCACCGGCACGCCCAGCGCATCGCGCAGCGGCAGCAGCACCGCCAGCAGCGCGCCGCCGAGCGCCAGCGCAGCCGCCTTCAGCAGGGTCGGGCCCGATAGCGCCAGCGCGCTGACTTCGACGCGGTAGAACAGCTCGCTGTAGCTGCGCGCCAGTCCCTGCAACAGCACGCTGCCGAGGCCGATGCCGAGCGCGATGCCGAGCGCGCCGGCGAGCAGGCCGACCATCGCGGCCTCGCCCAGCAGCAGGCGCGCGACTTCACTGCGCTGCACACCCAATGCGCGCAGCAGGCCGAGCAGGCGGCGGCGCTGCAGGGCGAGGAAGCTGAGCGTCTGGAACACGACGAACACGCCGACCAGCAGGGCCAGCAGGCTCAATGCCTTGAGGTTGATCTCGAATGCGCCGCTCATCGCCGAAAGCTCGCTGTCCTGCTCGGCGGTGGCGACCACGCGCAGGCCCAGTGGCAACTGCGCGGCCAGCCGCTGCGCGGTGTCGGCGTCCGCCACGAAGTCGATCCGGCTGAATCCGGTGAGACCGCTTGCCCGTTGCGCGCCGGCGATGTCGACCAGCAGCCAATTGCCGCTGCCCGTCGGCAGCGCGTCGGCCGGCAGCGTCGCCAGCAGGGTGAACTCGACGCTGCGCGCGTTGATCCGCAGGCGCACGACATCGCCAACTGCGAGCCCGAGCCGATCCGCGAGTCGCTGCGGCAACATGGCGACATCGTCGCGCCCGATCAGCGCTGCGGGGTCGACGGCGGTACCGGCATCTTGCGACGCACTGACCCGTCCCGCCAACCATGGCCGCAATGCAGCCTCGCTCAACGAATCGATGCCGAGCAGGCGCAGGCGCTTACCCGAGTCCGCATGCAGCGCCTCGCGCTCGATCAGCGGCGCCGAGCGCCACAGTCCCTGCGCACGCAGTGCGGACAACTGGCTCGCCGGCACCTCGCCGCCATCGGCAATCAGCTGATGGGTTGCCGAACCGGATAGCGCGCGGCGCGAGTCGAGGAACGCACCGCGCGCCGAGTCCACCGCGAGATCGATCGCGACCACCACCGCCACGCTCAGTGCCAGACCGAGCAGCATCAGCAACGCCTGCGCCGGTGCGCGCCGATGCGCGTTCCACAGTGCGATGACCAGTCGGGCCGGAATCATCGGTGCCCGCTCAGGCAGGCCGCAGCCGGCCGGCCTCCATCCGCAGCAGGCGATCGGCCTGGCCCATCACTTCGGCCGCATGGGTGACCAGAACAAGGCTGGCGCCGGCCTCGCGACAGGCGCCGATCAGCAGCCGCATCACGGCCGCCGCACTGTCG
>JANOEA010000448.1:0-4433 GCA_031412975.1 Pseudomonadota bacterium | reverse complement strand
CCGGATCCCGTGACGCACCAGCTCGCGTTCTGGCTGCGCGCGCTGTAATCGCATGCCGAACCCGCGCCCGGCACGGTCGACAATCCCCGCGTCATCGGTCGCCCACAGGGTGGGCTCCTACAAACCAGCCGCACCCGGTGCGCGACCGGCGCAATCGGCGGGTGCAGCGTCATCGACCCGAACAACTCGTGTAGGAGCGCACCCTGTGCGCGACGGCGACTACCGGTCTGGTCGCGGCGCCGCTTCGCCTCAGGCGAACGCGGCGACGAATTCGATCGAGCCCGCCGCCAGCGCGACGCCGATCACGGTCGCCGCGAGCACGTCGCTCGGATAGTGCAGTCCCAACACCACCCGCGACAGCGCGACCGCCACCGCGAACGGCACCAGGATCAGCGCCAGCAGCGGGAAGTACCAGCAGGCCACGAGCGTGAATGCCACCGCGTGCAGCGTATGCCCGGACGGAAAGCTGAATTCGTCCAGCGGTGCGACCCATGCGGTGATCGCATCGTGGCTCGCGAACGGCCGCGGTCGCCGCGTCCAGCGCTTGAGCCCGCGATACAGTGCCAGCGACACCAGTCCGACCGCGGCCAGGTGCAGGCTCGCGGCAAGGCCGGGCGCGCCGCCGAACAGCGGCAACAGCGCGATCAGCGCGTACCACAGATAGCCATCGCCGAGCCGGCTGATGATCGCGAACATGCGGGTCACGCGCGGACGACCGCCCCAGCGGTTCAGACTCATGCACCAGTGCAACTCGCGGATGCGTGGCGACATCAGGCAGCCCTCCGTTCGCGAAGACCTTCGAGCAAATCCGCCAGCGCTTGTGCGACGGCGGCATGCGACAGGTTGGCCACCGCCTGGCGGCCGGATGTGCGCATCGCGGCACGCAACGGGCGGTCGCATGCGAGCGCGACCGCGGCGGCCACGAATGCGTCGGCGTCGTGGATCGGCACGGTGCGCCCGTCGATTCCATCGCGGACCATTTCGCGTGCGGCGCCGTAGTTGAACGCGACCGGCGGCACGCCGCTGGCAAGCGCTTCGAGCGTCACGTTGCCGAAGGTCTCGGTCACGCTCGGGAACAGGAACATGTCGCCGCTGGCGAAGTGCCGCGCCAGTTCGATGCCGCGCTGCATGCCGCAGAACACGTGGCCTGGGTGGTCGCGGCGCAGGCGCGCCAGTGCCGGGCCGTCGCCGATCCACACCATGCGCGCGCCGGGCACCGCGGCGCGGATCGCGTCGTAGCTGCGCACCGCGAGGTCGAGGTTCTTCTCCGGCGCGATCCGACCCACGAACAGCACGGCCAGATCGTCGTCGTCCAGGCTCCATTCCGCGCGCAGCGCGGGATCGCGACGCGCAGGCGCGAACTGCACCGTATCGACGCCGCGCGAGAGCACCCGCACGTTGAGGAAACCGTGGCTTTCGAGGTACTCGCGCAACTCACGGGTCGGCACCAGCGTCGCATCGGCGCGGTTGTGGAACCGGCGCAGCCACGCGAACACCGCCGGGGTCAGCCACGCGGCACCGTAGTGGGCGACGAAATCATCGAAACGGGTATGGAAGCTGGTGGCGGTCGGGATGCCGAGTTCGACCGCGACTTTCAGCGCCGAGTAACCGAGCGGACCTTCGGTGGCGATGTATGCGGTGTCGGGGCGGTTGCGCGTCCACAGGGTGCGCAGTCGCCCCGTGGCCGGCAGGCCGAAGCGCAAGCCCGGGTAGCGGGGGATGCCGGCGCCGGCTACCAGCGTCTCGTCGACGTCACTCGATGCTTCGGTTGCCGGCGCATCCGGCTGCCGCGGGCGGATCAGCTGCACCGCGTGGCCGAGCCGGGTGAGCTGGTCGACGAAGCCGCGCACGGTCAGTGCGACACCGTTGATCTCCGGTGGATAGGTCTCGGTGACGACCGCGATACGCATGATCGGGCAAGCTCCGGTTTGCCCAATACTGGAGGCGCCCGGTTGCGCAGGTGTGACGCGATGGTGGCGTTGCGATGACAGCGGCGCGCCGCGCCACCGTCGCTACTGGCGCTCGAAGTACCAATGCCACGGCTCGTACACGATGCCGTGCGGATTGTCCCGCGGATACGACAGGCGCAGGCCGAAACGACCCGCGTGCCGTTGCAGCCACGCGAACGCGTCCGACTGTTCGAACGGCTCCTCGATCGGCGCGAAGCCGGGCGCGGTCAGGTCGACCGCGCGCCCGCTGTGGTGTTCGCTGAAGCCTGGCGCGGCATTGATGGTGAGGATCTGCGCCATCGGCTCGCCACGCGCGCATTTGCGCTCGAGGATCCGGGCCTGGTAGCTCGCGCTGCGGAAGCCCGATACCAGCTGCAACTGGACCCCATCGCGGGCGGCTGCCGCGAACACCGCGCGCAGGCGTCGGGCGACCTCTGGCAGCAGCCAGCATTCCCGCTGCGCGACGTCGATCCCGGCGAATGCGAGCACGCGCGCCTCAGCCTGGCGCTGCAGGCCGCGCGAGACGGCGTAGTCGGCGGGAATCTGTGCGAGGGTCGCTGCGATCTTCGCGCGCAGCGCGCCAGGTCCACGGTCGCCGCCGCTGCTGCGCAGCGAACGCAGCGGTCCGCGTTGCGGCAGCGCCTGCAACAGCCGACGCCGGCCGATGACCAGCTGGGTGCGGATACGCCGGCGCGGCGCGATCTGCGGATGCAATCGCGCGAGCTGCTGCAGCGCGAGGGCGACGGCACCGCGCGCGCGCTGCGAGATCCGCAGCTGGATGTGGATCGCAGCGCCGGTTCTGCGCCAGCGGCCGGTGGCGATGGCCGCCGCATCCAGCTTGCGATGGATGGCGATTTGGCCTGCGCGTCGCGTACCGCGCAGGAATGCTTCGAAATCGTGCGTATTGAGGCGCAGCAGCGGTCGCGGCGCAGTGGCGGGGCGGGGCATGGCCGCAGCGTATCACTGCGCGGCGGGGGTCGATGTCCAGATCAGTCGTGTGCGCGCTGCGCTTGCTGGGGAGCCTCTGAACAAGTCCCGCGCACCGCGCCGGGATCTGTTTCGCCCGCAGGCAAGGAAGGTGGTGCCGGCCATGCTGGTTGCATGGCCAAGCCGCCTGACGCGGCCTGTGGGCGAAACAGACCCGGCCCATTTCAGCCAGTTTTGTGGGTTGTCACGCCATGCGCGGGACTTGTTCAGAGGCTCCCTAACGCGGCGGGTCGGCGTCGGAGTCGTCTGCCGCTACGTCGGGTGGCCTGGGCAGCCGCCCTGCACGCCGCAACGCGTCGCGCAACACGTACTCGATCTGCGCGTTGACGCTGCGCAGCTCGTCGTCGGCCCAGCGCTGGACCGCGTCGATCACCTCGACGCTGATCCGCAGCGGATAGGCTTTCTTTTCGCTCATCGGCGAGGTCAGCCGTACAGCGTGCCGGTGTTGACGATCGGCTGGGTGCCGCGCTCGCTGCACAGCACCACCAGCAGGTTGGACACCATCGAGGCCTTGCGCTCGGCGTCGAGCTGGATCTTGCCCTCGCGCTCGAGATGCTCCAGCGCCATGTGCACCATGCCGACCGCACCTTCGACGATCCTGCTGCGCGCGGCGATGATCGCGCTGGCCTGCTGTCGCTGCAGCATGGCCTGGGCGATTTCCTGCGCATAGGCGAGGTGGCTGATGCGCGCCTCGATCACGGTCACGCCGGCGGCACCGAGGCGTTCCTGGATCTCGCGCTGCAGGTGCTCGTTGATCTCCTTCGAGTGGCTGCGCAGCGAGACCGTGTGGCCATCGTGCAAATCGTAGGGATAGCTGGTGGCCATCTGGCGCAGCGCGGCCTCCGACTGCACGTGCACGAAGTTCTCGTAGTCGTCGACGGTGAACACGGCTTCCGCGGTGTCGTGCACCTGCCACACCACGACGGAGGCGATCTCGATCGGCGAGCCTTCGAGGTCGTTGACCTTGAGCTTGCTCGATTCGAAGTTGCGCACGCGCAGGCTGATCGGCTTCTTGGAGTAGAACGGGTTGGCCCAGCGCAGCCCGGCTTCGCGAACGGTGCCCGCATAGCTGCCGAACAGCTGCAGCACCACGCCGTTGTTCGGTTGCACCATGAAGAAGCCGACCACGAACAGGACCAGCGTCGCGCTGATCACGATGTTGAGCAGGAGCAGCAGCGGACCGGCCCCGGTGTTTGCGAGGAAGATGTAGCCATAGGCGTTGAGCCCGACTGCGGCGATGTACAGCAGCAACAGCGGGATCCCGGAATGGGTCTTGCGGATGTTCTCTTGCATGGCCTTGGCCTCGACGCCGCGGGGTTGCGGCTCGGAGGCAATGATATCTAAAAGATATCGTTTTGCAAGAGGGGATCGGCGTAACGATTATGCGTGACGTAAACAATTGATTTTATGCATAAACCTGTCGGCAGGCCGAAGGCCCGCCCTACGGGATGCGATCGCCGCCCACGCGTAGGGCGGGCCTTGGCCCGCCCGACAAGA
>JANOEA010000447.1:0-6441 GCA_031412975.1 Pseudomonadota bacterium | reverse complement strand
AACGTGGTGCAGCGCTACGCGCCGACCGACAAGCCGGAGAGCATCGAGAAGGACATCGCGCCGCTGCTTTGATCGCGCAATCGCGTGGCGACCCGCGCGCTGGGCGACTCAGGCGCGACGCTGCGCGCGATTGGGCGGTGCGGGACCGAGGGCCGCGCGCGTGAGCAGCGTCTCGGCCACCGGTTTGGCGGACAGCATGCGGGCGAGCAGTTGGGCATCGTTGCCGCTGCCCGAACGTCGTGAAACCGGCACCTGCGAAGCCGATACCTGCGAAACCGGTACCTGCCGGGCTGCACGGGCCGACGGTACGGCCGCAGGCGAGACCAGCGGCGCGATCAGTCCCCACAAGGCCAGTCGATCCAGCGCAGTGTGTCCATAGCGCAGGTCGCTGCACAGCAGTTCGAGTTGCGCCACCGTGCGCCTGCCGTCGATCAGTTCGAGCAGCCAGCGCTGCTCTGCGCTGAGTCGCAGCATGCGCACCACGGCCGATTCGCGGCCCATCGGCGTCCGGATGAAAGTGATTTGCGCGTCCATCGCACCCTCGTCTGTCGGATGCCTTCAGGCGCCGAGTCCGGTTACGGCAGGGGCCGCATGACCTGCAGGGCGTCGGGATTCCGACGCCCTCACAGTGCCACGGAAAAATCACGCCTGCTACAGCGAAACCACCTGTTTGCCGAAGTTTGCACCGTTGTAGACCCGACGCAGCGCATCGGGAAACCGGGTCAGGCCAGCGACAGTGTCGATCCGGCTGCTCAACTTGCCCGCCGCCACCCATGGGGCGAACTCGGCGAACGCTTCGGCCGCGCGATCGAGATAGTCGATGACCACGAATCCCTCCATCCGCGCGCGGGCCGAGATCAGCGCGAGGTAGTTCGCCGGACCCAGCACGGCTCCGGTGGCGTTGTACTGCGATATGCCGCCGCACAGCACGATGCGCGCGCGCAGGCGCAGGCGCTTGAGCACCGCATCGAGGATCTCGCCGCCGACGTTGTCGAAGTAGACGTCGATGCCGTCGGGGCAGGTCTCGGACAGCCGCTTGCCGACTTTCTCGTTCTTGTAGTCGATTACCGCATCGGCGCCGAGCGAATCCTTGATCCATGCGCATTTTTCCGGTCCGCCGGCGATCGCCACCACGCGGCAGCCGTAATTGCGCGCCATCTGCACCACGGTGGAGCCGACCGCGCCGGCGGCCGCCGAGACCACCACGGTTTCACCGGGTTTCGGCTGGCCGATCTCCTTCAGGCCGAAGTACGCGGTCAGGCCGGTCGCACCGAACACCGACAGCGCCCACGCCGGATGCGGCAGTTGCGCGGCGTCGAAGGCGCGGAAGCCCTTGCCGTCGCCGACCAGTTGCTCCTGCGCGCCGGTCATGCCGCTGACCCAGGCGCCGACCGCAAATCGCGGGTGGCGCGACTCGATCACTTCGCCGATGCCGCTGGCGCGCATCACCGCCTCGAGTTCTACCGGGGGCCAGTACGATTTCTGCTCGCTCATCCACACGCGCATCGCAGGATCGATCGACAGGTAGCGCACGGCGATCCGGATCTGGCCATCGTGCAGTTCGGCTTGGGGGTGGCTGCGCAGCGCGAAGTCGGAGTCCTTGGGCAGGCCCTCGGGGCGGGCGACCAGGTGCAGGGCGTGATAGGCGTTGCTCATGCTGGCTTCCATTGTCAGTGTCAGTGGCCCAGGTCGCGCGGTCGCGGCACTTCGACGGGGATGCCGTCGGCGTTGCAGCGTCCGGCCGCACATAGCCGCTCGCGCAGTCGCGGCGTCGCCTGCAGCATGATGTGGTAGAGCACATGCTGCTCCATGCTGCCGCGGACCGCATCGGCACCGGGCCCGCGAGCGTACACCGCCACGTCCTCGCCGCCGTGGGTTTCGCTCAGGAGCGGGACGGTCGCTTCCTGCAGGAAGTCCGGTGCGGCGGTGTCGACGCCGGCCAGTTCGGGCCGGCCGGCACGGATTCCCGCCATCGCGCTGAAGTCGTGCAGGAAACGCTTGGGCCCCTCGGACTGGGTGTCCGAGGCGCCGCTGTAGCCCGGGCCGTTGGCATAGCCGAGCGTGGTGTAGGGCAGCCCCAGCGCGTCGAGGGCGTAGCGACCCGATGCTTCGCCCTCGCCACTGCTGCCGCGCACCTTGCCGAGGATCGGGTTGCCACGCGCCGGGTAGCCCGCGAAAGTCAGCGTGTGCGAGTGATCGGCGGTGACCACGATCAAGGTTTCGTCGGCGCGCGTGGATTCGACCGCAACCCGCACCGCATCGGACAGCGCGATGGTGTCGACCAGCGCGCGGTAGGCATTGCCATAGTGGTGCGCATGGTCGATCCGCCCTGCCTCGACCATCAGCACGAAGCCGTCTGGCGCGCGCGACAGGCGGTCGATCGCGACCTTGGTCATTTGCGCCAGGCTGGGCTCGCCGCCGGGATCGCCGGGGCGATCGTGCTCGAAGCGCATGTGGTCGGGCTCGAACAAGCCCAGCAGCGGCGTGCTGCTGCGGTGATCGAGCGCGTCCAGCTGGCTCGCTTTCCAGACGAAGTCGCCGTTCGGATGGCGTGCCTGCCACGCGGCAATAAGGTTGCGGCCGTCGCGGCGCATGCCGGTCTGGTTGGCGTGTTCGGGATCAGGTTCCGTGTGCGGCAGGAAGCGCGCGCGGCCGCCGGCGAGTGTGACGTCGACACCGTTGCCGATGCGCGGTTCCACGAACTGCATCGCGATATCGCGACACCCCGCGGCTGCCGCTGCGGGCGCGAGGGTGTAGTCGTCCTCCCAGTTGCGATCCGGGCTGCGCGCAAACGTCGCCGCAGGAGTCGCATGCGTCAACCGCGTGGTAGTGACGATGCCGGTCGCCAAACCGGCCGAATGCGCGATCTCCAGCAGCGAGACCAGCTCGTCGCCGGCCGCGCCGCGGCAGTCGGTCCTGCCCGCAGCAGGGCCGATCGACAGCACGCCGATGCGGGTCTTCACGCCCGCGATCATAGCGGTCATGGTGCCTGCGGAATCCGCCGTCTGCGCGTTGGTGTTGTAGGTGCGCGCGAGCGCGGTGTGCGGGAAGCGCTCGAAGCTGAGCATGTTCTCTTCGCCGGGTCGCCCGTTGCGCTGGCCTTCGAGGATGCGCGCCGCCGCCACCGTGGTCAGGCTCATGCCGTCGCCGACGAACAGGATCACGTTGCGCGCGCGCGCGCGGCTGGCGCCGTTTGCCGCGGCATGTGCCGCCCCGGATACGAACCACCATTCCGATGACTCGCCGTCGGGGTGTTCGATGGAGGGCACCACGATGGGCGCCGGCTCGACGCGGTTGTCTGCTGCACGGGCAGGCGCGTCGCGCGGTCCCCTCGTGGCGCAGCCGGTCATCGCAATCGTCACCAGCAGCGCCGCGGACAAACTCCTGCATGCGAACATCTGTTGTACTCCTCAGCTGGTCAACGAGCGCATGCTGCCGCGCGGGCAGTGACACCTGCCACCTCTGCCCACAGCTCCCACATCCAGTGAACGTCCGAGCTGCGATCCTGTGCGCAGCGGGTGGTCGGCGAATCCGACACCATAGCCGTTGTTCCGATACCGCAGGTCGCCCGTCGATGCGCATTGTCTACATGATGTTCGTGATTGTCGCGTCGCTGGGCCACGCCGCGCAGGCCGGCCAGACGTCGCTGTATCTGCCTGCGCAACGCATCGGGCCTGCGGTCACCGGCGATGGCGCGATCGGCGATCAGCTGGGACGCGCGATCGCCTACCAGGGCAGCACCCTGGTGATCGGTGCGCGGCAGGCCGTGCTGCCGGCGGTCGACGCCGGCGAGGGCGTGCAGAGCGGTGCGGCCTATGTGTATCTGGATACCGGTACCACCTTCGCCGCGCAGCAGCGGCTGCAACCACCGGATGCCGGTGAAACCGATCTGTTCGGCGCCGCGCTGGCCCTGGATGGCGATCTGCTGGTGGTCGGCGCGCCCGGTGCGGATCGACAGATGCAGGAGAACCGCGGTGCGGCCTATGTGTTCCGGCGCGGTCCGGGTGGCTGGGCATGGGAAGCCACGCTGGCCGGACCCGCTGCCGCCGCAGGCGACAACTTCGGCATTGCCGTAGCGGTTGAGGCGGGCACCGTGCTGGTCGGCGCATCGGGGCGCGAGGTTGCGACCGCGCCGGCAGCCGGCAGCGTATTGGTTTTCCGCCAGGTCGCCGGAGTCTGGACCGCGGTAGCCACGATCAATGCGTCCTCGCCCGTGCAAGGCGACCGCTTCGGCAGCGCACTCGCGCTGGATGCCGATCGCCTGCTGGTGGGCGTGCCGCTGGCCGATGCCGGCAGCAGCGTGCCCGACGCAGGTGCGGTCGAGGCATTCGTGGCCGGCGTCGGCTTCACCTTCGCGCAGCGCCTCATCGAATCGTCTCCGATCGCGGGAGCCCGGTTCGGCAGTGTGCTGTGGACGAGCGGTGCAGAGGCGCTGGTCGGCGCGCCCGGTGACAGCAGCACCACTCAGGGCTTCGTGCGCGCTTTTGCGCGCAGTGGCAACGCATGGATCGCGGCCGAGCGGCTGGTCGCGCTCGACGGCGAGATCGCCGATGGCTTCGGCAGCAGCATCGATGCCGATGGCAGCACCGTGCTGATCGGAGCGCTGTCGCGCGTGTTCGGGCAGGGCGGTGGTTATGTGTTCACGCGGATCGGTGGCGTGCTGACCCAGCGTGCGCGGCTGGAGGACTTCAGCGAGCCGGAAGGCGGCGGACTGACCGGGGTCGGCGCGGCGCTGATCGGCGGTCGCGCATTGCTCGGTGCGGACCTCGCCACCATCCTGCCCAACCGTGCGCAAGGTGTGGTCCGGGTGTGGCGTGGCAGCGGGGCCATCTGGACACCGGAGCCACGCATCGATCGCGGCGATGGTGCGGCCGGCGAGTTCTTCGGCTTTTCGCTGGCGATCGACGGCCCGCGGCTCGCGGTGGGTGCGTACCTCGACGATACCGCTGTCGGTGGCGATGATGCCGGCACGGTGAGCATGTTCGATCAGTCCGACGGCATATGGATGCTGCGGCAAAAACTCGAAGCCCCCGATGGCCAACCCGAGGACTTGTTCGGGTACGCGCTGGCGATCGCAGGCGACCTGCTGGTGGTCGGTGTGCCGGAGGACATTTTCGGCACCGAAGTCGCCGCGCGCGGATCGGTCTCCGTGTTTCGCAGGGGCGGCGCTGGCCAATGGGCATTCGAGCGCAAGCTCACTGCGGCAGATGCGCAACCGGGCGACGGATTCGGATTCGCGCTGGCCTTCGACGGACGCCGCCTGCTGGTCGCGGCACCCGGTCGCGACGATGGTGCGACCAATCGGGGTGCGGCCTATGCTTGGAGCGTGCTCGACGACGGCAGTTTTCGCTTCGATGGCAAGCTGGTGCCGCTAGCGGTGCCGGATTTCGGTTTCGCGGGGATCAGCGTTGCGTTTGCCGGCGCGCGCGCGGTGCTGGGTGCGCCCGAGTCCAGCGTGGGCGGTCGGGCGGCGCAGGGCATGGCGGTGCCGTACCAGTGGAACGGCACTAGTTGGGTCGAGGGCGCAGCGATCATCGCGGCCGACGGTGCGGCCGGTGATCGCTTCGGCGGCGCGGTGGCGCTCGAAGCGGATGCTTCGCGGGTGGCGATCGGTGCATCCGGTGTCAGCACCAATGCAGAAAATCGCAATCTTGGCGCGGCGTACGTGTTTCGCATCGACGGCGACAGGGTCGTGCAGGAGGCGCGTCTGCAGGCTTCGGTGCCCGAACCGGGTGCGGGCCTCGGCAGTGCGATCGACCTGCGCGACGGGCGTCTGCTGGTCGGTGCCTCCGGCGAGGACACCGGTGGCATCGTGGATATCGGCCGCGTGCACCTGTGGCAGCGCAGCGGCACCAGTTGGGTGGCGCAAGGCAGCATCGATCCCGTCGATGCCACGCCGTTCACCTACTTCGGCCGCAGCCTCGTGAGCGACTTCGGTACCGCGGCCATCGGCGGTCCGCTGCGCGCATCGGCCGGCCCGGCCGAGGGCAGCGTCTGGATCCACGCCGACGTCGACCGCCTGGGCGCGGACGGCTTCGAATAGCGCGGTTGCCGATTCACGCGAAACGCGACGCGGGGACTCCCAGCCACTCCAGCGCGGTGCCGCTGTAAAGACGCTGCGCATCGGCATCGGGCAGCGCGAGCGCATCGATCAGCGCACCGGGCTGTTGTTCGCCGAGCGGGAACGGATAGTCGGTGCCGAGCATTACCTGGCGGGTGCCGACGGTATCGAGCAGGTAGCGCAGCGCGCGCGGATCCGCGACCCAGGAGTCGAAGTAGAGCCGTGTCAGGTACTCGCGCGGATTGCGCGGATTGTCGGTCGCGACCAGGTCCGGCCGCATGTGGAATCCATGCTCTATGCGGCCGATCGTGTACGGGAACGCGCCGCCACCATGCGCGAGGCAGATGCGCAGCCGCGGCAAGCGCTCGAGCACGCCGCCG
>JANOEA010000446.1:0-10346 GCA_031412975.1 Pseudomonadota bacterium | reverse complement strand
GTGGAACACGCAGCTATTAGGGGATGATGACGGCGAGTACTTCTGCCGTGTGCTCCTTCAAAGCGATGGCGTCCGGTTTGTGCCGGAGGCAAGAGTGTTCTATCGGATGGCGGGTGCCTCCGGAGCTCGCCGCGCTGTTGGTCCGCCGACGGCTAGTCGAGCTTTGCGCAGAAAACGCGATCACGGGGGGCTGAAAATGTGGGGAGACCTCAGGCCTTCGGCCCGCCGCCGATCGCCCGCGGTCGATGATGGTGGTGTGGCCGGGGCGGCGGGCCAAGGCCCGCCCTACGCGGCCGCGCATCGCGGTGATTTCATTCGGCACCATCCGCGTCGGGCAAGCGCCAGCCGAATCGCTCCAGCACGCGCTGCCAATCGGCATCGGGCGGTGCTTCGATGCGCAGCGCCGCGCCGCTGCGGGGATGCCGGAAGCCGATCCGCCATGCATGCAGCAGCATCCGATGTACGCGCAGGTGGATCCGGAACAGGCGGTTGTGGTCGCCGCGGCCATGGGTGGTGTCGCCGATCACATGATGCGAGATGTGGTGCAAGTGGCGGCGGATCTGCTGGTAGCGCCCGGTCTCCGGGGTTACCGCCAGCAATGCATAGCGCTGCACCGGATAGCGCCCCATCGGCACCTCCAGTTCCGCGGTGCCGACCGTGCGCCAACGGGTCCGCGCGGGCTTGGCCTCGCGCTGTCCGGGCGCATCCAGCGGGTAGTCGATCTCGCCGGTCGCTGCGGGCCAGCCGCGACACACGGCGAGATAGGTCTTGTCGACATCGCGCTGCATGAACTGCTGGCCGAGCAGCGCGGCGTCTTCCTTGCTGGCCGCGAACACGATCGCACCGCTGGTCGCACGATCCAGTCGATGGGCCAGGTACAACGTGCGCCCGGTCTGCTCGCGAACGCGATCGACCAGGTAGTCGTCGTCGGCGCCGACCAGATGGCTGCGGTGCACCGCGAGGCCCGCGGGTTTGTCGACGACCACCACGGCTGCGTCGGCGAACAACAGGGGCAGGGCGGGGCGCTGGTTCACCGGCGGTGCATGGGCAGGGCAGTGGGCGCCACAGCATGACGGGCAGGGTTCACCGTGTCATGCGGCTGCTTTTCATTCCCCATGCGCATGCGGCCGGGCGGATCAGGCCGCCAATTCGCGCAACGCCTCCACCATCGCCTGTTCCAGCGATCGCGTCGGGTCGTGGCGGATCACGATCAATTGCGGCTCGTCCCAGTGCCGTGCGCAGCGACCTTCGAGCAGCAGCTGCGCGCGGGTAATGAAGCGCTCGGCGACTTCCAGCGCGTGGGTGGCCAGCAGCACCGCGCAACCGCGCTCGCGGGTCAGCGTGACCAGGTGTTGCTTGATCGCCCACGCGCTGACCGGATCGAGCCCATTCATCGGCTCGTCGAGCACGATCAACGGTGGCGAGCCGACCAGTCCGAGCAGGATGCCGAGCTTCTGCCGCGTACCCAACGAGTATTCCTCGACCAGCCGATCCAGCCACGGCATGAATCCGAGCGTGCCCGCCAGCGCGAGGCTGTCGTCGGGCACGCCGGCCAAGCCACGGATGTTGGCGAACAGGGTCAGGCACTGGCGCCCGGTCAGCGCGCCGGGCAGCAGTTCAGGATCGATCGCGAGCCCGAGCCGCGCCTTGGCGCCGACCGGGTCGCTGCGCATGTCCACGCCGTCGATCAGGATCCTGCCCTGTTGCGGCATCAATATCCCGCTCAGTGCGCGCAGCAGGGTGGTCTTGCCCGAACCGTTGGGTCCGATCAGGGCCATGAAGTCGCCGGGTGCGAGCGCGAGGTCGACGCCGCGCAATACCGGTGTCTCGCCATAGGCGTGGGCGAGGTTTTCGATCAGCAGCGCGTGGCTCATGGGATTTTCCGGGCGCGGTGGAAGTGCCATGCGAGCAGTGCCGCCCACAGGAAGGGTGCGAGTGGTGCGAACGTCTGCGCCGCGCCCGCGATCGCCGCGACATCGACCGCCAGCCGCAGCCCCGCATGGCGCGGCTGCCGGCGCACGTGCCATGCGACGGCGAGTTCCAGCAGTACCCAGCCGAACATCAGCAGCGGCCAGCCGATCAGAAACAATCGCGGTGCTTCCTGCAGCAGCAGTGCCAGCGTGCCCCATAGGGTGGCGACCGCCGCGACCAGGATCGGATAGCGCGCGCTCGCGAATGCGAAAGCGCCGAAGCGCAGCGGCGTGGCGGCGCTCAGGCGCGCCGCGTGCGCAATCGTCTCGCGCGCGGCGGTCATCGCCAGTCCGTACCAGATCAGCACCACGCCCATCAGCACCAGCCCCGCCAGCGAGGGCAGGCTGATCCCGGCCGGGATCGCCAGCCCGAGCAGCAGCCATTGCCACCAGCGCCCGCCCGCGCGGAAGCGGCGCAGGGTCTCGATGCGCTGCCAGTGCGCCAGCGTCGGCAGCGATGCGCGATCCAATGGCGGCAGTCGGAACAGCGGCACGCCATGGCCACTGCGACGCGCGCTGGCCTCCACTGCGGCATCGCGCCGCAGCGCGGCGAGCAGGCCGAGCAGGCCGCCGACGCCCAGACCGAGCGCTGCGATCGTGCGTGCCGCGGTCAGCCAGCGATCGGGGTTGGTGACCAGCGCGGCGCAGGCCAGCAGCGCGAGATCGGCTGCCAGCACGATCGCGTTCAGCAGCGATGCGCCGAGCAGGATGAGCGTACGGGTTTCGCGCGCGGTGGCGATCGGCAACGCGGCCCACCAGCTGCGTTGCAGGTGGCGGCGCAACAGCAGCAGCGACGTGCGCAGCAGGTAGAAGCCGAATGCGCCGAGTGCGATGCCGCTGGTCCACGGCGAGCGCGCCGCCGATTCGATCGCCGCGGCGATCGGTTCACCGGGCAGGCGCGTGTAGACGAAGACTGCGAGCGCCACGGCTGCCGCCCACGCCAATCCGACGAACAGCGCCTCGCCGGGTCGCGACAGCTGCGCGTGCAGCTGGTTGCGCAAGCCCAGCCAGGTCTGCGCGAGGATCGGATGCAGGACCGGTGTCGACATCCGTTCATCCTACCGGCGGCCACGCTGGGTTAACGTAGGTCCAAGGTCACCCTTGTGCTGCCAAGTGAAATCACCATATCGGTGGTCGCGGCCCGAACCCGACCGCGGAGGAACCCGTTCATGCGTCTGTTGCTTGCCATTTTCCTGCCGTTCGCTGCGTTCTTCACTATCGGCCGTCCGTGGGCCGGCATCATCTGCCTGATCCTGCAGATCACCCTGATCGGCTGGATTCCGGCCGCGCTGTGGGCGGTGTATGCGCTGAGCCAGTACAACACCGAGCAGCGCATTGCCGAGGTCATGGCACAGCGCCGCTGATCGCAGCCGACGAAGGGTGTAGCGCAGGTCGTCCCGACCTGCGGCAGGGCTTGTGATGCATCCGAACCACGCGGCACCATGCGCTACGCCGCTGCGTGCGTGCCGCGAGGACGGAGGCGGGTGAATAGCGGCGAATGGCGAATGGGAAAGCTTCGCAGGGCGGGCCTTCGGCCCGCCGCGCATTGACCCGATTACCTGCGATTGTTGCGGCAATTCATGATGGCGGGCCGAAGGCCCGCCCTACGACGCTTTGCTTCGCCGCTTGCCCTCACGCCAGCGGCGCAAACAACGCATCCAGATCTTCCTGCGCGAAGTCCAGCGCGCCGCTGCTGCCGCCGTCGAGCACGGCTCGCGCCAGATCGCTCTTGCGCTGCTGCAGGGCCTGGATGCGCTCTTCCACGGTACCCGCGCAGATCAGTTTGTAGACGAACACCGCCTTGTCCTGGCCGATGCGATGCGCGCGATCGGTGGCCTGCAACTCGGCCGCAGGGTTCCACCACGGGTCGTAATGGATCACGGTGTCGGCGGCGGTGAGGTTCAGGCCGGTGCCGCCGGCCTTGAGCGAGAGCAGGAACAGCGGCACATCCCCGCGTGAGAAGCGATGGATCGGCGTTTCCCGATCCACCGTGGCCCCATCCAGCCGCACATAGCGCCAGTGGTGCTCGAGCAGGTGCTGTTCGATCAGATCGAGCATGCTGGTGAACTGCGAAAACAGCAGGATGCGACGGCCGTCGGCGATCAGCGGCTCGAGCATCTCGATCAAGGCGTCGAGCTTGGCCGACTGTTCGATCTCGGCCGCGCGCTCGAGTTTCACCAGGCGCGGGTCGCAGCACACCTGGCGCAGCTTCAGCAACGCATCGATCACCACGATGCCCGACTGCGCCAGCCCGCGCGCGGCGACCGCATCGCGCACGCGTTCGTGCATGGCCAGGCGCAAGGTCTCGTAGAGCTCGCGCTGGCGGCCCTCGAGTTCGACCCGTTGCACGATCTCGGTCTTCGGCGGCAGTTCGCGCGCCACCTGCGACTTGGTCCGGCGCAGCACGAACGGCGCGATACGGCGGTTCAGCCGCGCCTGCTGTTCGGCATCGCCATGCTTTTCGATCGGCGTGCGGTAGTGCCGCGCGAATCCGCGCTCGCTGCCGAGCAGGCCCGGCAGCACGAGGTCGAACTGCGCCCACAGCTCGCCGAGGTGGTTCTCCAGCGGCGTGCCGGTGACCGCGAGCTTGCGCTGCGCGTTGATGTCGCGCGCGGCCTGCGCGGTCTTGGCCTTCGCGTTCTTGATCGCCTGCGCTTCGTCGAATACCGCGAGGTCGAACGTCTGTTGGGCCAGGATGTCGCGATCGCGCGCGAGCAGCGAATAGCTGGTCACCACCAGGTGCGCTTCGGGGATGCGCGGATACAGCGCCTCGCGCTCGGCGCCGCGCAGCACCAGCAGTTTCATTTCCGGCACGAAGCGTTCGGCCTGTTCGCGCCAGTTGAGCAGCACCGAGGTCGGGCATACCACCAGCGTCGGCGCCACCCCGGGCATCGCAAGACGGCGCGCCCACACGTGGGCCAGCACCTGCACGGTCTTTCCCAGGCCCATGTCGTCGGCCAGCACGCCGCCGATGCCGGCCGCGGCGAGGAAGTCGAGCCACTGCAATCCGTCGCGCTGGTAGCCGCGCAGCGTCGCGTCGAAGCCTGCGGGCACGTCGGGCAGCAGCGCATCGGGCGCAGGCTTGAGCTCGGCCAGCGCGCAGCGCAAGCGCTCGCGGGTGCGCGGGTCGAGCGCGATCCCGGCGTCGTCGAGTTCGGCCACCGCGGTGACCGCCGAACGCGGCACGCGCAGCTTGCCGCGCTTGGGATTGGCATCGTCGAGCCACTCCATCAATGGCGCGACCAGCGCCCGCACCCGCGCGCGCGCCAGCGGCAGGCGGCGGCGTTCGTCGATCGGCGCGTACCACACGCCCTCATTGTCGGCGTCGTCGCGCGGCAGGCTGCGATCGGCCAGCGCCTTGAGCAGGATCGGCAGCAGCGCGATGCGCTCGCCGTCGACGGTCACGCTGAGCTCGAGGTCGAACCAGCCGCTGCCGCCATCGCCGGACAAGCGGGCCGACCACTCGCCGGGCGCATCGAGCAGCTCGAGCGGAAACTCCGGCGAGAACTCGACCCGGAATCCGGCACTGCGCAGCGCCGGCACGGTATCGAGCAGCACCTCGGCGCGATCGAGCCGACCGCCCGCGACCACGTAATGCGAGGCGCGCAGGCGACCGCTGGAGACCACCATCGCCTCGCGGCTGTGGGTCGCGGTGATCAGCCCCGCACGGCGCAGTGCGGCGGCCGCCTCGCGTTCGCGAGCGACGTCGCGCTCGACGGTCACCGGGCGTCCGTCGAGCACGCGGTTCTCACGCCGCGACAGCGACTCGGCCGGCAGTGCGATGCCGCCGTAGTCGAATCCGAATTCGGCGTAGACCACGTTCTCGTACGCGCGGTTGGGCGCATCCACCGGCCGCTTGAGCGTGAGGTTCAACAGGCGCAGCGTCGGCACCGGGTCGAGCTTCCAGATTTCCGGCGCATCGAGCTTGATCGGCGCGGGCAGCCCGGCGAGCTGCGCAAGATCCGCCCACTGGCTGGCGATGCTGGCCGTGTGTTCGGGCCGCAAGGTCGGCGCATCGAGCGCGGCCAGCAGTGCGACCGGCGTGCTCGACAGCGGGCCGATGCGTGCCTCGGTCTCGTCGACATACCAAAGGCCCTCGGCGCGCGCGACCTGTCGTCCCGGCACCGAGGTGGCCTCCAGCCGCTGGCTGCCGTCGGACAGTACGTGCCAGCGCCACTCGACCGGCTGTGCATCGCCCAGCCCGAGTGCCGGCGAGGTGCTGCGCTTCCAGTGGCATCGCTCGGTCGCGAGCAGGTCGCGCAGCAGGCGCTCGCCGCGGCGGCCTTCGAGCGAAAAACCGTGGCTGCCCTGGTGATAGGCGCCGGTCATCAGCAGCACGCGGGCCATCAGATCGTGCTGGTAGTCGTCGAGCAGCGGGCCCCATTCGCGCGCGCTCATCGCACCGGCCGCGAACGGCAGCGGCTCTCCGAGCTGCCCTCCGGGCAGGCGCTTGAGCCAGGTCGGTCGCACGCGCAGGACCGGAATCGGCGCCGAGTCGGTGGCGGCATCGACCACGAACACCAATACCTGCTCGGCGCCGACACCGCTGCTCGCGCGGCTGTCCTCGCCGAGCATCGCGACGCGTTCGAACCAGCGCGTCCAGGGCTCCAGCGCGGCGGGATCCTCGGCGATCGGCGCACTGCGCTCGGCATCGTCCTCGAGTCGATGCAGCACGGCCGCTGCATGCTTGCAGCGATTGCCGACCGCGCAGGTACAGGTCGTGGCCAATCGCAGCTGGCGGTCGTTGAGCCCTACCAGCAGTTCGACCGCGAACGGTTCGCCCTCGCTGCTGGCGACCTCGGCCTGGATCCGCATGCCCTGCGGCTGTTGCACGATCTCGGTCGACAGCACGTCGCCCTGCGCTGCGTATTCCATGCCGCGATCGAGGGCGCTGCGCGTGAATTCGCGCCGCCACGGCGAGGTCAGCAAGCGTTGCAGTTGCGCGGTTCCGTCCATCGCGTACCTGTGAGACGCAAGGTCACCCATCATCGCGCAGTTCGATGATTTCCGCGAGTCGGTCGCGGCACGCGCGGCTCAGTCGCGCGCCACGCGCAGCGCGAGCACGAAGGCGATCCCCAGCAACAGCGCGGACAGCACGAACGCAGCACCCGGCAACAGCAGCATCGCGCCCGGAGCGATCGCGGCGGCGAACACGTGGGTGAACAGCCATGGCGCGAAGATGCCCGCCACCGCCACCAGGCTGGTGATCGAGCCCTGCAGGCGGCCTTGCTGCTCGTCGGGCACGCGGCGACTGAGCAGCGACTGCGTGGCAGGTCCGGCCAGGCCCCACAGCGCGAGCAGCGGAATGCCGAGCAGGAACAGCACGCCGTGTGGCGCCAGACCCATGACCGCGAAGCCGGCCATGCCGAACAGCAGGCCGGCCAGCAGCGTGCGGCGCTCGCCGAACCGCGGCACCAGCTGTTTGACCAGCACGAACTGCACCAGCACGTTCGACAGTCCGACCAGCGCCAGCACCAGGCCGACCTTCTGCTCGCCCCAGCCATAGCGATAGTCGGTGTACAGCACGAAGGTCGAGGTCAACGCGTAGTGCGCGAGGTTGGAGGTGAACGCAACAACCGCGAGCCCGAGCAGGCGCGGGAAACTGCGCAGCATCAGCAGCGCGCCGACCGGATTCGCGCGACGCCAGTCGATGCGCGGGCTGCGCCGTTCGCGCGCGAGCGACTCGGGCAGGATGAACCAGCCATAGAGGAAGTTGAGCAGCGCCAGTCCCGCGGCTACCCAGAACGGCAGGCGGATGTCGATCCCGCCGAGGAATCCGCCGAGCGCCGGGCCCAGCACGAAACCGAGCCCGAACGCCGCGCCGAGGGTGCCGAATGCAGCGGCACGCCGGTCGGGCGGGGTCATGTCCGCGATGTAGGCATTCGCCGTGCTCACGCTGGCGGCCGTCACGCCGGCGAGCACGCGACCGAGGAACAGCAGCGGCAGCGTGTTGGCCACCGCCATCAGGACGAAGTCGAGCCCGAGGCCGAGATTCGACAGCAGGATCACCGGTCGCCGTCCGAAGCGATCCGACAGCGCACCCTGGATCGGCGAGCACACGAATTGCGCGATCGCGAACATGCTGCCGAAGATCCCGACCCAGGTTGCTGCCTGCGCGTAGTCGCCTCCGACGAACTCGCGGATCAGTTGCGGCAGCACCGGGATCACCACCCCGAACGCCAGCATGTCCATCAGCACGGTGATGAACACGAACGCCACGGCGGCCTTGCGCGGTGCGGTCAGTGGCGAGGAAACCGCGGGAGTGCTCACACGAAAATGTCGCCGTCGTCGATCACCGAGCCTAGCAGTTTCGCCGCGGTTGTTTTCCTTCGGACCTGCAGCGGTTGCTGCCCACCGATTGCCTGCGGCAACCGTTTCACCGTGTGGGAGCCGCCCTGGCGGCGACGGCGGCGATCGGGCGGTTCCGCAGTCGCCGCCATGGCGGCTCCCACAAGGAGACTCGGCGCTCGCTGCCAGGGTGCAGCGCATGGTCTACGCTTGTGACGAAGCTGACCCCCGGTCGCCGCCTCTGCGCGGCACCTGGATGACCTTGTGGGAGCCGGCATGCCGGCGACGGCAGCGATCGGGCTGTTCCACAGTCGCCGCCATCGCGGCTCCCACAAGGCGGCTCGGCGCTTGCGGCAGACGCGGAATTGCCCGCAAACGCAACGACCTACCAGCTGTACTCCACCACGTAGCGCACCTTGCCCTCGGCATCGGCCGCGAGTTGCAGGTCGAAGTCGATCGTCGCCGCATCGTGCTTCACGAACGGCTGGCTGTGGCTGGCGATCTTCCAGTCGCTCCAGCGATACAGGTACTCGCGCACCACCACCTTGGCCGGCACCAGCTTGCGATTGCGCACGCTGACCTCGATCGTCTCGGTGATCTTGCGCGCGGCCGCGTCGTAGGCGAAGCCCACCTGCTTGCGCTCGCCGACCACATCGAAGGCATTGCCGAGCCGGATCACCAACGTCTCGTTGCGCGGCGTGTGTTCGATCAAGTCCTCGCCGATGAACTCCAGCGCGCCATTCGCGCTGGCCTGGTTGACCCGCACGCGGCCGGCCGGCAGCGGCATGCCGAGTCGATTGGCCTGCTTGTTGTCGAACTCGAGGAATGCACCGACCGTGCCTTCGCTGGTCGCGCCATAACCCTGGTCGCTGATCGGCGAGGACCAGTGCCGCCACGGCAGCGGGCCGCCGGTGAATACCAGCTGGCGTTTGCAGCCGACGCCGACCGCGGCCGGAAACAGCTCGAGCTGCTTGGTCGACTGGTCCGGCAGATCGGTGCGCCGGCCGAGCGTATACAGGTGGTACTCGAACAACGCCGATTCCGCGAAGCCGCTGTCGTCGACCATGGCGGGCGAGCTCATCGCCTTGGCCATCATCATCGCCGCCTGCCCGGCCTCCGGCGCGCGATTGACCTCGCCGGCGACCAGCTTCAGCTGTGCTGCGGGAAAACTGCCGCCGCTCTGGTTGACCACGGTGACCCAGGCGGCCAGATCCATGCTGCAGGCGTCGTCGTCGCCGCGCAGCGTCACGTTGTAGTCGGCCCACCAGGTCATGCCGCGGGTCTGGTAGGCGACCTCGGCCTGGTGCACGCCGCCCGTCTTCGCCTCGATCAGCCACACCAGCGTCGGTTGCGTGATCAGCCCGCCGGGCAGGCTCGGGAATTCCACGTTGCTCCAGCTGCCGATGGTGAGTACTTCACCGCCGGGCTTCTGCAGGATCAGCCCGCCGCTGGCCGACAGCAGCCGGCCGCTGACACGTTCGAGCGCGTCGCCACGTTGCTGCTCGACCGTGATGTCCTGGCCGATGTAGCGCTCGATCAGTTTCTGCTGGCTGACGAGGTCGAACTGGAAGTTCTGCTCGATCACCCGCGTGCCGGCGGGATCCGTGCGCGAGCTGAACGCGACCGTGGTCGGGTCGATGCGCTTGGCCACGTCCGTGAAGCGGATCGTGCTCGCGCCGCGCTCGAGGTTCATCGCGCGTGCGTCGCGCACCAGCGCGTAACCGGGCAGCGCCATGCCGTAGTTCGCCAGCGCCTCGACCGTGATCTGGCCGGGCACCGCGGAGCTGTAGACGGTCAGCGCGTAGTCGGGCGCTTGTGCGCCAGCAGTGGTGGTCATGGTGGCGATGGCCAGGGCAAACAGGTGGCGGCGCATGGGGTGTCCTCGGTCGGGAGATCGAGCCATGCAACGCACGATAGCGCGGCGAGGGGTTAAGGAACCTTGGAACGGGATGGCGGGCGGATGATTCGCCACGCGGTGATGCGGGCGGCGGGCCGAAGGCCTGAGCTCTCCCCACATTTTCCCTTTGCCCGTCAGCTGCTTGCCGGTATCGTGCGGCTAAAACAGCGCGTGCATGACGCGGTTTTTTC
>JANOEA010000445.1:0-4914 GCA_031412975.1 Pseudomonadota bacterium | reverse complement strand
AGCAGCTCCAGCGCGAGCACCAGCGCATCCTCGCGGCCCTTCTTCGCCGGGTAGTAGTTCGGTCGCCGCCCGATCTCGTTGAACCCCATGTCGTCATACAGCGCGATCGCGCGCGGGTTCGACGGCCGCACCTCGAGGAATATCCGCTGCGCCTGGTGCCAGCGGGCGAGGTCGACCAGCCGCTTCATCAGGCGGCGCCCGTGGCCCTGGCCCTGCAGTTCCGGCGCGATGCACACATTGAGCACGTGCGCTTCCATCGCCGCGACGCTGAGCACGCCGTAACCGATGATCTGCTCGGCACTGGCCAGCACCCAGCTTCCGTAGCCGGCGCGCAGGCAGTCGCGAAAGATGCCCGGCGTCCACGGGAACTCGTAGGCCAGCGCTTCGATGCGTGCGATTTCGTCGATGTCCTCCAGGCGCATCAATCGCAAGATCGGGGCGCTGGGTTTGACGACCGCGACCACTTCAGGTCCCCAGTCGGCGGGCCAGGGGCCGCAACGTGGCCCATAGTGCGCGGCGCGCCGCGGCACTGCCCCGCAGCGATGCCAGCGGTGGTGCGGGCACCACGTCCGCGACTGCACCCGGCGCGGTGCCAAAACACACGCAGGGCAAACCTTCGCGCGGACCGTCGCACGCCACCGCGCGCGGATCGATGCGCAATGCCAGGGCGATGTTGCGCAGGAGTTGGCCGTATTGCCCGTCGAAGTCGCCATCGGTGCCGGTGGCGAATACCACCAGCGTTGGCGGCGCTTCAGCGACGTGCGATGCAACCGCTGCAGCCGACGCGGTCAGGGCGCGCGCATCGCGCGCCCTCGCCGGTGGCGCCGACGCTGGCGGCTCGGCGATGATGTTTTCGCGCGGCGTCGGCAGCGGCCCGCCACGAATCCGACGCACGTAGACGTCGATGTCCATCAGCGCCAGCATGCGCAGGCGATCGCTCCCCAGTGCTGATTGCGTGGCGGGCATGCTCAGGGATCGACCTGCGCGAGCTCGGCGGTGAACTCGCCGAGCACCTGGTCGGTAGCCTGCGCGAACGCGCGCACCGAAGCCTGGATCGAATCGCTGGCGGCCGGCACCGATGCCTCGAAGGAGCGCAGGATCGCCGGCAGGCCCTCCTCGCTGACTTCCGCCCGCAGCTCGAGCCGCACCACGGCATACCAGGTGTCGTCGATCTTGACCCGCTCGAAGCGCTCGATGATGCCGCTGACGCGCATCGCGCGCACCGAAGTCGGCAGGCGGTCGGCGACCATCGGCGAGACGTTCTCCTCGCGCAGGCGTCGGATCAGGCGTCGTTGCAGCAGGCGCACCGGCGGATCGTTCCAGCGCTGGTAATGGTACGACTTGATGCTGCTGTCGGGGCTCGTGGCGTACAGGATCGATTGTTCGCCGTGCAAGCCATCGGCCTGGAAGGTGTCGACGACCACCGGCATCTGGAATGCAGGCGCCTCGCGCGCGACCAGGCCGGAGGCCGCGGGCATCCGATAGTGCGCGACCTCCGGCACCGGCGCGACCGCGCATCCGGCGAGCGCGAGCAGCACCAGCGACAACCATCCCAACGACAACAGTTCAGGCCGAGCGGACATCATTCATCCTCCACCACGACCTCATCGGTCTTGGGCGACAGCAGCAGGCGATTGGGGCTTCGACGGATTTCGCGGCTGAACTCGTCGAGGTTGCGACTGGACGATTCGAGATTGTTGGAGATCGCATCGATGCGTCGCGCCAGCGCGGTGGTGATCTGCGACAAATCGCGGATCGAGTCGCGCACCACCGGGCGGTTCTCGGCCGCGATGCCGCCGGCGTCGACCAGCAACTGGTCCAGTCGCGCCTGGGTGCCTTCGAGATCCTTGGCGACCTGGCGGATGCTGGCCAGCGTCTGGTCGATGTTCCCGCGATTGGCCGGACCCAGTACCAGATTGACCGACTCCGCCGCTTCGTTGAGCCGCTTGAGCAGTGCTGCGGCATCGTGGAGCAGCACCGGGGTCTGGGCATCGAAGTTGGTCGCGATCGAATCGACCCGCCGCGACAGGTTCTCGATCAGCGGCGTGATGCGGTTGCGGGTCAGCGCGGTCACCTCGCCGGCCAGTTCGTTGAACGCGGCGAACAGATCGGCGCCTTCCTGGCTGGTGATCTGCGCACCGGCGGCGAGCAGTTCGCTGGAGCTGCCTTCGCGGATCGCGATCGACACGTCGGCGAGCAGCCCGGTGGAGGCCAGCAGCGCCACGCTGTCGGCGGGAATCGGCCAGTCCCGCCGCACCGCCAGGTCGACCACGTAGCTGGTGCGGCCGTCGGTGCGCTGCGGCGTGATGCCCTCGACCTGCCCGATCCGGAAGCCCTCGTAGAACACCGGCGCACCGAAGGCCAGGCCGGTGACGTTGCGATAGGTCGCGGTGTAGCTGACGGTAGCACCGCTGCGGCCGGTGATCACGCCCAGCGTGCCCAGCAGCAAACCCAGTGCGACCAGCACCACGATCCCGACCAGCGTGTAGTTGACGTTTTCGCGCTTCATCTGTGGTCCTATTCTGGCCCGAATCGCCGGCTGCCGTCAGTCGGCATCGACTTCGGTCAATCGGCGCAGGTATTCGTCGGTATCGACCTCGATCTTGCGCGGTCGGCGGTTGAGCAGGTCCTGGATGCGCTCGTTGCCGCTCGCGCGCACCTCGGCCACGCTGCCGGTCATCAGCACGAAGCCGCGATCGAGCACGGTGATGGTGTCGGCGATCTTGAACGCGCTCTCGAGCTCGTGGGTGACCACCACGATGCTCATCCGCATCGCGTCGCGCAGTTGCAGGATCAGCTCGTCGAGTTCGGCCGACACCACCGGGTCGAGCCCGGCCGAGGGCTCGTCGAAGAACAGCAGCTTGGGATCCATCACGATCGCGCGGGCGAGCGCTGCGCGCTTGACCATGCCGCCGGACAGCTGCGAGGGCATCAGGTCCTGGAAGCCGCCGAGGTTGACCACCTCGAGCTTGAGCCGGCTCATGATGCGCACCGTGTTCTCGTCGAGTGTGGTGTGCTCGCGCAGCGGCAGCGCGACGTTCTCGCCGACCGTCATCGAGGTGAACAGCGCGCCGCCCTGGAAGCTCACGCCCATCTGGCGACGCAGGCGCAGGGTTTCCGCAGTGCTCGCCCGGGCGATGTTGGTGCCGAGGATGCTGACCATGCCCGAGCGCGGCTTGAGCAATCCCAGCAGGTGGCGCAGCAGGGTCGACTTGCCCGAACCCGAGCCGCCCATGATCACGCGGATCTCGCCGGGCATCACGCGGAAGTCCACATCGTGCAGCACATGGTGCTTGCCGAACCACACGTTCAGCTGCTGCACGTCGATGACCGGTTCGCTGCTCATCGGTTGAGGAAGAAAGAGAACACCATGTCGGAGACCACCAGCAGGGTGATCGACAGCACCACCGCGCGGGTGGTGGCGCGACCCACGCCCTCGGCGCCACCGCTCACGCCGAAGCCGGTGGAGACGCCGACCAGGGTGATGATCACCGCGAACACCACGCTCTTCGACAGCCCCTCGAAAACATCGCGCAGCTCCAGCGCGTTGAGGGTCTGGATGATGTAGACCAGCGGACTGATGTCCAGCTGCGGCGAGCAGTACAGCGCCGCACCGAGGATCGCCATCACGTTCGACAGCACGGTCAGGGTCGGCAGCATCAGCAGCATCGCCACCAGCGAGGGGGCAGCGAGGTAGCGCACCGGATCGATGCCGATCACGGCCAGCGCATCGACCTCCTGCGAGACGTTCATCGAGCCGATCCGCGCGGCGAACGACGAGCCCGAGCGGCCGGCGATCAGGATGCCGGTGATCAGCGCAGCGAACTCACGGGTCACCGACTTGGCCACCGCGATCACCACCTGCGACTGCGCGCCGAACTCGCCCAACGCGGACATGAACTGGATGCCCAGCATCAGCCCGACCGTGAACGACAGCAGCAGCACGATCGGGATCGCGTCGATGCCGACCTGGCGCATCTGCTCGAAGACCGCCGAGAAGCGCACCGGCTGCCCGCGACGCCAGCCGACGGCCGCAAAGTACAGGCTTTCGACCAGGATCGCGCCCGCATAGCCGACTTCGGCGATCGCGGAAACGCTGCCCCGGCCCAGTCGATTGATCGGCTTGATGATGGCATCGAGCGCCATCGTGACCCCCTGCGTGCCGCGGCCCCCGCGGTGGAGACCGTTGTTATCCCTTAACCGCGTCCGCGTTGTCCACCATCGGGAATACGCGATCCAGCCGCGCGAGCTGCAACACGGCCTTTACCGACGGGCTGGCTGCCACCAGTGCGAACTTCTGGCCCTTGCCGCGTGCGGTCTGGAAGCCCTCTACCAATGCCGCGATCCCGGAGGAGTCGATGTAGCTGACTTCCGACAGATCCACGCCCACCGCGGAGGCCTTGGCGAGGGACTCGAGGATGGACTTGCGAATCGCCTGCGACCAGCTCAGGTCCACCTCGCCCTTGACCCGCACCACGATCAGGTCACCTCGGGTTTCTGCCTTGCACTCGTTCATTCGTTTTCCTCGTGTGGGCGCGCACGGATCCGCTTGCGCATGACCAGCAGGTTGCCACCACGACGCAGCGGACGCAGGCGCCAGAAGTCCATGGTCTGATCGATGAAGTTGATTCCCAGGCCGCCCGGGCGGCACTCGGAGAGGTCGCGCGGACGCACGCGGGCCGGATCGACGGCCGGCGCATGGTCGCGCAACGTGAAGCGCAGGCTGCCGCGCACCACGCTCAAGCCGATCCGGAACTCGCCCTCGCCGCAGTTGCCGTAGGCGTGGCGGATGATGTTCGCTGCCGCCTCGTCGATCGCCAGTTTCAAACGGTCGCGCAGCGCTGGCGCCACGCCGGCACTCGTCATCGCCGCACACACCGCATCGCGCAATGGCTTGAGCGACTCGGGCACCGC
>JANOEA010000444.1:0-1912 GCA_031412975.1 Pseudomonadota bacterium | reverse complement strand
CTCGGTGCGTGCGCGCAGGCGCCGTCACGGGCGATCGCGGTCAACGAAGCGGCGGTGAATGCGATCCTGGTCGACGTGAAGTCGGCTGTCGAACTCGGCGAGACCGGACTGGCCGCACACGCCGCGGGCAATGCCGACGCGGCGGCGCGTGCGCTGACCGGCGCGCGCGAGGAATTGACCGCTGCCGCCGGGCGCTGTGCGGCGACCCCAGGTTGCGACATCGAACGCGTGCTGGCCGCCCAGGATGCGCTGGTGGCGCGCCAGACCCAGGCGCTGTTGGGCATGCTTGGCGATCGCGAGACGGTCGAAGACGCGACGCCGATCGAGGAGCGCAACGAGGAGGCGGAATCACCGCTGCTGACCGCGATGCCCGAGGCCGCGCGCACTACAGCCCTGCTCAAGGGGCAGGAGTTGCGTCGGATGATCACCGTCAACGAGCCGGTGAAGGCCGCGCTCGAGGAATGGCTGACCTGGATGCGTCCGTTCCTGCTCGAGGCGCACGAGAACTACCAGTTCATGCGCCATCGGATGTGGCCGGAATACGAAAAAGCCGGGCTGCCCGAGGCGCTGCTGTTCGGCATCCTGGCCAAGGAATCGGGCGCCAAGGTGCACGCGGTGTCGCGGGCGGGGGCTTCGGGTCCGCTGCAGTTCATGTATCACACCGGGCGCCGTTATGGGCTCGGCGTCGACAACGGCTTCGACCAGCGCTTCGATCCGGCTGCCGCGACGCGCGCCAACGTGGCGTACATCAACGACCACCTGCGCATCTTCAACAACAACCTTGAACTGGTGCTGGGCGCCTACAACGGCGGCGAGGGGCGCATGCAGCGGCTGTCGTCCAAGGGTGCGAAGAGCTTCTGGGATCCGCAGGTGTTCAACCGCCTGCCGCCGGAAACGCGCGACTACGTGCCGATGGTGCTGGCGGCAGCGTGGCTGTTCCTGCATCCCGAGGAGTACAACCTGCGCTTTCCCGCAGTCGATGCGCGTCCTGGACACATCACGTTGACACGCGCGACCTCGCTCAACGAACTCGCGATCTGCCTCGGCCAGCAAGGCAATGCTCGGGGCTGGTTCCGCACGTTGCGCAATCTGAATCCGCGCTGGGAACCCGGCGACCGCATCGCGCAAGGCACCCGCCTCGAACTCCCCGCGGTGGCCGCCGAGGCCTACGCGCGCACCTGCCAGGACGGCGCGCTGACCACGCTGGCCGCACAGCTGCATGCCGCGCGCAAGCCGAATGTCCCGGCCGCCACAACAAAGGTCGCTGCGGGTACGGGCACGCAGACGCACGTAGTGCGGCAGGGTGAGACGCTGTCGTCGATCGCACGCAAGTTCGGTTGTGGAAATCCACGCACGATCGCCGATGCCAACCGGATCAAGCCGCCCCGCTACGCAATCCGCGCGGGCCAGCGGCTGACGGTACCGAGTTGCCGCGTCTGATCGCACGCGCACCTGCCGCAACGCATACGCACAAAAAAGGCCGCGGCACTGCTGCCGCGGCCCGCCATGCCTTCCGAGGTGATCGGTGCCTCAGGCGGCGCTGGTCACGTAGCCGGTGGCTTCGCGCAGCAGTCGAAACGCGCGCATCAACTGGCGGTGCAGTTCCTGCATCTCGCCATGCTCCGAATGCTCGGTTTCGCGGAACGCCGAGGTCAGCCACTGCGCGATGCCGATCAGGCGCACGCGCGGGTTGCCGGTGCGCGAACGGCCGAACGCCGCATTGGTGGTTTCTGCTTCGCGGGACTGATGCTGCGACAATTGCATCTCGCGCGACGCGTGCGCGATCAACGCGCGCTGGTCGGCGGTGGACAGGGCGTCGATGCTGCGGCGGATCTCCGCCAGCTGCCGACGGAGAACCATGTACCGGGCTAGGACGCGCATGCGCAACATCGTGCGCTGGACCATCTCGTTC
>JANOEA010000443.1:0-3474 GCA_031412975.1 Pseudomonadota bacterium | reverse complement strand
CGGACGCTGCCGATCTCCGCCACCCGGCCGACATCGTTGCGGCCGAGGTCGATCAGCATCAGGTGCTCGGCGAGTTCCTTTGGATCGGCCAAAAGCTCGCGTTCCATGCGCTGATCTTCTTCCGGCGTCGCCCCGCGCGGGCGTGTGCCGGCGAGCGGCCGCAGCTTCACCTCGCCATGCTTGACGCTGACCAGAATCTAGGGCGATGCGCCGACCAGGGCGAAGCCGCCGAGATCGAGAAAATACATGTACGGCGACGGATTGAGCGAGCGCAGCGCGCGGTAGACATCGACCGGGCGCGCGTGGAACGGCACCGACAGCCGCTGGCTCAACACCACCTGGAAGATATCGCCGGCGCGGATGTACTCCTGCGACTGGCGCACCGCGGACTCGAAGCCCTCGCGGGTGAAGCCGGACACGAAGTGCGATTCGTCGAGCAGCTTGGGGTCGAGCACGTCGGGATAGCTGGAACCCGAGTGGCGCAGTCGGAACACCAGTTCGTCGAGGCGGCGCTTGGCGCGCGCATGCGCCTGCGGCTCGGACGGATCGGCGTGCACGATCAGGTACAGCCGACCCTTGAGGTTGTCGAACACCGCCACTTCTTCGGACAGCATCAGCACGATGTCGGGCGTGCCCAGCTGGTCGGGCTTGTCGCGTCGCGCGAGGCGCGGCTCGACATAGCCGATGCACTCGAAACCGAAGTAGCCGACCAGGCCGCCGGTGAAACCGGGCAGGCCCGGGATCCGCGGCACGCGATAGGTCGTGCGCAGGCGCTCGACTTCGTCCAGCGGATCGGCAACTTCGCGGGTTTCGATGATCTCGCCGAACTCGCGCACGGTCAGCGTGTGGCTGCGGAACTCGTACACGCGCCGGCATGGCAGGCCGATGATCGAATAGCGACCCCAGTTCTCGCCGCCCTCGACCGACTCGAACAGGTAGGCGTGCGAGGCGTCGGCCAGCTTCAGGTACACCGACAGCGGCGTGTCGAGGTCGGACAGCACCTCGCGCACCACCGGAATGCGGTTGTGGCCTTCGCCGGCAAGGCGCTGGAACTCGAGGTCGGAGAGCACGTGCGGGTCTTCCACGGAACGGCCGGGCAGTATGCCAGCGCCCGCCCCCGCGTTACAGGAGCGCGCCGCGCGCGCGACAGCCACACCTTTTGCTTGCCGCAACCGTGGATGCCGCGGTCGCGCGCGCGCCGCGCTCCTACAGCGAAGTGCGCGGCATGCCGGCCAGGCGCAGGCGAAACTCGACGCCGGCGCCATCCGGCAGGTTCACCGCGGTCGCCTCGCCACGATGCAGCTCCGCCACCAGGCGCACCACGAACAGGCCGAGGCCCAGATGCGGCGCATCGCCACGCTGGGCGCCCTCGCGCACGCTGACCAGCGATTCGAACAGGCGCTCCTGCATGCGCTCGGGCAGCGCGGGTCCGTTGTTGGCGACCGCGAGCTGCGCGCCGTTCTCGAGTGCGCGCAGGCGGATCCGGATCCAGCCATCCTCTGGGGTGAACGAACGCGCGTTGTCGACCAGCTTGTCGAGCGCCTGCGCGATCAGCTCCGGCGCGCCGTGGATGCCGAGGCGTCCTTGTGGCACCTCGAGCACGATGCGCCGCGGTGCGACCAGGTCGCGGTAGGCCTCGGCACAGCCGCGGGTGAGCTCGGCCAGGTCGAAGTCTTCGCCCTCGGCACCGGCGGCGATGCGCTCCATGCGGCTGGCTTCGGCCATCGAGCGCAGGATGCCGGACAGGCGCTCGGCGCCCTCGCGCGCGCGTTGCGCGTAGGTGCGCGAGGCGGGCGTCAGCTGTTCGTGTTCGAGGTTGTCCAGCGAGCTGCGCACGATGGCCAGCGGCGTATGCAGCTCGTGCGAGAGCTTGCTGGCGAGCGTGCGCAGATAGTCGTTGTAGCCGCCGACCTCGTTGAGCAGTTGCCCGAAGCTGCGCGACAGATCGCCCAGATCGTCGCGGGCCGCAAGGTGCGGCAGGTTCGGCACCAGGCGGCCATCAGGCCGCAGCGCGCGCTCGGCGGCATTGCGCAGGCGGCGGATCCGCAGGCTCAGCATTCCCGCGTACGCGAACAGGATCATCGCGGCCAGCAGCACCGCGATCAGGCTGATCGCCATCACGCCGAACACCGCGCGATTGGCCAGCAGCAACAGTGCATCGGAACTTTTCTCGACCAGCAGCGCACCGCGCGCCTCGCCGGCCACGCCCACTGGTACTGCGGCGGCGACGATCACGCTGTTGGCGCTGCTGGAGGAGCGCACGTTGCTGGCCGCCACTCCGGACAGCGCCTGCCACACCACCGGGGCCTGCAGGCGCGGCAGGGTGTCGCCGAAGTCGCTGGCGGCGGATTCTTCGGGTGGTGCGAGCAGCAGACTGTAGACCAGGGCCTGCCAGCGCGAGCCCGCAGCACGCTGCGCACCCGACTCGGCCACTTCGAGGGTGCCGGCACGCCCGAGCACCCAGCCCTCGGCGGACACCAGCCGTACGCGGGTCTGCTGCGGCGCCAGCAGCGCCAGCGCCTGGTCGAGTCGCGGATCGGGACGCAGCAGCGGCTGCGTATCCGCACGCGCGGCTGCCTGCGGGATCGCGCGCTCCTCGCCGGCACCATGATCGATCGCGGTGATGCCCAGTGCAGTGGGTCCGCTGGGTTTGGGCAAGCGCAGTTCGATGCGGTAGCCATCGGCGGTCTCCTGCCACTCGCCGTGCGGCAGACCGGCGCTGTCGCCGGCGGCTGCAACCTGCAGCGCGCCGGGCGCGGCATTCGACAGCACGAATGTGCGCAGTCCGCGGCCGTCGACCACCACCAACTCGACCCGGTCGCCGACGCGGCCCAATGGATCATTGGCGTCGGCGCGATCGCGGGTCGGATCAGCGACTTCGATCAGCGCGAACAGCGCGACCGGATCTTCAGCCACAACCACCCGCAGGCGATCATCGGCGCTGCGCGCGGGATCGGTTGGCAGGTATTCATCGCCACTGCCGTCGAGCAACGGGGCACGGGTCAACGAATGCACGTACAGGCCCGGCCCGGCCTGCGGCAACCCATCGGTGGTCGCCGCGAGCGCGTGTGCGATCGCCTGCGCGGTGGCGATCTGCGCCTGCTCCTGACCTTCGCGCAGCACCACTTCCACCTGCCGCACCAGCTGCCAGCCGGCCCACGGCAGCAGCAGTGCGGCGAACAGCGCCAGGATCAGCAGCGCGCGCGGGTGCATCGCATCGCGGCGGCTGTCACGTGCTGCATCTCAGGCGAACCCGCGCGCCGCGGGTCGGCTCCGCAGCGGCCGGCTCAGGGCTTCCATCGATAGCCCGCGCCGTGCACGGTATCGATCTCGTCGAAGGCCGGATCGATCGCGATGAACTTCTTGCGGATCCGCTTGATGTGCGAGGTGATGGTCGCATCGTCGACCACGACCTGCGCATCGCGCATCAGCTGGTCGCGGTTCTTCACGTGGCCCGGATGCCGCACCAGCGTG
>JANOEA010000442.1:0-9456 GCA_031412975.1 Pseudomonadota bacterium | reverse complement strand
CGAATACTGCCCCTTCAGCGACGGATCCCATTCGTGTTTTGGCGCCGGCCTTGCGGTGATGATTGCCAATACGCTCGTCACGGTACTTGCGACCGGTTTCGACGTCCGCAGCGTTGCAGATGGGCCCATCGTGCGCCAGGGTAACCGGCATTGGAGCCACTGGCGGCCAAGCCTGGCCTTTCGAGTGGCGGTTTCGTTACCAGGTCCTGGTGCGGAATGAATCGCTTCACGCCACGGCAGGCCCTCCACCGGACCCGCCAGCTCGGCACTGGCATTCGTCTCGACCGCGTAGCCACCACGCTGCCAAAGCGAAGACCTTGAAGCGCGGCAAACACTGCTCGCCCGGCATGGTGTGATCTGTCCGGACGCGCAGGACCTCGATCCGCAGCAGCAACGCCCGTGCGAAGCAGCCGACTGCCACCGAAAATGCACGCGTGACTCGACCCATCGGCTCCTCCCCGTTTCAGGCTTGCGCGGTCGAATCTCGTACTCGTCCCTGCGACGTTCGGACAAGGATGACGCGTAAGTCGGGGAAGCTCTGAACGAGTGGTGTGGACTCAGTCGCCGCAGCTCTCGAATCCGCGATAGCCGTCGACGGCGACCGCGTCGCAGATGTTCCGGTACGCGCCAACGCCGCCGACATACGGCATGAACACGCGCGGCTTGCCCGGCACGTTCGCGCCCATGTACCAGGAATTCGCGATCGGGAAGAGGGTGCGGTTGGCGACCTCGTTGACATGCTCGACCCAGTCGTCCTCGGCCGCACGCGTCGCCTCGATCCGCGTGTGGTGGCGGCGCTTCAGTTCGGTCAGGCAGTCCGCGATCCAGTCGACATGCTGCTCGATGCAGACGATCACGTTGCTGAGCACCGAGGGACTGCCCGGCCCGGTGATGAAGAACAGGTTCGGAAACCCCGCGCTCATGAGCCCGAGCTGCGTGCGCGGTCCGGCGGCCCAGTGTTCCCGCAGCGACGCGCCGGCGTCGGTGCGGATGTCGATTGCGAGCAGCGAACCGGTCATCGCGTCGAAGCCGGTTGCGAAGACCACGGCATCCAGTTCGTAGGTGGCCGCCTCGGTGCGCAGGCCGCGCGATGTGAACCCGACCAGGGGCTGCCTGCGCAGGTCGACCAACGTCACGTTCGGCCGGTTGTAGGTGTCGAAGTAACCGGAGTCGAGGCAGACGCGTTTCGTGCCGATGTAGTGCCGCGGCAGCAGGCTTTCGGCGACATCAGGGTCGCGCACCATCGCGCGGATCTTGTCGCGCACGAAGTCGGCCGCTGTCTCGTTCGCGGCGCCATCCGTCAGGAGGTCGGTGTAGACGCGGCCGATCGCGGTGCGGCCGTCGTTCCAGTGGCGCTCGTAGGCGGCCTTGCGTTCCGACGCGTCGACCGCGAACGCGGAGTGCGTGGGTACCGGGTAGCCCGCCACGCCCGAGGCCGACTCTCTTGCGACCTTCCGCATCCCGGCGTAGCGCGCCTTGGTCTCGCGCTCCTCGTCGGGTCCGAGCGGGCGGTTGCGCGCCGGCAGCGAGAAGTGCGGCGTGCGCTGGAACACGAACAGACGCGCGGCCTGCTTCGCGACCATCGGGATCACCTGGATGCCGGAAGACCCGGTGCCGATCACGCCGACGCGCTGACCGGTGAAGTCGACCCCGCCCTCGGGCCACAGCCCGGTGTGATACGTCGCCCCCCCGAAGCGCTCGAGGCCCGGGAATGCCGGGACCTTCGCGGCCGAGAGGCAGCCGGTCGCCATGATGCAGAAACGCGCGGTCATCACCTCGCCGGCATCGGTGCGCACCGTCCAGCGCCCGGTCGCATCGTCGAACACCGCGCTGGCGACGCGCGTATTCAAGCGGATGTCGCGGCGCAGGTCGAAGCGCTCGGCGACGTGGTGGATGTAGCGCAGGATCTCGGGCTGGCTCGCATAACGCTCGCTCCAATGCCACGACTGCTGGAGTTCGTCATCGAACGAATAGGAGTACTCCAGGCTCTCGATGTCGCAGCGCGCGCCCGGGTAGCGATTCCAGAACCAGGTGCCACCGATCTCGCTGCCGGCCTCGAACACCTGGGCGCTCATGCCGAGCCTGCGCAGGCGGTGCAGCATGTAGAGACCGGCGAAACCGGCCCCGACGACGACCGCGTCGGCATGACGTGGCGCGGCTGAAGTCCCGGCTGACATGACGTTCGCTCGTTGACACCTCGGCAAGAAGGGCGCTCAGTGCGCCGGGGCGGCCTCGTGCTGCTCGCGCAACAGCCTCCAGATGTGGGTGCGCAGGTGCACGAACGAGGCGGTGTCCATCACCTCCTCGATGTGCTCCAGGCTGTCCCAGTTCTCGCGCTGGCGCACGCTCCGCACGTCGATGATCTCCTTGATGCGGCCCGGCCGCCGGCTCATCACCACGACACGGTCGGCGAGGTACACCGCCTCGTCCACCGCGTGCGTGATGAACAGCACCGTGCGGGGATTGAGGCGCGAGATGCGGATCAGTTCCTCCTGCATGACGACGCGGGTCTGCGCGTCGAGGGCGCCGAACGGTTCGTCCATCAGCAGCACCCCGGGCTCGAGGGCGTAGCTGCGTGCGATCGCGACGCGCTGCTGCATGCCGCCCGAAAGCTGGTGCGGGTACGCGCTCTCGTAGCTGGCGAGCCCCATCAACTCGACGAAGCGCTTGACGATCGGCGCGCGCTCGACCGCGCCCATGCCTTTGCACTTGAGCCCGAAGCCGATGTTCTCCTCGACCGATTTCCACGGGAACAGCGCGAAAGCCTGGAACACGACCGCGCGGTCCGGCCCGGGTTCGGTGATCTCGACGTTGTCGACCCGTACCGAGCCTGTACTCGGAAACTCGAGTCCCGCGACCATGCGCATCAGCGTCGTCTTGCCGCAGCCCGACGGCCCGACGATCGCGACGAACTCGCGGTCTTCGACAACGAGATCGACATCGGCCAGTGCCTGGAACGACTCGCCGCCACGCACGAAGCTGCGGTTGACCTTCTCGAAGGTGATTCTGCTCATCTGTTCAGCGTCCCCAGTGTTTTTTGATGCGCCCTTCGGCGCTGCGCAGGGTAAAGTCGATGACCACGCCGACGAGACCGATCGCGACCATGCCGGCCATCACGATCGGCGTGTCGACATTCAATTGCCCTTGCACCATCATGTAGCCGACTCCGCTGCCGACGACGATCAGCTCCGCGCCGACGAGCGACTGCCAGCCGATGCCGGCGCTGACGCGCAGCCCGGCGAGGATCGACGGCAGCGACGCCGGCAGCAGCACCTCGGCGACGATGCGCGGACCGCTCGCGCCCAGCGTGCGCGCCGCTTCGAGCAGGCGCTTGTCGACGAACTTCGCGCCGCGGTAGGCGTTGATCAGGCAGGGCGGGAACGCGCCCGAGAAGATGATCAGCGTGGGCCCGCCGATACCGGTGCCGAACCAGAGGCCGGCGAACGGCACCCAGGCGATCGGCGCGACGAAGCGCAGCGTCTCGAAGAACGGGCTGACGATGTCGTCGAGCCAGCGGTACCAACCCATCAGCAGGCCGAGCGGAATGCCGATCGCCGCAGCCAGCAGGAAACCGATGCCGAAGCGCCCGATGCTCGCCGTCAGGTGACCCCAGAGCGTGGCGCCGGAGTACTTGTCGATAGAGAGCGCGAACATCGTCTCGACGACCTTCGCCGGGCCGGGCAGGTAGCGCTCCGGGAACCAGCCGCTCAGTGCGAGCAGCTGCCAGAACGCGAAGAAGCCGACCATGCCGGCGATCGAGAGCACCGCGAGCCTGCGGCCGCTGCGGCGCGAACCGGGAGTCACTTCAGCCATGGCAGCGCCCGTCCCTCGATCCATTCGAGCGCGCGCGTCATCGCGGCACCGAGCAGGCCGACCCAGATCATCGCGAACAGGATCATGCCGGGGTTGATGTCGAGTGCGGCGTTCGAGAGCACCTTGCCGAGCCCGGTGAACGCGCCGACGAGTTCGGCGGCGACGAGCGTCGTCCACGAGGCCTGCAGCGACAGGCGCAGGCCGGTGAAGATCATCGGCAGCGCGCCCGGAACCAGCACCTCGAGCATCAGGCTGCGCGTACCGGCGCCGTGCACGCGCGCGGCCTCGATCAGCGTGGTGTCGATGTTGCGCACGCCGGTATAGGTGTTGATCACCGACGGCGTG
The DNA here is from genome assembly GCA_031412975.1 of Pseudomonadota bacterium. Taxonomy (GTDB): domain Bacteria; phylum Pseudomonadota; class Gammaproteobacteria; order Xanthomonadales; family Ahniellaceae; genus UBA4656. The sequence continues at coordinate 5,298 of JANOEA010000442.1, read as the reverse complement.
AACGCGGCGACCCAGATCAGGAAGATCTTCGCCATGTCACCGAGGCCGAGCCACAGGATCGCGAGCGGTATCCAGGCGAGCGGCGGAATCGGCCGCAGCAGCGAGAACACCGGCCCGATCAGCGCATCGACGCGCCGGCTCGCACCCATCAGGAGGCCGACCGGCACCCCGGTCAGCACGGCCGCCGCGAAGCCGAGCAGCACGAGCCGGCAACTCTGCAGCACATGCTGGAACAGCGTGCCGCCGGCATAGCCGGGCGAAGTCGAGATCTGCACCGCGGCACGCCAGGCGTCGGTCGGCGTCGGGAAGCGGCCGCCGGTGCTGAAGCCGGTCGCGCTGAGCACGAACCAGATCAGGATCGCGACCGTGAAGGCGCCCAGGCCGATCAGGACGCGGCGCGCCTGCTGCGTCGGCCGGTAGGTATCGCCGGGGCTGGTGTCGCTCATGGCGCCCCCGTCGTGCCGCCGTCGCCGCGGTCGACATGGGCGATGTCCTCGAGCAGCAGCAGCATCGCGGTGCAGTCCTGCTCCTCGCGGCCCCACGATTTCGCGAGCGCGAACATCTCGCGGGCATACCCTCCGAGGCCGAGCGGTGCGCCGACCGATGCGGCCAGGTTCATGGCGAGGTTGATGTCCTTGAAGCCCATGCGCAGCGGAAAGTCGGGCGTGATGTCGCCGGCCAGCACCTTGCGCGGGAAGTTGGTGTTGAGCTGGCCGCGGCCGGCGGCGGTGGTCGACATCGCCTTCACGACGATGTCGCGATCGAGCCCGAGCTTGGCTGCGAACATCAGCGCCTCGCCGGTCAGTACCATCCCGACCATGCCCATGTAGTTGTTGACGAGCTTGAGGCGGATGCCCGAACCGAACGGGCCGACGTGCACGATCTCGTTGGCCATCGCCTCGAGCACCGGCCGCGCGTCGGCCAGATCGGACGACTCCGCGCCGGCCATGATCAGCGCCTTGCCCTCGGCCGCCTCGCGTGGCGTGCGCCCGACCGGCGCGTCCATGCAGCGCAGGTTCATGCCTGCGAGGGCGGCGCCGATGCGGTCGGTCTCCATGGCGTCGCCGGTGCTCATCTCGATCACGAGCGCACCGGGTTGCAGCGCCGCGGCGGCGCCGTCGGGGCCGAACAGCGCATCACGCACGTGTGCCGAGGTCGGCAACATCGTGATCACGATCTGCGCGCCGCGCGCCGCGTCGGCTGGAGAAGTCGCGCGGCGGAAGGCGACGGCAGCGAGTCGGTCAAGCGCAGCCGGCACCACGTCGTAGCCGGCGACCTCGAAGCCGTGCTTGACGAGGTTGCGCATCAGCGCGCCGCCCATCACGCCGAGGCCAAGGAAGGCGATGCGCGGCCTTGCGCGCGAGGAGGCGTCAGCGTCGGCCATGGGGTGTGCCCCAGAGGCGGTCGAGGGTGGCGACCAGGTTCGCGGCGCTCAGGCCGTACTTCTCGAACAGGTAGGGGGTCGAGCCGCCCTCGGCGAAGGTGTCGCGGATGCCGACCCGCGCGAACTTCGCGCCGACGCCTGCTTCGGCGAGCGTCTCCGCCACCGCCGAGCCGAGTCCGCCGATGATCGAGTGGTTCTCGGCCGTCACGACGACGCCGGTTGCAAGGGCCCTCGCGACGACCATGTCGGCATCGAGCGGCTTGATGGTGTGCATGTTGACGACGCTCACCTGCCGCCCGCGCGCCGCGAGCTGCGCGGCGGCGTCGAGCGCGATCTGCACCATCGCGCCGCAGGCGAACACGACCGCGTCGCCGCCTTCGCGCCGCACTTCGCCCCGGCCGATCACGAGCCCACGCTCGCGGAAGTCCGCGGGCAGCGGTGCGGCCGCGCGTTGCATGCGGAGATAGACCGGTCCATCGTGCGCCGCTGCGGCACGCACCGCGGCGCGGATCTGGTCGGTGCCCGAAGGCTCGACGATCGCCATGTTCGGCAATGCGCGCATCAACGCGATGTCCTCGATCGCCTGGTGCGAGACACCCAGCAGCGTCGTCAGCCCCGGCAGGAAACCGACGATCTTGACGTTCGCCTTCGGGTAGGCGATCTGCATCGCGACCTGGTCGAACGGGCGGCGTGTCGCGAACACGCAGAAGGTGTGGACGAACGGCATCTCGCCACAGCCGGCCATGCCGCCCGCGGCGCCCATCATGTTGGCTTCGGCGATGCCGAAGTTGTGGAAGCGCGCCGGGAGTTCGTCGCGGAAGCCGTCGGTCTCGGTGGCGGGCGTCAGGTCGGCGCTGAGACAGACGATGCGGGCGTCGGCGCGTGCGGCTTCGAGCAGCGCATCGCCGTAGACGCGTGGCACCGCGCCGCGCGAAGTGAAGTCGCCGACCTTGATGTCTTCGGCCCGGTTGGGCGCGGTGACGGTGTTCATGCCATCACCTCCGCCTGGGCATCGAGCGCCTGCAACGCGGCGGCGGTATCCTGCGGCGAGAGTTTCATGTTGTGTCCCAGCTGGCCTTCCAGGAACGCGACGCCCTTGCCGACCAGCGTGGTGGCGACGATCGCGGTGGGCTTGTCGGTGGCTGCGCGGGCGCGCGCGAGTGCGGCGCACAGCGCGCCGATGTCGTGCCCGTCGACCGACTCGACGTGCCAGTTGAAACTCGCCCACTTGTCGGCGACCGGCTCCTGCTTCAGCACGCGGTCGGTGTGGCCCTCGACCTGCATGAAGTTCAGATCCACGATGACGCACAGATTGGCCACGCCCATGCTGCCGGCGGCCATCGCCGCCTCCCAGACCTGGCCTTCCTGCATCTCGCCGTCGCCGAGCACGACGTACACGCGATACGGCGCGCCGCGCCGGCGCCCGGCCAGCGCCATGCCGAGCCCCACCGACACCCCCTGCCCGAGCGAACCGCAGGTGGCCTCGACCAGCGGCCCGAGCCGCTGCGAGACATTGACCTCGAGCTGCGAGCCGTCCACGCAATAAGTGTCGAGGCGCGCAGGGTCGATCAGGCGGCGTTGCGCGAGTGCCGCGTGGAACAGCGCCGAATTATGCGCCGTCGAGAGCAGGAAGCGATCGCGGTCGGGCCATTGCGCCTCGGCCGCGCGCAGGCGCATCTCGGCGAAGAACAGGCACGCGAACAGGTCCGCCGCGCCCAGACCTTGTTGCACATAGCCCTGGCCGAGCACACCGACCATGCGCACCACGTTGCGCCGCATGGCGTGGGCGTGGCGCGCGAGGGCCTCGGGATCGGTTTCGAGGGGGTCGAATGGGTCGTGTTTCATGCGGCTCCGGTATCGAAGGTGGCATCGAAGGTGGAAGGCGGCGGCGCTGTCGTGCCGCGCACGATCAGTTCCAGCTCCATGAAGACATGCTCGGGAGCGTCGCGCCTGACGCCCGCACCGAGCAGGATGTTCGCGGCGCGCTTGCCGAGCTCGAAGGCGGGCACGTGCAGCGTCGTGATGCCGGGACGACAGTGCGCGGCCACGTCGATGTTGTCGAAGCCGGTGATCGAGACCTCTTGCGGCACCTGGATGTTTCGCCACAGGCACTCCTGCAGCGCGCCGTAGGCGAGGATGTCGTTGCCGCACATCACGGCCGTCGGCGGCTGCGGCATGCGCAGCAGCGCCGACATCGCGCTGCGCGCTTCCGGCACGGTGTACGGGCGCTCCAGCACGCAGGCGTCGGGCAGTTCGATGCCGCGGCGTCGCAGCGCGTTGCGGAAGCCGACGACACGTTCGGTGGCACGGTCGTTGTCGGCGGTGATGCCGGCGACGACGCCGAAGCGGCGATGGCCCATGTCGAGCAGGTAGTCGGCAATGCGCGCGGACTCGGTCGCGTTGTTCCAGCCGAGCGTGGGCCATGCCGCGGTCTCGTCGTAGTGGCAGGTCGTCACGAACGGCACGCCCTGCGAGCGCAGCAGCTCGTAGACCTCGGGACTGCGCGTGCTGCCCACCAGCAGCATTCCGTCCACGCCGCGTTCGATCAGCGCGCGGACCTCGGCAGCCTCGCGCGGCGCGCTGTAGGTGCTGCTCGCCAGCAGCAGCTGGTAGCCGTGGCCATGGATCGCCTGTTGCACGCCGTCGACGATGCGGGCGAACAGCGCGCTGTCGACCGTCGGCACCACGGCACCCATCGTGCGTGTGCGCTTCGAGGCCAGCGAACGCGCCGCGCCATGGGGTACGTACCCCGCCTCGTTGAGCGCAGCCTCGGCGCGCGCGCGCAGCTCGGGACGCACCATCTCGGGGTGGTTGAGCACCCGTGACAAGGTCGCCGACGAGATGCCGCTGCGATCGGCGAGGGCCTTGAGCGTGCCCTTCGGGAGGCTGGAGACACGCGTATTCACGACTGGAAGCGCTTTCAGGATATGGACGCTGTCGAGCATACGTCGATGCTTCATGATCAGTCAATACCCGTGATGCATCCTAAACTGATGATTTATATATAGTTTCTTTCCGGCGGTTGACAGCGGGATTGAATCGATCGAGGATTCGCGTGAATGCGCTTTCGACCAAGCGCCCGAGTCCTGACGCCGATCAACCCTGATCCGGCGAGGGCGCGCGGGAGCGGCAGGCGCATCACCATCCCTGGAGGAGAAACAAGCATGCTGATCAGCCACCTCAATGCCGTTCGCGCCGCGTTCGTATCGATCTGCCTGGCCATCGCCGCCGGGGCCCACGCCCAGACGCCGACGCCGATCAAGATCAGCTATCAGATCTCTTACTGGGCGCTGCCGATCTTCATCGCGACCGAAAAGAACTGGTGGGCCGAGGTCGGCCTGAAACCGGAGTTCGTGGTCTACCCCGCGGGCGCGCAGCAGATCGCCGGCGCGGCTTCGAAATCGTGGGACGTGGGCGGGACCGGCTCGCCGCCAGCGGTGCTCGGCTCGCAGCGCTACGACATCATGACGATCGGGCTCACCAACGACGAATCGGCGACCAACGCCGTGGTGGCGCGCAAGGACAAGATTGCCGCCATCAAGGCGAATCCGGCGAAGGAGATCAAGGGCCAGCAAGTCCTGCTGAGCCCGAACTCGACCGGCGAGTTCGCGACCATGGCCTGCCTGCAGAAGTGGGGCGTCCAGCGCAGCGAGGTCGGCATCGTCACGCTCGCGCCGGCCCAGCTCGTCTCGGCCTACACAGGCGGCAACGGGCTGCTCGCCGGCACCTGGGCGCCCAATACCTACACGCTGAACGACCAGATCGGCGCCGAGGTGATCTGCAGCGGCAAGGATGCCGGTGTGATGGTGCCCGGCGCGCTTATCGTGCGCGGCGAGTTCGCGAAGCAGAGCCCCGAGGCGGTGCAGAAGTTCCTCGCGGTCTACCTGCGCGCCGTCGCCTTCCAGAAGGCGAAC
>JANOEA010000441.1:0-7564 GCA_031412975.1 Pseudomonadota bacterium | reverse complement strand
ATGCTCACGGGTCCCGGTACGGTAGGTACCCAGGTACAACAAAGCGTCTTCAAGTCGAACCTCTCCGAAATCGTGTTCGGTACCGGATTTGAAGAGGAACTAGACGGCATCAACGTGCACTGCGACCCGCAGATTCCGCGCTGACGGCCCGTCGCTGGCGGCAGGCGGTGTTGAGTTCATCCGGTCGAGCCATCCGAAGATACCCAGCATTTTCCGCGCCCAGGATTGTCGGTAGAACCAAGACGACACCGCAGCGACGAGACACGCGACGAGATCGACAGCGGGCGCAGCAACTGGAGTTCAGGTTGGACTGCCGATCGCTGCAGGGTCGACCGGTCCGGATTGAACCGGGCGATGCCGAGTCCGTGCCGGTATGTCCGGATGCGGGCACAGGATGGAACCTGCCGAATGCTCGGCCGTATCGAGGGACCGCAGGTCAGCCGGCGCCGAGCTTGCGCGTCAGGTTGCGCGCGACGCCGAGACCCTTGACCAGCATTGGCCCATCGATGCAGCCTTGGCCAACAGCGCCCGTTTCGGTGCACTGCGCTGTCCCGGCGCTCACGCCAGGATCGCGAGGTCCAGCGGTTCGTCGACGCCGCCGACCACGCGCGCCGGGCGCAGCGGCTTGTCGACGGTGTAGCCCTGCGCCTGCGCCAGCCGAAAGGTCGCCGCGTCGGTCAGCGCGCGCACCTGCTCGATCTTGGTCTGCTTCTCCAGCTTGGCGGCGAGATTGACCGCGTCGCCGATCACCGTGTATTCGAGCCGACTGGCGTCGCCGACCGCGCCGAACAGCACGGTGCCGGAAGCCACCGCCGCACCGACCCGCGCCGGAGGCAGGCCCTGCGCCTGCCGCTGCAGACTCCAGCGTTCTGCCTCGTCCATCGCGTCGTCGACGCTGCGCAGCGCATCGGCGGCGTGGTGGGTCGAGGTGTGGGTGGCGCCGAAGCTGGCCATGATCCCGTCGCCGAGGAACTTGTCGACCGAGCCGCCGTGGCGACGGATGATCGGCACCATCCGCGCCTGGTAGTCGCCGAGCACGGCGACCGTCTGGTCGGGCGTGAGCAGGCGCGAGAGACTGGTGAAGCCGCGCAGGTCGAGGAACAGTACGGTGGCCTCGCACAGCCGCCCCTGGCCGGGCTGGATGCGCTCGTCGGCGCCGGTGATCTGGGCGGCGACGTCGTCGGCGAAGAAGCGCTTGAGATCGTGGGCCGCCTCGCCCTCGGCCAGCGCGCTGACCAGCAGCTGGCGTCCCTTGCGGATCGACAGGCACAGCAGGAACGTGACCATCAGGATCGCCACCACCTTGTCGATCTCGGCACCCCACAGCAGCAGCGGGTTGGACATGTACTCGACGTAGTTGTGGGTCACGATCGTGCCGCGCGGGTCCATCACCGCCGCATACGCGACCAGCCCCAGCCAGCCGACGGCGGCGACCACGCCAGCGATCAGCACGTAACGCTCCTCGAACCGCAGTGCGCGCAGCGCGATGAAGATGAACACGTACAGCAAGGTGGGCGCCTTGAGGTAGAACGCCGGCGGCTGCTGGTACTGGATGTGGAAGCTCCAGATCAGCGCCATCAACAGGCCCATGTCGATCACGATCGAACCGATCAGGGCCCAGCCGGGCAGGTCGCCGCGGCGGCACCAGACCAGGCGCACGACGGTGGCCACGAAGTACACCGACAACGCCCACGGCACCGGATGGGCGAGCACGAACGCCAGCGAGCCGGTGAGCGCATCCGGCAGCATCTCCGCCAGCATCGGATCGAGCACGGCGTCGGCCGGCCGCGGCGAGAGCAGGTAAAACAGGGCGAAGAACACCACCACGCCCATCTGGAACCAGCCGATGGCGCGCTCGGCATTGGCGTGGGCAGCGCGGATCGCGCGCGCCACGCGCGCCGGTACCGCCATCGGCATGGGTTGCGCGCTGGTCGCAGCCGCGATCGCACCCGACGCAAGGCGCGGTGATCGGCTGGCCGGTAGCAATTGATCGCTGCGTCGGTTCGTGTCCAAGGATTACTCTTCGCAGTCCAACTTCGTGCAGCCTGCTGCAGGCCGAATCACCACTTCAAGAACGGTGGCGGGCCAATTGGGGACAGCCACCATTTTCGACGAGCAGACCAATGCCTGTCCCGAACCGCTGTGGACCATGCCGGTCCCGAACCACTTTCGCAGACTGCGGTCGGCCGGGCATTGCGTCGCGACGGGCGAATCATGGTTGTCCCGGACTGCACGAAAGGAGGCCTGGGCGCGACTCACGCGCGGACCTCCTCTCCCGTTCTACTTCACCTCGTCGAATACATACTCGTGCTGCCCGTCGCGGACGATCAGCTGGCGCACGCCGTCCTTTTCCGCACGCACAAACGGGAAGCCTGCCGCGACCGGATCGATCGTGATGAAAGCGAGGCTGCCGTCGGACTGCGGCTGCGTCGCGATGTCGGACGAGAATGAACCGAAGTCGAACGAAGCCTTGGCGTCCTTGCGCGTGACCACGATATCGCCGAGTGCTGCGTTGTGGTAGCGCGGGGCGAGACCGGCGATCGCATCGCGATCGGCTGGCACCTGCAGCAGCTTGCGGAAGGCGGCGAACGCCTCGCGGTTGGCCTTGGCGGCGGCTGTGGCGCTGGCCTGCGCCTGCAGCTCGCCGTCGAACATCAATTCCATCAGCCGGCGCTTGAACGGCCCGCGCATGTACACGCCTTCGTCGGCATTGGTGAGGATCACCGCGCCGACCTTCTGCTCCGGCCACCACATCATGTTGGAGTGGAAGCCGCCCATGTCGCCGCCGTGATCAATCACGGTGACGCCGTCACTGTTGTCGACCATCAGCGCCATCGCATAGTCGCGATCCACGCCCAGCGAGATCTGCGCCTCGCGCCGCTGCAGCAGCGCGGCCTCTCCGATGTAGCGCTCGCGGTCCGGCAGCAGGCCACGGTCGATCTCCATCTGCACGTACTTGAGCAGGTCGTTCACCGTGCCCCACGCCGCACCAGCGGGGCGCGACGCGACGACGGTGTCGTTCAAGCCCATGCCCATGAGCGCGACCTTGCGATCGATGTCGAAACCATGCGGGCTGGCGTAGTTGCCGGTCTGCGCCTTCGCGTAGTCGAAGGTGGTGTTGCGCATGCCGAGCGGATCGAACACCAGCGACTGCATCGCCTGGTCGTAGCCGGCGCCGAGCTCGCTGTCCGGATGCACGATGTGTCCGCCAATGTAGCCAGCGGCCGCCGCCATCGGATTGGAATACTGGAACAGTTCGCCGAAGCCGCTGGTCGGCTGCATGGTTCCTAGCGTGACCATCACCTTCTGCGGCGTCTGCTTCTCGCCTTCGAACAGCCATTCGAAATCCTGCCGCGGCAAGCCGGTGCAGGCGCAGATCAGATGCTTGACAAGCACCTTGTCGGTGACCGCGTCGCTGCCCAGCTTGAAGCCTGGATAGACATCTTTGGCGCGCGCGTTCCAGTCGAGCTTGCCGGCATCGACGAGCTTGGCCAGCATCAGCGTGGTCAGCGCCTTGGTGTTGGAGGCGATCATGAAGCGCGTGTCGCCGTCGACTTTCGCCGGCTTGCCCAGCGTCCGCACGCCGAACCCGCGCGACAGCACGACCTTGCCGTCCTGCACGATTCCGATCGCAACGCCCGGCACTTCGAAATCCCGGCGCATCCGCTCGACGAAGTCGGCGACCTGTTGCAGGCGCGCCTCGTCGAGCTTGTGCGCGGTTCGATCGGCGAAGTTCTCGCGCGTGTGGCCGGCCGGCTGCAGGCGCTGGAAGAGCTTGCCGAACTGCGATGCGCGCTTCTCCGCGATGGCCTGGTCGGCATCGACCAGCACCACCGTCCAGGCGGTGCCCTTGCGGTAAGCACCCGCGCTGACCGCGCGCTTGGCGTTCTGCGGCACGTCGTACTCGTAGAAGCGACGCTGTTCCCAGCCGTCGCGCGGCGCGGCGTCGGTCGCGACGACCAGCTTCGGCGACAGGCCCAGCAGCTTCCAGCCTTCGAGCACCGCGGCATCGGCGCTGTCGGCGCTCGCATCGATGATCGCGAAGCGCGAGCCGTCGGCTTCGGGCGGCGTCAACACGACCGCACTTCCCTCCACTTTGTTGCCCCAGCCACCGGGCACGAGAAAGGTCGCCTTACCGCCTGGCGTCGTGCCCGGCGATTCGGTGCCGGCGGGCGCTGCAGCCTTGGCGTCCGTCGCAGCGGTCGAAGCATCTCCGGCGAACGCCGGCGATGCGAGCAGCGACAGCGACAGGGCGACGGCGAGAGCGGACTTGCGGGTGAGGCTATGCATGGAAGGTTCCTTGTCGGGTCACCGGAGCACGATGCGGGGAAAGATTACCACTCGCGATGCGGTCCACCGGATCGACCTTCGGGAGTTCGATCCCGGTCGCGATGAGAAGCGTGTCGGTTCGCACAGACGGCCGACGTTACGTTCCATCCCGACCACGAGACTCTGAACAATTCTCCGCGGCCATGCCAAAGGTCGCACGCAGCAGGTGACGGAAACGCCCGAAGCTGAAACGCAGCTTGGATGATGGGGTCACCATTGCGCCGTCCGTGTCAACCGGGCCAACAAAACGCCTCCCGCCGCTCGGGCCAGCCTGTGTTCCTGCTGACCCGCTCCGGGCTTGACCGTCCCGGCAAAACCGGGGCATCCACAACACAGTCAATCTCCAACGCATCCACGGGCGCTTGTCCTGCATCGACAGGCCCGCGGCCGAGCTTGGGATCATGGATTTCCTGGTTTGACTGCAAACCGCGCGTTTCATGGCGGACAGTTTTTCAGCATCGCCAGCGCCGCCTTGACGTTGATGTCGGCGACCGCATCCCGCAAGACCGCGGTTTGTGGATTGAAATCGTTCTGGATCGGACCGTTCGGGCAGCTACCGCGTTCCGGCGACGAGAACTCTTCGATCAGCACTGAAAACGTATCGCCGTCCTTGTAGAACCAGTCGTTCGAATCGCCGTACACCATGTAATGCGGCGTCGAGCAGCCATCGACGACACCCACAGTGGCGTAGTCGTCCTGCACATCGGTATAGCCGGCGGCTTGCGCCATCGCCTTGGTCAGTGCGTCGAACGGCGCGACATCGGGTGGGTCGAGATTGGTCGCGGGCGGTACCGCCACGTGCCCCATCGGGTGGCCGACCACGCCGCCGTAGCTGTGCCAGGACAGCATGCATGCCAAGCCGTCCACTTCCCGCTTCTTCCGGGTCAGGAACTGACTGTGGGCGAGACCGCGCACGGCCTGCGTTTCGACTTCGGAGAACGGTTGCGGGCCGGGGAAGGTGTCGGAGTCCGGCGCCAGGTTGCCGGTGCTCGTATCGACACCGCTCAAGCCCATGTCCGGCAGCGACATGCGCTGTGCCTGCGTGAATGTGCTGGGGTGTGCGAAGGCATAGTTGCGATTGAGGTCCGTGCCGCAACGCTTCTGCCCTTCAGTCAGGCGCGTATTCTTGCGCCAGTCGACCTGATTGGCGACGGCGCGCTCGTAGCCGTTGGGGTTGACCACCGGAATCACCCACACCTCCCGCGTGTCGATCAACTTCTTGATCTGACTGTTGGTGGTGTAGCCGTCGGTCAGCGCGTGCAGCAGGCGCATGGTCTGGTAGGCGGTGATCAGTTCGCGGGCATGATGCACGCCGAGAAAGGCGACTTCCGGTTCCGGATTGTTCTGCTGCGGATTGGCCGACACCTTGACCGCGTAGATCTTGCGCCCGGGCCGTCGTTTGCCGCCGCAGCTCTCGATGGTCTGTCCGGTCCAGTAGAACAACCGCACCAACAGCGGCCCCGGACTGCCGTCGAAGTCTTGCGCCAGCTTGAACAATTCCTGCTCGATCTCGGTGTAAGGCTTGTAGATGCCGGGCGAGTTGTGAGGGTTGTATAGCGATCGCTGCATCAACGCCGCCGAGGGCCGGATCTGTTGCTTCACCAGTGGCGCGGTCACGTCGGGATAGGGCAGCTGGCCGGCGATGTCGTCGGGAAATGCGCCACCCTTGCGGATCCGCGCCAGTGCCTCGCCCATCGCCGGGCTGTACGTGGTGCCGATCAGATCGGCCAGCGCGCCCTTCAGCGGCGGGCCGATCGGCGACTGGTCGGCGGAATACGCTTGGAAGTCACTGATGCCGTCATCGTTGCTGTCGACCTTGCGCGGCGATGAACCCAGCCGTTGTTCCAGCGCGTCGCCCAGGCCGTCGAAATCCATGTCGGCAGTTTTCACGCGCGGGTCGTAGCCGAAGTATTCATTCAAGACTTCGTCGAAGTCGCTCCAGCCATCGCCATCGCTGTCGTACGAAGCGGGATCGGTCTGCAGCTCCGCTTCGCGTGCCGCGCTGAGGCCGTCGCCGTCACGATCCGTGTCGGCCCTGGTGAGATCGAAACCAAAATCCGCCAGACGGTCCTCGACACCGTCGGGATAACCATCCTTGTCGCTGTCGGCTTGTTCGGGATTGCTGCCCAGATCGCGCTCACGTTCGTCGGAAACGCCATCCTTGTCGCGATCCGATCCCGGCGGTATCTGTCCTGCGCTGGTGGGGATCGAGCCCCATGCGGTCGATGCCGTCGGCCGGGTCGGTGCCTGCGTGCAGCCGGCGATCGCAACGAGTCCGAGCAGCGTGCACGTCGCCAAGGCAAGCTTGCGCATCGGCGCGCGTCGTGATGCGGGGGTAAGCGGTTTCATCGTCGTCTCCTGGTGTTCCGGGTTCCTGTTCGCGCGCGTCTGCACATGCCCGCGCACGCCGGTCTGCGGTTCCCCTGATCCGGCGTTCAAATAAACGTCGCGGCCTTGGGGCATGGGAAATTCAAACGCCCTCTCGGGGCAGCCTGCCCGGGAAACCATGGTCAGAGTTCAGTTTCGCTTCGGATCGGACCGAAACCGTTCCTTGACCACAGTTTGCGCCCCGGAAGTGCGGATCGGGGCAGCCATGATGCCGACGCCGTGGCAAGCAAGATCCCCTGCGCAGTCCGACGCGACGCGATGTGCTGCCGTATCGCTACTTACCTAAATGTGTCGCGTCGATTACACGCATTCTGCCGGTTCGTGGTCCGGGCCAATTCGGGACGGAGCAATTCGACGACGGCAATTCGGGACCAATTCGGGGACCAATTCGGGACAGCCATCAGTCGCCCATGGGAAAGCTGCCCCCATGACGCCGCGTCCGCGATGGGTACGGCCTCGTCGGGAATAGCCCAGCCCATGGTCCCGATTTGGCGCTCCTGGGAATAGCCCAGCCCATGCCTGTCCCGATTTGGCGTCCGCTGTCCCGATTTGGCGTCCGTAGAAAACACGAGCCCGGATCTCGGGAGAAGTTTTGTCGGCCTTGTTGACACGGGCGGCGCAATGGTGACCCCGGTTTTCCGCCAATCTTGCCGTTCAACCGTCCTGCCATTGAAAATCCTTCCCACCCGGCCTTCCTGCTATCCCATACTGTCAAAGCCCGCTACACCATCCAAAACCTCGGGGAGAAACGGGTGAACCACACCAGCACCACCGCAGACATCGCCCCCACCCGCTGGCGCTGGGGTATCCTCGCGTTCGTTTTCGCATCCATCATCATCAACAATTT